>CAZIDS010000007.1:0-32937 GCA_964537945.1 uncultured Gemmatimonas sp. | reverse complement strand
CGGTGACGATCACCTCGTCGCCGGCCTTCCAGCCGCGGCCGAGCGCGCGCGCGAGGTGGAAGGTGCCGGTGCTCATGTTGTTCGCGAACGAGACCTCGGAGACGTCGGCGTTCAGGAAGTCGGCGACGGCGCCGCGCGCCGCGAGCAGCATCGCGTCGGTCTCGTTGCTCGTCGGGTACGCCCAGTGCGTGTTCGCGTTGTGATGGAGGAGGTAGTCCGCCATCGCGTCGACGACCGACGTGGGGACCTGGGTGCCGCCGGGGCCGTCGAAGTAGGCGACCGGCAGGCCGTTGTGGAGTCGGGCGAGTGCGGGGAACTGCGCGCGAATGTTCACTTGATCTCGACGCCGGTGAGCTGTTCGACCCACTTCACCACCTCGACATGATCCGCCTCCTCCCCCAGCGCGATGTGCGCCGCGCGGAAGAGGTCGGACGTGAGCTGCAGCAGCGGCGCCGGCACCTTCTGCTCGCGCGCGACCTGCGCCGCGATCCCGACGTCCTTGTCGAGGAGCGCCAGCCGGAAGGTCCGCGGGAAGGCGCGCGTGAGGACGCGCTCGGGAAAGAGGTTCATGCTCGCGTTCGAGCGGCCGCTGCTCGTGTTGATCACGTCGAGCGCCACCGCCGGCGCGACCCCCGCCTTCCGCAGCGCGGCGAGCCCCTCGGCCGCGCTCCACAGGTGCAGCGCGAGCAGGGCGTTGTTCACCGCCTTCACCGCGTCCCCGGCGCCGATCGCGCCGCAGTGGACGATCTTCTTGCCGAACGCCTCGAGGTACGGCCGCACCTTCGCGAGCGTCGCCTCCTCCCCGCCGACCATCACCGTGAGGGTGCCGCCTTCCGCCCCCGCGACGCCGCCCGACACCGGTGCGTCGAGGAAGCCCACGCCCTGCGCCGCGAGGCGCGCCGCGATCCGCTGCGACGTCGCCGGATCGCCCGAGGTGCAGTCCACCAGCACGGCGCCCTTCGAGAGGCCGGCGAGGAGGCCGTCCGGGCCGTCGAGCAGCTGCTCGACATCGGATGAGACCGGGAAGCAGGTGAGGACCGCATCGGCGCCCTTCGCGGCCTCGGCCGGCGTCCTCGCGTGCGTCACGCCGGCGGCGTGGTGCGATCGTGCGAAGAGCGAGGCCTTGGCCGCGGTGCGGTTCCAGACCCGGAGGTGCCAGTCGGAGCGGGCGAGATGGCGGGCCATCGGCGTGCC
The DNA here is from genome assembly GCA_964537945.1 of uncultured Gemmatimonas sp. Classification (GTDB taxonomy): domain Bacteria; phylum Gemmatimonadota; class Gemmatimonadetes; order Gemmatimonadales; family Gemmatimonadaceae; genus Pseudogemmatithrix. Next base: position 31,743 of record CAZIDS010000007.1, on the reverse strand, counting down.
GATGGCGCCGAGTCCCAGGAAGGCGATCGTCGTCATGCCGTAAGGTAGCTTTCCGGCATGCGATTCGAGCTGCTCATCGACGGGATGCTCGCCATCCACGCGAAGCACGCGGTCTTCACGGCGCTCGGGGCCGTGGAGGGGATCGTGAGCGCCGAGGTCGAACTCGGCCGCGCCGAGGTCACGCACGACGGCCGCGCGTCGGAGGCGGCACTGCGCAGCGCGGTCGAGGCGGCGGGCTACGCGGTGCGCAGCGTGCGCGCCCTGCCGAGGACGCTGCCGACGCTCTGAGCGGACCAGGGGACGAAAACGGCGCGCCGGCGGATGCCCTTCACCTCATCCACCAGCGCGCCTGCCTTTGGTACCGTGCATCGGTTTTTTGGTCAGGTCCCGCCGGAGTGGACAGGGGGCCGGCCGGCCCCCCACCAGCACCGACCCGCACCCCGCTGTCGACTCACGACGGACCCCTTCACTCCCTTCGACACACCCTACGTCCGAAGGGTTTACGCCGGTTTCAGAACGAGAACCAGTACGAGCCCTTGATCAGGAACGTGTTGTCCGACCGGGTCTTGAACAGGTCGCCGTAGTCGCGACCGATGTTGAAGTCGCCCATGTTCCGGTCGAACTGCCCGCGGCCCTGCTGCCAGACGAAGAAGAGCACCGAGCCCGGGCGGTACTCCCAGCGGAGCACGGTGTTCGACCGGAACTGCTTCACGTTGAAGTCGTCGAGCGTGCCGGCGTACGGCTGCAGCCGGTCCTCGTACCGCTCGGCGCGCGGGTCGGCGAGCTCGCGGAGGTTCGAGTAGTCGCCCGCCGTGATGAACGGCTGCGCGTAGACCTGCAGCGAGAGCGTCGGCGTGAGGGTGTAGTCCACGCGTGCCGTCACCGAGCTCGTGCGCTGCTCGAGCCGCGCGAACGTGTAGTGCGTCACGCCGGCGACGGTCTGGTTGCCGTACCACTGCGCGTCGTACGTGCCCGCGTTGTAGCTGAGCCCGATCTCCGACTGGATGCGGCTCGCGATGCGGAAGCTCACCGACGGGTCGAGGCCGAACTCGGTGGAGCCCGAGACGTCCTTCATGACGTAGTAGCCCTGCAGCACGCCGCTCACCGCCTTGCGGCCGTCGGTCTCGAAGCCGAAGAAGCCGTTCTGGCGGAAGTTGCGGCGCAGCGCCGGCCCGCCGCGCGACGCGCGGTCGTCGTAGCTCGCGCCGATCGCGTTCAGGTTCCAGCCGCCCCAGAACCACCACTGGTTCGGCAGCTCGCCGTTCACGTTCACGTTCGCGCCCGAGCCGAGGTGCAGGCCCTGGGTGTTGAAGTCGTTCCACTGGTTCAGGTTCACGAACAGCCGGCGGTAGTACTTGGTCGGCTTCTGGTACTGCAGGCCGACCCAGTTGCCGTTGCTCATCATGTCGGCGCGGTTGAGGAAGCCCGCGTCGTTGATCTCGTAACCGGCGCTCGTGCGCGTGGCGCCCACGCTGAACCGCGTCACGCCGCCGCCCGTCTTGCCGATGTTGACGTTCGCGCGGTAACCGTCGAGCGAGGTCGCGTTGCTGTCGACCTCGAGCTTGCCGTCGGGCCGCTGGTAGAGGTGCACGTTCGACCGCTGCGTCGCGAGGATCGACGTCTCGCTGCCGGTCACCCGGCTGGCGACGAACGAGCCGCTCACCTGGTAGTTGTTCGCGCCGAAGCGGTGCCGGCCGTCCACGCCGAGCGCGTAGGCCCCGTCGCGGAGGTAGGCCCGCGAGTCGTCGTCGAGCACCCGGTTGGTGGCCGTGAGCATCATGCCGACGCCGGAGTTGCCGTTGTTCAGGTCCTGCTGGAGGCGCGTGACCATGTAGTTCGTCTGCGGCTCGATCGTCGCTCCGGCGGCGCCGGTCTCGCGCTGCGTCACCGCGTTCAGGAAGCCGACGTTCAACCCGCTCGCCGTCCGGCCGGTGAGCTTCGCCGCGCCGAGGATCGTCGAGTTGTTCGGGTTGTCCTGGTCGTAGTACATGCCGCCGAGCTGCGGGTTGCGGCCGATGCGACGCGAATAGAAGAGCGTGCTCGAGCCGTTGCCGTTCCCGCCGCCGCCGAACTGGAAGGTGCCGGCGCCCTCGAGGAAGAAGGGCCGCCGCTCCTCGAAGAACTGCTCGAACGCCGAGAGGTTCAGCACGGCGGGGTCGGCCTCCACCTGGCCGAAGTCCGGGTTCACCGTGCCGTCGAGCGTGAGGTTCGACGTCACGCCGTACTTCACGTCGGCGCCGAACGTGATCGTCTGGTGGCGCTCGAAGTCGCCGCCCACCGGCCGCGGCGCATTCGTCGCCACCGAGTACGGGAGCACCTCGAGCCGGCGCGGCATCGCGATGCCGTCGAAGCCGCTCACCTCGCCCCACTGCGAGACGAAGCCGGTCTGGCTGCGGCGGTAGAGCGGCCAGCTGATCCGCTCGTTGTGCCGCGCGATGTCGCGCCAGATCGCGAAGCCGAAGACGTGGTTCGCCCCCGGCGGGAATCGGAGCTGCGAGAACGGGATGCGGTACTCGGCCGTCCAGCCGAGCGAATCGACCTTCGTGGTGACGTCCCAGACGCCGTCCCACGAGGCGTCTTCATTGCCGTCGCCCGAGATGTAGAAGTCGCGCTTCACGCCGAGCGGGTTCGCGCTGAAGCGGAAGCCGGTCCGGCGGTCGTGGTAGGAGTCCACCATCAGGTGGATGTAGTCGCTCTGCGTGCGCGCGTCGCGCCGCGAGAGGAACGCCATCACCGAGTCGGGGGACGGGTCGTAGGCCCGCACGAACACGTACAGGTACTTCGCGTCGTAGCCGACCTTCGCCTCGGTGCGGAAGCGCGGGTCGCCGTCTTCGACGGGGTCGTGCTGGCGGAACTGCGTGATCGGCGGCGCGGCGAGCCAGATGGCATCGTCGTCGCGCCCGTCGAGGACGGGAGCGGCGACGGCGCGGGCCGCGGTGGCGGTGGTCGCGGTCGGGAACGGCACGGTGCCCGGTTCCCGCATCGTCACGGGACGAGTCGGTTCGGGCCCCAGAGCCACGGCGGTCTGGAAGGCGAGGGCGAGGACGAGCATTGTCTGCGGTCCGGGTGGGAAGGTCCCGGTGGGGGAGAGCGAACGAGTGTCCGCTCCTGTACGTGCGATTCGACAGCGCGGGTTGCAGGACCGTTGCGTCGTGACTGTGAGGGAACGGTCAACTCGTCCTTGTTCGGCGCGCACCCGCCCGGTTAGCTTCGGGGCACTTCTATATAGGCACGCGCACGTGCGTGCTCCTTCGACACACCGGGGAGGCGCCCCGTGAGCCCGGATCAGCGCGAAAAAGAGCGGTCGGTCGCGTCGCTGGTCGCGCCTGACATCCTCGACCTCCTCGAGACCGAGCCGTCGACGATCGCCGCCGAGACGGAGGAGCTCCATCCGGCCGACCTCGCCGACGTCGCCGAGCTCCTGCCGCGCGAGCTGGTCCCGCGCCTCCTCACGTCGCTCCCGCCGGAACGCGCGGCGAGCGTCCTCGAGTACGTCGCCGACGACCTCCGGGCCGAGATCCTGGAGGCGATGGACGCGGAGCAGGCCGCCGCCCTCCTCAAGGGGATGACCCCCGACGAGCGCGCCGACGCGCTCGAGGAACTGGACGAAGAGGCGGCAGACGAGATCCTCGAGGAGCTCCCGGCGAAGGAGCGCGCCGAGACGGAGCAGCTCCTCCAGTACGCGCCCGACACGGCCGGCGGCCTGATGACGACCGAGTTCGTCTCGGTCCCGGTGACGCAGTCGGTGGAGGAGGCGCTGCTGGCGGTCCGCGCGATCGCGCGCGCGGGGCGCCGTGAGGCGATGGGAACGGTCTACGCGGTGGACTCGCGCAACGTGCTCGTCGGCGTGCTCTCGCTGCGCGAGCTCCTCGCGGCGCCCGAGGGCACGCGGATCGGCGACGTCGCGTGGACCGAAGTCGTGACCGTGCCGGCGACCGCCGACCGCGAGGAGGTCGCGCAGCTCACGTCGAACTACGACCTCGTCGCGGTGCCGGTGGTGGACGGCGAGCAGCGCCTCCTCGGCGTCATCACGGTCGACGACGTCATCGACGTCATCCAGGAGGAGCAGACCGAGGACGCACAGAAGTTCGGCGGCCTCGAGGCGCTCGAGGAACCGTACCTGCAGAGCGGGCTCGTCGAGCTGCTGAAGAAGCGCGCCGGCTGGCTGATGATCCTCTTCGTCGGCGAGATGCTCACCGCCGGCGCGATGGGCTATTACGAGGAAGAGATCAAGCACGCCGTCGTGCTCGCGCTCTTCGTGCCGCTCATCATCTCGTCGGGCGGCAATTCCGGGTCGCAGGCGACGTCGCTGATCATCCGCGCGATGGCGCTGCAGGAAGTGAAGCTCTCCGACTGGTGGCGCGTCGTCGGGCGCGAGATCGTCGCGGGCCTGTCGCTCGGCACGATCCTCGGCCTGCTCGGCGTCGCGCGCGTGCTCGTCTGGCACGAGCTCAACATCTACGACTACGGCGAGCACTACGTGCGCGTCGCGCTGACCGTCGGGTTCTCGCTCGTCGGCGTCGTGACCTTCGGCACGCTCACCGGCTCGATGCTTCCGTTCGCGCTCCGGCGCGTCGGCTTCGACCCCGCGAGCGCCTCGGCGCCGTTCGTCGCGACGCTCGTCGACGTCACGGGCCTCGTCATCTACTTCAGCGTGGCCCTCGCGCTCCTCCGCGGCACGCTGCTGTGACCGCCGAGCGGCGCGCGCTCGGGCTGGTGCTGCTCGCCGCCTGCGCCTTCGGGTCGCTCAGCATCGGCGTCACGCTCGCGGCGCGCGAGGGCGTCGCCCTCGTGCCGATGATGGCCTGGCGCTACGCGCTCGCGGCGCCGCTGCTCGTGATCGCGGCCGGCGGCTTCGCCAAGGTGCGCATCGCCGGCGGCCACGCGCTCGCGCTCCTCGCGCTCGGCGGCGGCGGGCAGACCCTGATCACCTACTTCTCGTTCTCGTCGCTCGAGTGGCTCTCGGCGGCGCAGCTCGGGTTCCTGTTCTATACCTATCCCGCCTGGGTCGCGCTCTTCGCGGCCGTCGGCGGCATCGAGCGGCTCACGCCCATGCGGATCGTGGCGCTCGGCATCGCGCTCACCGGCATCGCGATGATGGTCGGCACGCCGTGGACGGCCGCGCTGCCGCTGCCGGGCGTGCTCCGCGCCCTCGGCTCCGCCGTGCTCTACGCGGGGTACATCCCGCTGCTGCACCGGCTGCGCGGCCCGCTCGACGCCGCCGTCGCGAGCGCGTGGGTGATCGCCGGCGCGGCGATCGTGTTCTGCGCCTGGGCCTGGTGGCGGGGCGACCTCATCGCGGGGATGACGCCCACCACGTGGGCGATCGCGGCCGGCGCCGCGGCGATCAGCACCGTCGTCGCGTTCATCGCCTTCCTGCGCGGCCTCGCCGCACTGGGCGCCGTGCGGACCGCGATCCTCTCGACCGTCGAACCGTTCTGGACCGCGCTGCTCGCCGCGCTCGTGCTCGCGCAGCCGCTCACCCGCTCCACCTTGCTCGGCGGCGGCGCGATCATCGCCGCGATCATCCTGCTCCAGCGCACGCCCCACCCCGCCCTTCCCGACGCCCCGCCCCCCGAGTGATGTCCGACACCACGGCCCGTCCCGACTCCGCCCAGCTCGCGCCCGGCACCGCCTACACGCTGCTCGCCGCGGCCGGCTTCGCGGCCGTGAGCATCTTCACGTCGAAGGCGATCGCCACCGGCCTCACGCTCGCGACCGTGCTCGCCTGGCGCTTCGTGATCGCGGCCACGGTGCTCAGTGCATTCGTCGGCGCACGGAACTACAAGCGCATCCCGCCGAACGACATGCTGAAGTTCCTGTTCATCGGCGGGTTCGGGCAGGCGCTGCTGATCTACCTCGCGCTCTCGGCCCTCGAGTACATCCCGGTCGCCACGCTGGCGTTCCTTTTCTATACGTATCCGGCCTGGGTCGCCCTGACGCAGACCGTGCGCGGGGCCGAGCAGCTCGACGGACGCCGCGCGCTCGCTCTGGCGCTCTCGTTCGGCGGCATCGGCGTGATGGTCGGGATGCCGGGCGCGGGCGCGATCGACTGGCGCGGCGTCGCGCTCGCGCTCGGCGCGGCGGTCGTCTACGGCATCTTCATCCCGGTGATGCGCGTGCTGCAGAAGGACTACCCGGTCCCGCCGACGAGCGCGTACGGGAAGATCGGCGCGGCCGTGGCCTTCCTCGTGATGAGCGTGGCGCAGCAGTCGTTCACGTGGCAGATGGGCGCGGAAGCGTGGATGATCATCGGCGCGCTGGCGGTGCTCTCGACCGTGCTGCCGGGAGTGTTCTTCACGATGGGGCTCGTGCGGCTGGGTCCGGTGCGCACGGCGATCGTCTCGACCGTTGAGCCGTTCCTGACCGCTCTGCTCGGCGTGGTGGCGCTCGGCCAGCCGCTCACGCGGGCGACCCTGCTCGGCGGCGTGCTCGTCGTGTCGGCGGTGGTGGTGCTGCAGTTCAAGCGGGACCGTGTGGCCTGAGGGGCCGCCAGTCCCGCTCGAACCGTCGACCGGTCAGGCGACGCCGGCTTCCTCCGGCGCGAGGCGCTCGGTGTGCATCGCCGCGCCGAGCGAGTCGACCGTCCCCTCCTCGAGCCACGCGTGCCCGCCCGCGACCACGCGCTGCGCCACGCGGTGCAACGCGCCGTCGTGCTCGCCGAAGAGCGAACGGAACGACGACTCCACGCGGTCGCGCGACTCGCGGCAGAAGAGGTCGGCGAGGTCCGCCGCTTCGGCGTTCCCCTGCCCTTCGAGCATCTTCGCGCGCGAGATCGTCGCGGCCATCGCGTACAGCTCGGCGCCGATGTCCACCGCACGGAAGAGCACCATCTGCCGCTTCTCGAGCCCCGGTCCGTAGCGCACCATCGCGTGGAAGAGCGAGCGGCCGAGCCGGCGCGTGGCGCGGTCGATGAACTCGAGGTGCGCCTCCAGCCGGCCGAACCCCGGATACGACGCCATCGACGACACCCAGGTCCCCGGATACCACGAGAGGTAGAACGGCGCCGCCTTCACCAGGTGCGCGAGGCGCGTGCCGAGCGAGCTCTTCGGGTCCACGATCGGGAACGCGAGCGAGAAGTGCCGGTCGACCGCCTCGCGCGCGATGAAGAGCCGCATGATCTCGCTCGAGCCCTCGAAGATCAGGTTGATGCGGCTGTCGCGCATCGCGCGCTCGATCGGGAGCGGCACCTCGCCGCGCGCGCGCAGCGAGTCGGCGGTCTCGTAGCCGCGTCCGCCGCGGATCTGCAGCGCGTCGTCCACGCTGCGCCAGGCGAGCTCGGTGTTGAACATCTTCGCGATCGCCGCCTCGAGGCGGATGTCGGTGCCGCCGCGCTCGTAGAGCGCCGTGCTCATCAGCGCGACCGACTCCATCGCGAAGGTGCTCGCCGCGAGCCGCGCGACCTTCTGCGCGATCGCGTCGTGCTTCGCGATGGGCGCGCCCCACTGCACGCGCTCGGCCGCCCACTGCCGCACGCCGCGCAGCACCGCCTTCGTCGCGCCGGCGACGCTCGCCGGGATCGTCAGGCGGCCGGTGTTGAGCGTGATGAGCGCCAGCTTCAGCCCCTTCCCCTCGCCCCAGAGGATGTTGCGCGCCGGGACCTTCACGTTCGAGAACGAGATCCACCCGTTCTCGATCGCCTTGAGCCCCATGAAGCGGCAGCGGTGCTTGATCGAGATCCCGGGCGTCTTCGCGTCCACGATGAAGGCCGTGATCTGCTTGCGGCGCATCCGGCCGTTCACCTCGCGGTCGGGCGTGCGGGCCATCACGACGAAGAGGTCGGCGATCGTGCCGTTGGTGCACCAGAGCTTCTCGCCGTTGATCGTCCAGGTCGCGCCATCCTCGCTCGGTGTCGCGCTCGTGGTCATGTTCGCCGGGTCGCTGCCGGCGTGCACCTCGGTGAGCGCGAACGCGGTGATGCCGCCCTTCGCGATGCGCGGGAAGAACTCCTGCTTCTGTTCCTCGGTGCCGAAGAGCTTCAGCGGCTGCGGCACGCCGATCGACTGGCTCGCGCTGAGCAGCGCGCAGAGCGAGCCGCACTTGCTCGTGACGAGCTCCATCGCCTTCACGTAGGCCATCTGCGAGAGGCCGAGCCCGCCGTACTCCTTCGGGATCTTGATGCCGAATGCGCCCATCTCGCGCAGTTCCTGCACGTACGCCTCGGGGATCTCGCCGGTGCGGTCGACGAGGTCGGCGTCGTAGCGCTGCTCGAGGAACTCCTTGAGGCGCGCGAGGAACGGCGCGGCCTCGGCCGCGGCGGCCGGGTCCTCGGGCGGATGGGGATGGATCAGGTCGAAGCGGAAGCGCCCCAGGAAGAGCTCCTTCACGAAGCTCGGGTGCGCCCACTCGGTCTCGCGCGCGTCCTCGGCGACGTCGCGCGCCTCCTGCGCACTGGCAGGGGCGGTGGTGTGGTCGGCCATCTCGGGGCCTCCGTCGGAATGTCGTGCTGCGATGGCGGGTCGCATGGCTTCCCGCAGGTACTGATAGCTACCCCGCAGACGCGCCGCTCACAACCGTATTCCTCCGGTGGAGCAGCACGGCGCCGACCACGGCGATCAGCGCGAAGGAGAACCACTGGATCGCGTAGGACCGGTGGTTCCCGGCGACGAGGGAGGGGGGACCGAGGCGCCTCGGCACGGAGTCGGCGCGGAAGGCCGAGTCGCTGGTCATCACGACGAGCGCGGGCGCGACCGGACGACCGGTCCGCACCGCGAGGGCGCGCACGTTCAGCTGCCGCAACGGCCGCAGCGTGTCGTCGGGCGGCATCGCACCGTCCGCGGCGAGGGGGAGCGCATAGCCGGAGAGCGTGACCGTGTCGGCTTCGCGCCAACGTGGGCGCTCCACCTCGGCAGCGTCGGGCGACGTGACGAAGCCGCGGATCACCGCGACGAGCGTGTCCGAGCCGGCGCGTTCCAGGGGCGTGACGAGATAGACCCCCGGCTTTCCCTCGAACGCGCGGCCGGCCCAGACCTGCTCGAGATCGTATCGGAACCGCCCGGATACGCTCACCCGCTGGCCGCGCACGAGCCCGGTGTCACGCGGCACGACAGCAAAAGCGACCGGATCGACCGCGAGACGGCCTCGGACGCGGGCATTGTACTCCGCGCGCTCCCGGTGTCGCGAAACTTGCCAGACGCCAAGCCGGACGAAGAGCGCCGCGAAGGCGAGCGGGATGAGGAGTCCGAGGAGGCGCCTGGGGTGCACGGCGTGCAGGAAGTGTGTGACGGGTCACGGCCGGACGTTCAGCGCGGCCGGCAGATTGCACATATAGTAGCCGGACCCCAATGTTGTGGCCTCCCCTTGGCCATGCAGGGGATGGCCTCCCACCGTCGCGCCATGCCGTCCTTCGTCCGCCGATCCCGTCGCGCCGCCGCCCTCCTCGGCACCGCTCTCGTCACGCTGTTGAGCTGCGGACGTGAGGTGACGGGGCCGGGGTTGGCAGGCCGGTCGGCCGACTTGCAGTTCGTGCCGGTCTTTCCCGAGTACCGGCAGGCGGGCAACGGACAGCCGCTCAGCATCGGCGACGTCGTCGACTTCGCGCGCGTGCGAATCGTGCTGCTGCGCACGAATGGGGACACGGTCGTGGACCGGCTCGTCGACTTCCCGCCCGACTCGGCGAGCGTGCGGCTCGTCGTGAGCGTGACGCTCTCGCAGGCGGCGACGCCGGAGGGCGAACCCTTCACTGCGACGCTCAAGTACATCGATTCGGCCGGCGACACGGTCTTCTCCGGCGGGCCGGTCAGCGTCATCGCGAAGCCGGCGGGCAGTTCCAATCCGCCGCCGCCGCCGCAGATCCCCGTGACCTACGTGGGTCCCGGGAACGACGCCGCCGACATCTCGATCACGCCGACGTCGGTCGACCAGGCCGTCACCGGACAGACCCTCACCTTCACGGCGACCGTCCGCGATTCGACGGACGCGACGATGACCGGCGTGCCGGTCGCCTTCACGTCGAGCGACACGACGGTCGTGCGGGTGAACCTGCGCACCGGCGCCGCACAGTTCGTCGGCGTGCGCGGACAGACATACGTGCTGGCGCAGACGCTGACGGGGCAGGTGGACAGCGCCTTCGTGCGGATCCCGCCGGTGCCGACGCAGATCGCGCTCTTCACGGGCGGCGGCCAGCAGGTGCGGCAGGGCTCGGCCTTCCCGCTGCCGGTGCGGGTGCGCGTCGTCGCGGCCGACAACCAGGGCGTCGCGAACACGACGGTCGACTTCAGCGTGCTCTCCGGCCAGGGGTCGGTGCTGCCCACGAGCGCCGTCACCGATGCCGGCGGCCTGGCGCAGACGACGTGGACGGCCGGTGACTCGGCCGGTGCAGCGAGCATCCGCGCGCAGGTGAACGGCACGGCGCTCGCGGTGACGATCAATGGCACGCAGCTCTCGTCGGCGCCTTCCTCGCTCTTCTTCCTGAACCAGCCGGGGAACATCACGGCCGGCGACTCGCTCGCCCCGATCATCGTCGTCGTGCGCGACGCCACCGGCGACACGGTGCGCAACTTCACCGGGAACGTGACGCTCGACCTGCAGGGCGGCACGGCAGGCGCCGCGCTCTACGGCGTCACGACACGGGCCGCGGTGAATGGCGTCGCCACCTTCCCGTTCCTGACCGTGGACCGCGGCGGCACGGCCTACCGGCTGCGCGCGACGCTCGCCGGCGTGCCCCAGGCGCTCTCGAACACCTTCAACGCCGCGAACGCGCCGGCGCGCTTCGTGACGATCATCCAGGGCGCCAACCAGACCGCGCCCGCGTCCACCGCCCTCACCGACTCGATCAAGGCGCGCGTCACCGACGCCTTCGGCTTCGCGGTGCCGGGCGTGACGGTGAACTTCGCGATGTCGCTTGGCGGCGGGACGCTGTCGCCAACGACCGGCGTCACGAACGCGAGTGGCATCGCCGCGACGCGCTGGACGCTCGGCGCCGCCGGCAGCCAGCAGATCCTCGTCTCGGCCCCGCCCCTCAATGCGGTCGCGGTGAACGCGACGATCTTCGTGCCGGGCGGGACGCCGGCCCTCTTCGTCGGCGTGCAGTTCGCCTCCACCGCGATCGCGCAGACGCGGGCGATCCCGGTGTTCATCGAACCGGCGCCGGCGTCGCCGATCGTCGCGACGCTGACGATGCGCGACACGCTCATCGCCCGCTGGACCGCGCCGTCGGTCACCTTCAGTGCGGGTGCGAACCTCCGCAACCCGACGGTCGTCGGCGTGGACACCGGCACCACGTGGGCCATCGTCTCGTCGTCGGCCGGCACCGACTCGCTGGAGATCCACGTCGAGACGGCGCAGCTGGTGATCAGCGGCAGCACGTACCAGTACGTGAACCTCGGCGACACGCTGCGCCGGATGGTGATCCTGACGGCGCCGGCGCCGGCGGGTGGCGTCACCGTGACGATCGCGTCGACCGACACCGCGCTCGCGCTCGTCGCGCGCGGCACCGGCCGCGGCGCGCCCGAGGAGGACTGCGACCTCTACTTCTGCAGCGACCTGCGCGCGACCGACGGACCGGCGGTGATCGGCACGCCGGCGGACTCCGCCTTCGTGACCATCCCGGAAGGGCAGACGATCGGCCAGTTCGTGGTGATCCTGCACGGCCTCGGCGACGCGAACATCCACGTGACGGCCCCGAACTTCGCGCCGGACGACGCGGCGCTCACGGTCGAGCAGCCGTACCTCTACCTGTACTCGTACTGGGGCGGCGTCCCGCTCGGCGCCGGCTACCACGCCCAGTTCGAGGTGGACCTCTCGCGCAGCTCGCCGCGCGACATCCCGATCAGCCTCACCATCCGCGACACGTCGATCGCCACGACCGACACGCTGGTGGTCGCGCCGAAGTTCAACTCGTACACCTACGACCACCGCCTGCGGCTGAAGGCGCCGGGGACGACGTATCTCGTCGCCGAAGCGCCGAACCACGCGCCGGACTCGCTGGCGATCACGGTGGTGCAGCCGTGGCTGCGCTTCGCCGACCGCTTCCCCTCGCGCACCGTCGGCACGCGCGACGTGATGCAGGTCAACGTCGCGGCGGACGCGAACGGGAGCTGGCAGGGCTACTGGTACGCCGACGGCGAGATCCGCCTCTCGGTGACGAGTTCCGACACGTCGGTGATGAAGGCGGAGTTCGGCGGCGTGATCCACGATGACGACGCGAGCGGCTACGCGTTCGTCTACGCGGCGTCCCCGGGAACGGCCTGGCTGCGGGTCTCCGCCCCGGGCCACGTCACCGACTCGGTGCTCGTCACCGTCACCGGCAACACGATCAACGCCTACGACTCCAACCATCGCGTCGGCACCGGCCAGCTGCACAACACGTTCATCGTGCAGCAAGGCGCGTACTCGGGGAGCAGCGCCGGGAAGCTCCTCCGCGTCGAGGTGACGTCGAGCGACACGTCGATCGCCGCGGTGCTCACGCCGGACCTCATCGGCACGGTGGGCGGTTCGCTGCCGAACCCGCAGATCGTCGGACGCGCGCTCGGCACGGTGCAGCTGACCTTCGCGGGCACCGACGTCGACACGGTCGTGCAGACCCTCACGGTGGCGCCGCCGCAGCTGCTGCTCGCCGGGAGCATCGCGAACGGCGGCATCTACAACGCGGACAGCTCCTCGATCCAGGTGCTGACGTACACGACGGACGATCAGGGCACCTCACGGCCGACGGCCGACACGCTGCGCGCGATCCTCCGGTCGACGAACCCGTCGGTCATCGCGGTGCTCGACTCGAACATCCTCTTCACGCCCGGCTCGGGCCTCTCGTACGGCGGCCTCATCCGCCTGATCACGCCGGGCACCGCACAGCTCTTCGTCGTCGCGCCGGGATACCAGCCCGACACCAGCAACGTCTTCACGCTGCGGCCGTATCGCGTCGACATCGCGCAGGCGTCGGTCACGCTTGGCGCGCGCCTGTCGCAGCAGGTCTCGTTCACGCGCCGGTCGCCGCCGAGCGCGGTGCTGGCGTACACCACGACCGTGAGCGGCCCCGCGGCGGTGACGGTCGAGCAGCCGACCGGCCAGTGGAACGCCGGCCTCTCCGGCGCGACCATCCGGCTCCTCGCCGGCGCGACGGTGGGGGTCGACACCGTGATCGTCTCCGCGGCCGGTCTCGCGCCGGACACGCTGATCGTGAACGTCTCGGCGGCGCGCCTGGTGGCCACGTCGGTGAACTCGCAGCTCGTCGGCACCGACGCCCAGGTGAGCGCACGGCTGCGCTCGACGCTGGTCGGGACCTTCCAGGCGATCCAGGACACCGCGACCGTGCGGATCGAGATCGCCGACACGGCGGTCGCGGAGATCATCAGCGACGCGATCCACTTCTCGCTCGCGAGCGGCACCTTCCCCGACCTCACGGCGACGATCCGCTACCGCCGGCCGGGCACCACCTGGCTGCGCCTCATCGACCCGCAAGGGCGCTTCCTCCCCGACTCGCTGCAGATCACGGGACGGCGGCAGGCGTTCTACGTGAGCCCCAACCGGCTCGCGATGGGCGTCTCGACCGAGACCCAGTTCGGCGAGCTCTACGTCTACCGCGAGACCGCGAGCAACGACTCGGTCTGGGTGAAGCTGACGAGCTCGGCGCCGACCGTGGCGCAGGTGACGGCGGACTCGGTGCTGATGCTGCCAGGCGACTACTACGCGTACTTCGACGTCGTCGCCGGCGACTCGGTCGGCGGCGCGATCATCAACGTCAGCGCGACCGGCTACGTCGACACGCAGGTGCAGGTCGGCGTGATGACGAACGCGCTCGACGGATACGCGTATGATGACCTTCTCGTCGGGCACTCGGAGGGCATCGACGTCTACCTGCGCACGAGCCGCTCCTATGAGACGCGCACGACCCGCGTGCCGGTGCCGGTGCGCATGCGGAGCCTGAGTCCGGGCGTCCTCGCGATCGGCGCGGACTCGACGTTCACGATCCCGATCGGGTCGTCGTATGCCTACCTGGTCGGGCCGATCATCGGCGTCTCGCCGGGACGCGCGGACTTCGTGATCGAGGACCAGCGGCCGTACAGCATCCAGCAGGCGCTGCCCGTGACCACCTCGGCCTCGGTCCGGTCGCCGCGGCTCATGTTCGGGGAGGGCCCGGCCACCGTCGCGGTCGGCTTCATGCAGCCGAACGGCGGGTATGTCAGCACGAATGGCTACTACTACGAGGACGTCTGGGTGCGCCTCACGTCCGTGCGCGGACGCGTCGGCTTCGACCAGGACAGCATCAACCTCAGCGGATACTACTCCGGCAGCTTCAGCATGCGCGGCCTCTCGGCGGGGATCGACACGATCGTCGCGACGGCGCCCGGTTACTCGCCCGACACCATGCTGGTGCAGGTGGGCGAGGCGCTGTTCGACCTCTCGTCGACGCCGCTCCGGTCCGTGGGCAGTGGCGACTCGGTCCTCGTCTCGCTCACCTTCCGGATCCCCAGCGGCTCGAGCGCGTGGGTCGACGTCGCCTCGCTGCCGATCAGCGTCTCCACGAGCGGACCGGTGCAGGTCACGCAGCCCGGAGGCACGGGTCCGGCGTCGGTCATCAACGTCGGCCAGGGCTCGTACGGCTTCAGCTTCTGGGTGAAGGGCACCGGGGTCGGCGTCGGCGAGATCACCTTCTCCGGACCAGGGCTGCAGCCATATCGGTTGCGAGTCCCCACGGTCCCGTAGCGAACCATCATGCGCACACACTCCGATCGACTGATGCGGGTCGCGCTCGTCATGGCCATGGCGATGGTGGCCGCGCCGGCGGTCGTCGCGGCGCAGGCGGCCACGCCGGCGCAGGCGACCACGCCGGCGCCGCCGGCCGCGATGGCGGCGTCACCCGCGTCGCCGACCGTCCCCGGCGAGACGCTCACCGGCAGCGGGCCGAACGGTGCGACGATGCGATGCCGCGACGGATCGTATCCGGCGCCGCTCGCGCCCGATTCCGCCTGTGAAGGAAAGGGCGGGATCCTCGTGCGATTCCCCGTGCTGCGGCGCCCCGCGCCGCGGCCGGCCGTCAAGGTCACGCCGGCGCCGGCCCTGCCCGGGGACGAGGCGGCCTCCACCGCACCGAGCGTCGAGACGCCCACCGCGAGCCGGGCGAACATCGTGATCCCGGCTCCCCGCGTCCCCGACGGCGCGACGATGCAATGTCGCGACGGGAGCTTCGTCGTCGCCGACACGAGCGCGACGCGCTGCAGCGCGCGCGGCGGCGTGCATGTGCGCTTCCCGCAACGGGTTCGGCCTCGGTAGCACGCCGCACGCGAAGCAGTCCTGCGCCCCCCGGCGACCGCGGTCGCCGGGGGGCGCTGTGTCAGCGAAACGCTATCCGGCACATGGCTTGCGGAATACCTTAGAGCGCCCTGCCCACCCCCTAGCCCGCCCGGCCAGTGCCCACCGCCCGCCGCCGCGTCCGCAGCATTCGCGTCCTCGCCGCCCTCTTCGGGCTGAGCCTCCTCTCCTGCGGCCGTGAAGTCACCGGCCCCGGCGACGGCATCGACCTCGGCTGGAACCGCAACGGCGCGCTCGCGATCGCCCCCGAGATCCCGGGCCTCCCGAGCGGCAATCTCGCGAGTGACGTCGAGCCGTTCGAGCGGGTCCGCGTCGTGCTGCGGCGCGGTGATGGGTCGGTGGTCAAGGACACGATGGTGAGCTTCCCGTCGACGGCCGACTCGGTCACGCTGGCGATCACGATCCCGCTCCCGCTGACGGCGCCGGACACGGGGATCTCGCTCGGCCTGACGATGGCGTTCATCAATGCCGCGGGGGACACCGTCTTCCGCGGGGGCCCGACGGCGGTGACGGTCCGGCCTTCCGCGTCGAGCGGCGCGAACGACCCGGTCTCGATCCCGGTCGCGTGGGTGCCGCCGGCGATCCCGCCCGCCTCGGTGACGCTCACGCCGACCGGCGGCACCGTGGTCGCGGGCACCTCGACGAACTTCAGCGCGACCGTGCGCGACGCGCAGAACAACGTGATGACGGGGATCCCCGTCGAGTTCTACACGCCGGACACCGCACGCGCGACGGTCAACGTCACGAGCGGCGCCGCGACCTGGAAGCCGAGCCGAGGCGCCGCGCGCGTGATCGCGCGCCTGCTCAACGGGCCGGCCGACACCGCCGGCTACACCGTCTCGCTCCCCGCCTCGCAGGTGGTCGCGGTCTCCGGGAACGCGCAGACCGCCTTGGCGGGGACGGCGCTCGCCCAGCCGCTCGTGATGCGCGTCGCCGCATCGGACGGCATCGGCGTCGCCGGCGTGACCGTGAACTACACCGTCACCACGGGCGGCGGTTCGCTCAACGTCAACACCGACGTCACCGATGCGAACGGCCTCGTGGCGGTGAACTGGACCCTTGGCGCCACCGTCGGCGCGCAGTCGGTGACCGCGACCGCGGCCGGCGTGGCGACGCCGCTGGTGCTCACCGCGACCGGCACCGCGCCGGTCACGACGCAGCTCGTGATCACGAACGTCCCCACGACGCTCGTCGCCGGCGCGACGATCACGCCGCTGACCGTCGAGGCACGCGACGCCGGCAACGTCCTGACGCCGCTCTTCAACGGGCCGGTGACCGTCGCGCTCGCGGCCAACGGCGCGGGCGCGGTGCTCCTCGGCACCACGACGGTGAACGCGGTGAACGGCGTCGCGACCTTCAATGCGACGAACATCCAGCGCGCGGCGACGGGGCTCAACATCGTCGCGACGAGTGGCGCGCTCACGCAGGCCACGAGCGCGGCGATCACGGTGAACCCGGCCGCGCCGGCGAACATCGCGCGCAGCTTCGGTGATGCGCAGAGCGGCACGGTCGGCCAGTCGCTCACCGATTCGCTCGAAGTCACGGTCACCGACGCCTTCGCGAACCCGGTGCCGGGCGCGACGGTGACCTGGAGCGTGCTCGGCGGCGGCGGGAGCGTTGCGCCGGCGGGTACGCTGACCGGCGCGACCGGCCGCGCACGGGCGCGCTGGACGCTCGGCAACGTCGTCGGCGCGCAGAGCGTGCAGGCGACCGCGGGGGCGCTCAACACGACGTTCACCGCGACCGGCCAGCCGGGTGTGGCGGTGGCGCTCGAAGTCACGGTGAATCCCGCCGCGCTGCAGACGGCGGGCGTCGCGATGACGCCGGCGATCACGGTGCGCGCGGTGGACGGCACCGGCGCGACCGCGACGAGCTTCACCGGCCTCGTCTCGCTCGCGTTCGCGAACAACCCGACCGGGACATCCCTGCAGGGCACGCCCAACGCCGTCGCCGTCGCCGGCATCGCGACGTTCAACGACGTCTCCGTGAACGCGGCGGGCGCGGGCTATACGATCGCCGCCACGAGCGGCCCGCTGACGCCGGACACGACGACGGCCTTCACCATCCAGCCGGGCGTGGCGTCGCAGATGAGCCTCGTCTCGGGCAACGGACAGTCGGGCCCGATCAACGGCACGCTCGCGCAGCCGTTCGTCGCGCGCGTCACCGACGACTTCAGCAACCCGCTGGCCGGCATCACCGTGAACTGGGCGGTCACGACCGGCGCGGGTACGCTCACCGCACCGACGAGCGTGACCAACGCCGCCGGTGACGCGGCGAACGGCATCACGCTGCCGGGCACGCCGCAGTCGATCGTCGTGCAGGCGAGCGTCGCGGGGCTCACGGGATCACCGGTCTCGTTCAGCGCGACGACGACCTTCGGCGCCGCGTCGCAGCTCGTCTTCACGCAGGTGACCACGACCGGCGTCGCCGGGGTGGCGATGGCCGGCCCCGGCTTCACCGTCCAGGCGCGCGACGCGGGCGGCAACGTCGTCCCGACCTTCACCGGCCCGGTCACCATCGCGCTCACCGGTGGCGCCGGCACGCTCGGCGGCACGACGACGGTGAATGCGGTCGCGGGCGTCGCGAACTTCTTCGACCTCACGATCGACCACGTCGGCACGACCTGGACGCTCACCGCCACGTCGGGCGCGCTCACGGCCGCGGTCGTCAACAACATCATCATCACGGCGGCCGCACCGGCGAACATCGTCGTCCAGTCGGGGAACAACCAGACGGCCGGCGCGCTGACCCAGCTGCCGGTCGATCCGGTGTTCCACGTCAGCGACGCCTTCGGCAACCCGGCGCCGGGAGTCGGCGTGACCTTCGCCGTGACCCTCGGCGGCGGCTCGGTCGGTTCGCCGAACGGGATCACCGACGCCGCCGGCAACGTGAGCACCACGTGGACGCTCGGCGGCACGCTCGGCTCGCAGACGCTCGACGCGACGGTGAACGGCTTCCCGGCGGTCACCACGAACGCCTCGGCGACCGCCACCTCGGGCACGGCGACCCAGCTCGTCGTCACGAGCGCGAACATCCCGCAGCAGGTCGCGGGCGCGTTCCTCCCGACGGTGACGGTCGAGGCGCGGGATGGCGCGAACAACCTCGTCACGAGCTTCACCGGCGCGGTCACCGGCCGGATCGACGTCGGCCCGAACGCCGGCGATTCGGTCGTCGTGAACGCCGTCGGCGGCGTCGCGAGCTTCGTGAATGCGGCCTTCGACTCGGTCGGCACCTACGTGCTGCGCTTCACCGCGCCGGGCCTCACCGACGTCCTCTCCAACTCGTTCGTCGTCGTCCCGAACGTCGCGTACTTCCTCTCGCCGGCCGTGCCGTCGGGCGACAACCAGTCGCGGCCGGTGCTCAACGCGCTTCTGCAGCCGTTGCGCACGATCGTCACCGACTCGCTCGGCAACGCGATCGCGAACCACCAGGTGATCTTCACGATGGCGCGCGGCGTGGACACCCTGCGCGTGGACACCATCCCGACCGACGCGGCGGGCATCGCCGCGCTCGTGCCGGTGATGCCGGCGACGGTGGGGCCGGTGCAGTTCATCGTGACCTCGGCCGGCCTCGTCGGCTCGGGCTTCGTGCTCAACGCGACGGCGATCCCGGGCACCGCGTTCCGGCTGGTCGTCACCACGCAACCGACCAACACCGTCTCGCAGACCGCGATCCCGGCGATGACCGTCGAGGCGCGCGACGCACAGGACAACCTCGTCACCGGCTTCACCGGCGCGGTGAACGTCGTCGTCGACTCGGGCCCGCAGGCGGGCTGGTCCATGGGCGGCAACCAGACGCGCGGCGCGGTCGCCGGCGTCGCGACCTTCGACGACATCACGCTCGACCGGGCGGGCCAGTACAAGCTGCGCTTCACGTCGGGCGCGCTCGACAGTGCGATCACCACCGAGTTCCTCATCACGCCGGGGACGCCGGCCGGGATCGTGATCGCCAGCGGGAACAACCAGTCGGGCGGCGCGGGCACGGCGCTCACCGACTCGATCACCGCGCGCGTGGTCGATGCCGTGGGCAACGGCGTCGCGACGATGCCGGTGACCTGGAGCATCCAGGGCGGCGGCGGGAGCCTCTCGCCGGCGGCCGGCACCACCGACGCGAACGGCCTCATCAGCACGCAGTGGACGCTGGGCGCCCCCGGTGCGCAGGTGGCGCGCGCGACCTTCGGCGCCTTCTTCGTCGACTTCAGCGCGAACTCGAACGCCACCACCGCGAACGTCACCTGGACCGGTGCGGTGAACGACGACTGGCACGTCGCCGGCAACTGGAGCGGCGGCACCGTGCCGGTGGTCTCCGACTCGGTGCGGATCGCGGACACCCCGAACCAGCCACATCTCACCGCGCCGGCCTTCATCAGCCGGCTGCAGATGGACGCCAATACGAGCCTGCAGCTCGACACCTTCCCGCTCTTCGTGAACGGGACGGTGGACATCGATCAGAGCTCGACGATGGGTGAGGATGGCGGCGCCGGCGCGCTCGTGCTCACTGGTACCGGCAACGTGCGCGGCAACTTCGCGCGGCTCTTCCTGCAGGGCGGCAGCTACACCCTGAATGGGGCCCTCCTCGTCGCGACCGATCTCGTGATCTCCGGCGGCGGGCTCGACATCGGCACCGGAACCGCAACGGTGCTCGGGCTCTTCTCGACGACCGGCACCGGCGTGCTGCGCATGAGCGGCGCCGGCTCGCTCACCGTCGAGGGGAACGCGGTGTTCGGCGGCGGCGGCGAGGCCGGCAGCCTCTCGAACGGCACCATCCACTTCCACGGCGACTTCGTGCAGGCCGGCGGCTCGCAGGCGGCCTACAGCGCGACCGCCGGGCACACGACCGTCTTCAATGGGCCGGCGACGCAGCATGTCACGCTGCTCAACCCGGACGCCAGCTTCAGCACCACGTGCGGCCCCTTCTCCTGCTTCGGCCGCTTCCTCTCCAACCGTTCGGCCGGCACCGGCGACCTCATCCTCAACTCGCCGATCAAGGCGCTCGGCGACGTCGAAGTCAGCGGCGACGGCCTCGACGCGACCGGCATGGCGATCATCGGCGGCGCCGCGATGACGCTCACGTCGACCACCGTCACCGCCCGCATCGTCGGCTGGCATGACAGCATCGTCCGCACCGGCGGCACCTTCGCCGTCGACACGCTCGTCGCCTGGGGCAACACCGCGCTGATCGTCGGCGAGGTCATCCCGACCGTCGTGCTCGGCAACGCGACCATCAGCGGCGCGCACCCGGCGCCGGTCAGCATCGAGCAGAACGGCACGCTCGCGGTGGTGAACTCTGCCGAGATCGGCACCGCCAGCGGGCTCGTGCTCCGCACGCGCGGGAACGGCCGCCTGCTGATGCAGGACGCGCTCGACTCGCTCGTGGTGAATGGCGACGCCGAGTTCGGCGGCGTGACCGTGCCGGGGCTGATGAACGACGGCCTGCTCACCATCACCGGCAACCTGAGCCAGACCGACGACGGGAACAGCACCCTCTTCTTCGAGGGGGCGCACCGGACGCGCTTCATCGGCACCAACCCGACGCTCCACTTCACGCGCATCACCGGCAACCAGCTGATGCACGCGGACATCGACGCCTTCAGTGCCTTCACCATCGACGGCAACGCGCACTTCGGCGGCGACGTGCGCCTCGGGCCGGCGGTGTCGGTGGTGGGCGGCGGGGTGATCGAGCTCGACGGCGACCTGATCGACACGCTCGCCAACCGGTGGCAGGTGACGGAGACGCTCCTCAACAAGGCGGACCCGGTCGTCCCGCTGGCGATGATCGGGTCGGTGGTCTTCGTGAACGGCGCCGTGCTCGACACCACGCTCGACGTCGGCACCAACCTCGAGGTGCGGGGCAACCTGCTCGACCTCAACGGCCATCGGGTGGACGTCGGCGGCGATTTCGAGGCGCGTGACGCCGGTGCGCTGCGCATGAACAGCGCGGCCGACACGCTGGCCGTGGTCGGCAACGCGATCTTCCGCGGCGCGTCGTCGCAGGGCCAGCTGATGGCCGGCGCGATCATCCTGAACGGCAACCTCTCGCAGAGCGGCAACGCGAGCGCCTTCGCGCCGGCCGGCACGCATCGCACGGTGCTCGTCGGCGCGACGCCGCAGTCGGTCAGCATGACGGCCGCGGGCTCGGGCATCGGCACCTCGCACTTCGCGGCGCTCTCGCTCGAGCAGACGCCGGGCGGCTCGATGTACCTCCTCTCCGACGTCTGGGTGGACGGGATGCTCGTCGTGCCGCCGAACGCGTCGGCGATCGTGAGCGGCACCGGTCCGCAGCGGCTCGTCTCCCGCGGCGCCGACGTGCGGCAGCTGACGTTCGACGCGGCGGGTTGGGTGCTGTTCGACGGCGCGCCGGTGATCGCGATCGACACCGTCAGCTGGGTGAACTCGGACCCGGCCGCGCTGCAGTTCGAGGTCCAGCGCAGCGGCGGCACGATCGCGCTCCGCAACCCGCAGTTCGGCACCACGCCGACGAGCGGCCGCTACCTGCACCTCGAGGACAGCGACGGCGCGGCGGGCGGCGTGCTCACGATGAACGTCACCGATCCGGTGCCGACGCTCCACAACGGCTTCGCGACGACGGCGAACGGCGCGATCCTCAACGGCTGGATCTCGGCGGCCGGCTTCACGTGGACCGGCGGCGCGGGGAGCACGCTCTGGACTGACCCGGCGAACTGGGATCGGGCCGCCGTGCCGGCCGCGACCGACAGCGTCCGCATCCCCGACGGCGTGCCGTTCATCCCGGTGATCCCGGGCAATCGCACGGTGCGCACGCTGGTGAGCGAACTCACCAGCGGCACGCTCACCATCCAGTCGGGACCTCTCAGCATCACCGACCGGCTCGTGGTGCCCTACCGGCCCAACGCGCTCAGCTGCTCGGCGGCCCAGTTCCGCTTCGCCGGCACCGGCGCGATGCACGCGCAAGGTCGCATCGACTGCTTCGTCCGCCTGATGAGCGGCACACTCACGCTGACCGATTCACTCTACGTCGGGGGCGGCTACGACCTGCAGCTCGACGGCGGCGCGTTCGACGTCGCCGACCGGCACGTGGTCGTCGAAGGCAACTTCTCCGCGCTCGCCGGCTCCTCGCTGCGCATGCAGCAGGACTCGGCGCACCTGGTCGTGCGGAACGGATTCGCCTTCGACGGCAACAGCACGGCGGCCGACCTCTCAGCCGGGACGCTCGAGGTGGGCGGCAACTTCTTCCAGGGCGGCGGACTCTTCCTCGCCGGCAGCGGACATACCACGGTCCTCTACGACGAAGGCGCGGCGGGCGGGCGGCAGCTCGACTTCAGCGATACGACCACCTCGTCATTCGGCAACCTGGTCGTCCGCGACGGAGATCGCACGGTCAGCAGCCCGATCCGTGCGTCGGACGTGGATGTCACCAACGCGAACCTCACCGGTCCGTACACGCTCCGCATCCAGGGCGGGCTCACGACCTCCGGCCTCCCGGCGGCGGTCACGCTCCCGCGCGTGGAGATGGGCGGCGTCCTCGCCTTCGTCGGCGGGACGATGCCGGATACGCTGATCACCACCGGCATCGCGACCCCGCTGCCCGCGAACCACAACTACAACAGCGTGATCGTGCGCGGCGTGAGCGCGCAGGTCATGTCGAGTGCCACCGACGAGGTGACCGTCGGCGCGCGGATGATCGTCGACGGCGGCGTGCTGATCGTCGGCCTCGGCGCGATCGCCGACAGCGCGCGGCTGCAGGTGAACGGGCCCTTCACGACGGTCAACGGCGGCCGGCTCCAGATGACGAACCCGCTGGCCCGCGCCCGCATCAACGGCACGGCGACCTTCTCCGGCGGGACGACGGACGGCATCCTCACCGCGGGCACGCTCATCTTCAGCGGCGATTTCCTGCAGACCGGCGGCGCGACCGATGCGTTCGCGCCGAGCGGGGCGCACGAGAGCGTCTTCAGCACCGAGGGCGAGCAGCGGGTCGGCTTCGCCAACCCGGGCTGGACGGCCGGGACGTCGCACTTCAATGAACTGCGGATCCAGCAGGCGCCGGGGTCGCGGATCACGACGCAGTCCACCGTCTACGTGCAGCGCCAGCTGCGCGAGAGCATGGGCGACACCGCGACCATCCGCACCGAGACCGCCTCGAACGACTCGATCCTCGTGAATGGACTCGACGTCACCGGGATCCGGTTCGTCCGGACACGGGTGGTCGTGCGCGAGAGCGCCGCCATCACCGCGATGGACGACATGACCTTCGACTCGACCGACGTCACGGTCGCGGCCCTCGAGATGCACCGCACTGGCGGGACCTTCGGCCTCCTGAACCCGCGATTCATGTCGGTCGCCGACTTCGGCGCGGGCGGCCGGTTCGTGCTGCTCACTGACGAGAACCAGGTCGATGGCGACCAGTTCACCATCAACGTGTCGAACCCCTTCCCGGGTGCGCACAGCAACAGCATCGAACTGAACGGGGCGGCGCTGAACGGCTGGCCGGGCGCGGCGCTCTTCACCTGGAACGGCTCGGTGGACGGACAGTGGGCGAACGGCCTCAACTGGTCCACCGGTGCCGTGCCGACCGCGACCGACGACGTACTGATCCCCGGCGGGACGCCGAGCACGCCGTTCGTCACCGGCTTCAATGAAGTGAACAACCTGACCGTGAACGCCGGCGCGAACCTGTCGCTGAACCTCAACGCCACGCTCAACGCCCACGGCAACGTGGTCGTCGACGGCAACATCAACAACGTCAGCATCAACGACTCCACCGCGAAGCTCGGGATGGAGCCGAGCACGACGACGACGCGCTCGGCGACCGGCGAGATCAACGCGCACCTCGTGATCCAGAACGGCACCGTGCAGCTCGTGGACTCGGTCCGGCTCGGCGCCAGCGAAGGGGCCGGCTTCCGGATGGGCGTGACGGTGCTCTCGGGCCTGCTCGACATCAACGGCCACACGCTGGTGAGCGAGGGTGAGCTGCGCACGGCCGGGACCGGCCGGGTGCAGATGACCAACCCGCTCGACTCGGTGATCGTGCTCTACAATGGCCGGTTCAACGGTGACGACACGCAGGGGCTGCTGACCGATGGCGTGCTGCTCGTGCATGGCTCGGTGATCCAGGGGGCGGCCACCTCGGCGCGTGCCTTCGCGGCGACGGGGAACCATCTCACCGTGTTCACCGGGAACGCGTTCAGCTCCGACCTCTCCTTCGCGACGCCGGACTCGCTGACCGGCTCACGCTTCGCGCGGGTGGCCTTCGACAAGCAGCCGAACCTGCCGACCGTGCAGACGATGAACCTGTTCACGTCGCCGGTGTTCGTGCGCGACGTCGTGAGCATGAACGGCCCGGTCGTGATCGACGGCGGTTCACTGATCGTGAGCGGGACGATCGTGCAGCCGCCGGCGGGCGTGTACCTGCAGGTGGAGGCGGCGGGCTCGGCGCACTTCGTCGGCGTGAACCAGGGAACCTGTGACGGCATCCAGTACGAGTTCACGGGCGTACGGGCGAATGTCTTCCCGCAGTCCTGCCTCGCGCCCGGGACGCCGACCATCGTCTGGGTGGGCGGGAACGGGCCGAACTGGGGCACGGCGGCCAACTGGGACCTGAACCGGGTGCCACAGGCCGGCGACAGCGTGATCATCAACATCGCGTCGACGACCGTGAGCGTCGACGTGAACACCACGATGGGCTGGCTGCAGGTCGGGAGCGGCGTGACGGTGAACGACGTCTCCGGCGCGACGATGCAGTTCGACAACGACGCCTTCTTCGCCAGCGGCTCGACGTTCAACCTCGCCGGCAACAGCATCGTGCAGGGACTCGGCCTCATGCGGGTGGCCGGCACCTTCAACTGGAACGACGGCACGCTCCGCACGCAGGGCGGCATCACGCGGATCCTGCCGAGCGGCACGGCGACGGTCGGCGCGGCCGCCGTGGCGACGATCGGCGACCGCCAGCTGCAGGTGCAGGGCACGCTGACGCTCACCGGATCGGGCCTCCAGCTGAACGGGCTCGACCCGCAGATCTACGTCGATCCGGGCGGCACGTTCTCGATCACCGCGCCGGTCTCGCTGCTCTATACCGCGGCCGAGAACGTCGGGTTCTTCAACAACGGCACGCTCGAGATCAACACCGCGGGCACCGCGCGGATCGACTGGTCGATCAACAACAACGCGACGCTCAACCTGGTGAGCGGCACGCTCGACCACCGCGGCCGGCTGAACAACTTCGGCACCGTGGCGGTCGCCGGCGGCACGACGCTGATCGAGCGCGGGCACTTCGAGCAGTCGGCGGCGCTCAACGTCGCCAACGGCGGCCTCGTGCAGCTCGACAACGGCGGCACCAATGACGGCATCCACAACTTCAACGGCCCGACGACGGCGGTGAACGGCACCCTCCAGACGCTGGGCGGCGCCACGGTCAACATCCTCGCGACGATCGACGTCGACTCGCTGCTCATCGCCAACTCGACCGTCTCGATCGACCCGCCGGCCGGCGACAGCGCGTTCGTGAACTACACGAACCACCAGACCGGTGGCGCCTTCAACGGCTCGGGCGTCTTCGTGGTGCGGCAGACGTTCCTGAACGGGCCGAACACGCGCGGCACCGGCACGATCGTCGTGCCGGTCGGCGCCACCTTCTCGCTCGGCGGCGACCTCTTCGGCTGGTCGGTCGACGTCTCCGGCGTGCTGCAGTGGCTCGACGCGAACCGGACGTTCGACGAGTTCCCGGTGTCGAGCGGCAACTTCCCGGACGTCGTCATCCGCTCCGGCGGCGCACTCCTCATCAGCCACGGGGCGACCAACCGCGACATCTTCGGCGCGGCGGGCTCCACCATCACCGTCGAGAATGGCGGCTCCATCGCGAAGGTGTCCGGCACGGCCATCTCGAACTTCCGCCAGGCGATGACGATGCTGACCGGCTCGATCTTCTCGGTCACCAGCGGCACGATCAACGTGCAGGGCACTTGCTCGATGAACGGCACCAAGACGGGCGCCGGATCGGTCACCGGCAACTGCGGCAACTTCCCCTGACCTGACGCGGCCTAGAAGAGCCCGAGCTGGTCGAGCAGCTGGGCCGGGTCCTTCGGGACCTGGCCCAGCCTGCTTTGCAGCCAGCGGATGTTCGCCGGCGAGTGGCCCGTGTAGTGGTTGTTCACGTACCCGTAGACCTTCACCGACTTCGCGAGCGTCGGGATGATCGCCGCCCACAGCTCGAGCTCGGCCGTGCGGTCCACCTGCACGTGCGAGTAGTCGGTGATCGAGCGGTCGGGGCCCATCCAGCGCAGGTACGCGTGCGGCGCGGTCGGCCGCTCGGCGAGCTTCAGCATCCAGTGCCGCGGGATCCAGCGCGCGTCCACGAGCGTGAGCGCCACGTTGCGCTGCGTGAGCAGCGCGTGGATCTCCTCGTTGATCCATCCCTTCTGCCGGAACTCGATGGCGAAGGCGATGTCGGCCGGGAGCGTGAAGAGGAACTCCTCGAGCGCGTCGCGCTCGTGCGGCGCGAAGTCGGGGCCGCACTGGATCAGGACCGGGCCGAGCTTGGGGCCCAGCTCGCGCGCGACGTCGAAGAAGCGCGTCGCGACGTCCCCCGCGCCGACGAACCGCAGCTCGTGCGTGATCTCCTGCGGGAGCTTCAGCGCGAAGGTGAAGCGGTCAGGCGTGCGCTCGGCCCAGCCGCGCACGGTCTTGGCGGGCGGGATCGCGTAGAAGGTCGAGTCCACCTCGACCGTGTCGAACGCGCGCGCGTACGTGGTGAGGAAGTCGGCGGCGCGCGTGCGCGGCGGATAGAAGGGGCCCACCCACGCCGGGTAGTTCCAGCCCTGCGCGCCGAGGCGGATCGGATGGGCGGTGTCGGCCATGCGGGCAATTTGCGCCGGACGGCGGTCCGGCGCATTCTCGTGCCGTCCCGTCCGACCGGCAGGCCCGCCCCCCGCCCCGTCCGATCACCAGATGAGCGAGAAGCGCAGTTTCCTGAACAACCTCGGCCTTCACCGCCCCGACCTGCGCGCGTGGGCGATGTACGACTGGGGCATCTCGGCCTACCAGACCGTCATCATGGCGGCGGTCTTCCCGATCTTCTTCAACCAGTACGCCGCGTTCGGGAGGGACGACGCGACGAAGCTGCAGTGGTTCAGCTATGCGCAGACCGTCGGCGCGGTGGTGATCGCCGTGCTCGCGCCCATCCTCGGCGCGGTGGCCGACTACCGTGCGGCCAAGAAGCAGTTCCTCGGCTGGTTCATGATCCTCGGCGTGGGATCGACGAGTGCGATGTTCCTCATCGGCCAGGGCGACATCCTGCTCGCGTGCGTGCTGCTGGTGCTCTCGCTCGCCGGCGCGACGGGGAGCACGACGTTCTACGAGGCGCTGCTTCCGCACATCGCGAGCGAGGAGGAGATGGACCGCGTCTCGACCGCGGGATACGCGCTCGGATACGTCGGCGGCGGCGTGCTGCTCGCGCTGAACCTCGCGATCATCCAGGACCCGGGATTGATCGGGCTGCCGAGCGGCGAGGGACTCACGCCGGCGCAGGCGAGCCTGCCGACGCGGCTCAGCTTCGTGAGCGTCGGAGTCTGGTGGCTGCTCTTCTCCGTCCCCGTGCTGCGGAAGGTGCCGGAGCCGGCGCGCACGCTCGAGCAGGACGAGCAGGCCGGCGCGAACCCGTTCGCGATCGCGTTCACGCGGCTCGGCGAGACCGTCCGCGAGCTCGCCGGCTACAAGCAGGCCTTCCTGATGATGGTCGCCTTCACGATCTACAACGATGGCATCCAGACCATCATCAAGATGGCGGCCGCGTACGGCGACGTGATGGGGATCGAGCGGAAGCACCTGATCACGGCGATCCTGCTCGTGCAGTTCGTCGGCATCCCGTGCGCGTTCGCGTTCGGCTACGTGGCGCGATGGATCGGCGCCAAGCGGAGCGTGCTGCTGGGGATCGCGGCGTACGCGGGGATCTGCGTGTACGCATACTGGATGAACACCACGCGGGAGTTCTACACGCTCGCGATCCTGATCGGGCTCGTGCAGGGCGGCACGCAGGCGCTCAGCCGCTCGATGTTCGCGAACATGATCCCACGCCACAAGAGCGGCGAGTTCTTCGGCTTCTTCAGCGTGTTCGAGAAGTTCGGCGGGATCCTCGGGCCGCTGGTGTTCGGGCTCGCCGTCGGCGCGGGGCGCGCGCCGAACACGGCGATCCTCTCGGTGATCGCGTTCTTCTTCGTCGGCGGGGCGATGCTGCTGTTCGTGGACACGGCGGCGGGCGAGAAGGCGGCGCGCGAGGCCGACGCGCGGACGCGTGCGGGCTGAGGCGCGGCTCCGCGCGGTGAAGGTGGTCCACACCGTCGCGTGGGCCTTCTTCGCCACGTGCGTCCTGCTCATCCCGGTGGCCACGTGGCGTGGACGGCTCGGCGTCGCGGGCGTGCTGATCGGCGTCGTCGCGGTCGAGTCGCTCGTGCTCGTGCTGAACGCGTGGCGCTGCCCGCTCACCGACGTCGCGGCGCGCTACACCGGTGACCGGAGCCCGAACTTCGACATCTATCTCCCGATGTGGCTCGCGAAGTACAACAAGGAGATCTTCGGCACGCTCTACGTGGGCGGCATCGCGTGGACGCTGCTCGCCTGGCTCGGCTAGCTCATCCCGCGTCGGGCGGCGCGCCGCCGGCGCGGTGGTCGAGCCGCTGGAACGCGAGGAACTCACGCACCGCCCGCAGCGCGGCCGCGTCGCGCGTGGTGATTCGCACCTCTCCGCCCCGCGGCAGCGGCCGGAACTCGTAGCGGATCGCCGACTTCCGCTCCGCCATCACCTTGGTGCCCGGCACCTCGGTGGCGTGGACCTCGCCTGGGAACGTGAAGTCGCCCGCGGTGAAGCGCCGCGCGACCTCCTGCAGGTGCTCCCGGATGGTCGCCTCGCCCGCGGAGTCGACCACGTCGCGCTGCAGGACGATGCGGCCGCCGTCGCCGAGGTCCTCGAAGACGTGCGTGCTCGTGTACTGGTCCACGCCCATCACCTGCTTGCCGCGCGCCTGCGTCGCCGCGAACGCCGAATCGGTCGGCGGCTTGTGGCCGGCGTGGGTCGTGTGGTCGGGCTGCGGCGCGACGGGCGCGGGGGGCACGGGAGCCGGGGCGGGCCGCGGGGGCGCCTTCGACTGCGCTTCGAGCGCGGCGGCGGAGGCGGCAACGAGCAGCGCGGCGGCGATGACGTGCTTCATGATTCCCCCGACGGAGCGATGCGTGGCGGTCGTGCGTACAGGTGAGTGTACTTCGTCCGTCACCGCGCGGCAGTCCGCCGTTCCCCTTCCCACACGTTCCTCACATGACGCTGCTCCTGCTCGCGATCGGTCTCCTCGCCGGCATCCTTTCCGGTCTCTTCGGCATCGGCGGCGGTGTGGTGATCGTGCCCGCCCTGATGCTGCTCGCGAAGTTCTCGACGCGCGGCGCCACCGGCACGTCGCTCGGCGCGCTGCTGCTGCCCGTCGGCATCCTCGGTGCGATGACCTACTACAAGAACGGCGACCTCGACGTGAAGGCCTCGCTGCTGATCGCGGGCGGCCTGGTGATCGGTGTCTTCGCCGGCGCGCAGCTCGCGCAGATGGTCGGCGAGACGCAGCTGCGGAAGGCGTTCGCGGTCTTCCTCGTGCTCGTGGCGGGGAAGATCTGGTTCAGTTAGATGAATGGCGACGCGGACGGCCGAGTTCGATAAACGCATTCGCAGCAATGAGTTGAGCCAGGCCCGGGCCGTTCCTGGACCTGGCTCTTGACACACAGATACCGAATTGATATCATAACAATACCACCCCTTCGGAGATCACCGTGTACCGCGAGAAGGAATACCCGGCGTCGAACGGCCTCACCGCGCTCCTCGTCCTCATCGTCGTCATCCTGCTCGGCCTGGTGATGATGGTGCGGCAGTTCCAGCAGCAGCATCACATCATGGGCCTCACCGCCACGCTCGTCGTCGTGCTGGCCTCGGTCCTGCTCGGCGGCCTCTTCATCGTGAACCCGAACGAGGCGAAGGCGCTCGTGCTCTTCGGTTCGTACAAGGGCACGGTGAAGCAGGACGGCTTCTGGTTCGCGAACCCCTTCCTCACGAAGCGCGCGATCTCGCTGCGCGTGCGGAACTTCGAGACGCCGAAGCTCAAGGTGAACGACAACCACTCGAACCCGATCGAGATCGGCGCGATCGTCGTCTGGAAGGTGGTCGAGACGGCCGAGGCGCTGTTCGAGGTGGACGACTACGCGCGCTACGTCGCGGTGCAGTCGGAGGCCGCGCTGCGCACGGTCGCCACGCAGTACCCGTACGATTCGCACTCGGCGGGCGAGCTCTCGCTCTCGACGCACACGACCGAGGTCTCGCATGCGCTCGAGCAGGCGCTGGTCGAGCGGCTGAAGAAGGCGGGCGTCGAGGTGATCGAGGCGCGCATCTCGCACCTGGCGTACTCGCCGGAGATCGCCGCGGCGATGCTGCAGCGCCAGCAGGCGAGCGCGATCATCGCGGCGCGGCAGAAGATCGTCGAGGGCGCGGTCGGCATGGTCGAGATGGCGCTCGACTCGCTCAACAAGCGCGAGATCGTCAAGCTCGACGAGGAGCGCAAGGCATCGATGGTGAGCAACCTGCTGGTCGTGCTCTGCTCGGAGCGCAGCACCCAGCCGGTGGTGAACACGGGATCCCTCTACAACTGACCGGAGCCGTCCCGTGGCGGAACGGAAGCCCTTCCTCCTGCGCGTCGACCGCGAGCTGCTGGACGCCGTCCAGCGGTGGGCGAACGACGACCTGCGCAGCCTGAACGGGCAGATCGAGTTCCTGCTGCGGGACGCGCTCAAGCGCGCGGGGCGCACGCCGAAGCCGGTCGCCGGCGGCGCCCCGGGCGCGGGCCGCTCGAGCACGACACCTGACGACGAGTAACCACATGCGCACTCCCACGTTCCTGGTCGACCCGGTCGTACGCGGCGTGACCGTGATCCTCCTCGCCGCCGCCGCGATCCTCTTCCCGATGTTCGCGCACGCGCAGGCCCCGCGCAGCGCGGCGATCATCCTCCGCAAGGGCCCCGACACGCTCGTCGTCGAGCGGATCACTCGCGGCGCGGCGACCGCGACCGGCCGCATCGCGGTGCGCGGCCAGCCCTCGGTCGAAGTGCGCATGCAGCTCGGCCCCGGCCACACCGTGCCGTCGATGAGCTTCGCCGTGCGCGGCGCCGGCGCCGCGCCCGACGCGGCCCCGCTGCAGTCGGGCACGCTGACCTTCGCGGGCGACAGTGCCTTCCTCGAGATCAAGACCGGCGCCGGCCCACAGTCGCTGCGCCGCGCGACGCGTCCCGGCGCGCTGCCGGTGCTCAACAACGACTTCCTCTTCTTCGAGCAGGCCGTCCGCCAGGCACGCGCGAAGGGCGTCACGTCGATGACCGTCCCGCTCTTCGCGCTGAATGGCGCCGTCACGATCGACGGCAAGGTCGATCTCGTCGGCAGCGACAGCGCGCGCTTCACGATCCTCACGAACGTGACCGAGGCGTCGGTGGACGCCGACGGCAA
>CAZIDS010000006.1:0-34730 GCA_964537945.1 uncultured Gemmatimonas sp. | reverse complement strand
CCATCCGCGGGGCCAAGGACAACCTCCTCGGCCTCAAGGAGAACATCATCATCGGGCACCTGATCCCGGCGGGCACCGGCATGTACCGGTACCACGACGTGGACATGGACATCGAGCCGCCGCCGGCGCCCGCGCCGGAGTTCGGCGCGTTCGGCGAGCTGCCGGCGTCGTTCCTGACGCCGCCGTCCGAGGCGGACGCCTCGCTGCTGGCCGGCCCGGCGGACGAGGACTGACCGCACATTCACAGCACACGAAGGGGCGCTCCGGACGGGGCGCCCCTTCGTGCTCTCAGGCTCACCGGTTCGGTTCTCCTCGCTCGCTCTAGGAGCGCAATCGCCCAACGCGCGCGCGTCCTGCACGCGGCGGTCCGGTGCGCGCTCGTTCGGCATGAAGTCGTCCGCACGCGTGCCCGATGCACCGAGTCGAGCGAGCGAAGGCGTGCCGCGAGAGCCGCGTCCGCCGCGTAGCAAGAGACGGCCGCGCGGTTGCGGCCGGCTCGCAGCGTGCAAGCGGCAGACGCGGCGAAGCGGCACGCCTTCGCGAGCGCCTTCGGCGCGCCGAATGCGAAATGGCGCATGCAGTCACCGCAACGGAACGTGCGCGCTCGAGCGGGGTGAGAATCGGCAGCGCAGGCTTGCGCACGGCCGCACCAGCGGCCACCGTGAAGTCACGCAGGGATGATCCCGCGCCGGAACCCCCACGCCCCACTCCGGAGAATCGATGCGATCGTACCGACTGCTCGCCGCGGCACTCACGTTCGCCTGTGCCACCTCCGCCGCGACGGCCCGCGCGCAGGCCGAGGGTGCCGTCGATCTCGGTCTCTACGGCCGGGTGACCTTCCCCGACGACGGCCTCACCGACAAGATGCCGCTCGGCGGCGGCGGTCGGCTCGGGATCTTCCTCAAGCGCAACCTCGCCCTCGAGTTCGAGGCGTCGCGCAACGAGACCGAGAAGGCGAACTACCTGATGATGCTCCCCGTCTCGGCGCGGCTCGCCTATCACCACCACTTCACCGAGAAGTGGACCGGGATCATCGGCGCCGGCTGGGTCCGCGATTACATCGACCCGCCGGGCGTGGGCGAACGCTGGCCCGACGACGGCATCACCGCGCTGCTCGGCGTTCAGCGCCAGCTGCGGGGCCGGATGGCGCTGCGCATCGACGCGGTCGGCGAGCAGCACTTCAGTCCGATCTTCCAGACCCTGGGGAACGACATCGAGCACACGCACTTCGCGGTGCAGTTCGGGCTCACCTGGCGGTTCAACGACGACGAACTGCAGCCGGCGCCCCCGCCGATGGTCGCGCCCGTCATCCCGGCGCCCGCGCCGCCGGCCGACAGCGACCGCGACGGCGTGCTCGACCCGAACGACGCCTGCGCGAACACGCCGGCCGGCACCCGCGTCGACGCAAGCGGCTGTCCGGTGCCCGTGGACACCGACGGCGACGGCGTGCTCGACAACGCCGACCGCTGCTCGGGCACGCCGGCCGGCTCGCGCGTCGACGCGAACGGCTGCCCGATCCCGGTGGACAGCGACCGCGACGGAGTGATGGACAACGCCGATCGCTGCGCGAACACGCCTGCGGGCACGCGGGTGGACGCGAATGGCTGCGCGGTCCCGGTCGATTCCGACGGCGACGGCGTGATGGACGGCGTCGACGCCTGCGCGAACACCGCGCGCGGAACGCCGGTGGATGCGCGCGGCTGCGCCCGCATCTTCGAGGAGGGCCAGCGCAACATCGTCCTCGAGGGCGTGACCTTCAACACGGGCAGTGCGATCCTCACCGACGGCGCGAAGGTGCAGCTCGACAGGATGGCCGCGCTGCTCGCCGGCGCGCCCGACGTGAACGTCGAGGTGCAGGGGCACACCGACAACACCGGCGTCGCCGCGACGAACACGCGGCTCTCGGGGCTGCGTGCCGAGGCGGTGCGGGCCTACCTGGTGTCGAAGGGCGTCGCCGCGACGCGGCTCACCGCGAAGGGCTACGGCTCGTCGATGCCGGTCGCCGACAACGCGACGCCGGCCGGCCGCGCGCAGAACCGGCGAGTGGAGCTCAAGCGGACGAACTGATCAGCGGTGCGTGGGAACGCGAAGGGGCGCCCGGGATCCCGGGCGCCCCTTCGTGCATCATGGCGCCGCGTCGTCGCGGACGCTCAGCTCTTGGGGCGCGCGCTCTCGAGCCGCCGCAGCCGCTCGCGTGCGTCGCGCAGCGTCACGGGTTCGAGGGCGCCGGGCCTGGCGGGATAGCGCGCGACGAGCCGCCGCAGCGCGTCGACGGCTTCGTCCGGCCGCTTCAGCCGCTCCAGCAGCCGCGCGCGCTCGGCGTCGGCGAACTGCCACTCGAACTGTCCCTCGTTCCCGAACTCGAAGCCCGCCGCCGCGTCGGTCCAGGCCTGGAGCGCGTCGGCGTCCTGCCCTGCAGCCTCGAGCGCGCGGGCGCGGATCAGGCTGCCGCCGAGGTTCGACGCGTCACGGCGGAATCCCGACTCGATCCGCTCGAAGGCGAGCGACTGGTTCCCGGCTGCGAGCTCGATCGAGCCCTCGACGACCGCGAGCGCGGCCTGCTCGGCGTCGTGCTCCGGCCGCGCGATGCCGCGCATCCGGGCGAGCAGCGTGCGGGCGCTCGCGATGTCGCCGAGCCGCACCGCATCGAGCGCGACGAAGGCGACCATGCGCGCCTCGAGCGGCTCGCGGAGGGCGATCGCGGTGGCGCGGTCGACCGCCCGCTGCGCGCGGGCGCGGTCGCCGAGCGCGATCGCCGCCTCGGCGGCGAGCGCCTCGTTGCGGATCGCCGTCGTCCACTGCTTCTGGCTGCGGCCGATGTCGGCCGCCGCGTCGAAACGGTCGACGACGTGGCTCCACTCCCCCTCGTACGCCTCGAGGTACGCGAGCGAGCGCAGTCCACGCGCGCGGTCGAGCGGCGTGCGGGCCGCCATCCGCTCGTAGGTGGCGCGCGCCGAGTCGGGCAGCCCGGCGCCGATGAGGATCGCACCGTACTGATGGTTGAAGAAGGCGTCGTACTGCAGTGAGGAATCGGCCTTGAACGCGCGCTCATAGTAGTAGCGCGCCGAGTCGAACGCCGATCGTCCCTCGACCCGCGCCCCCGAGAGCCAGGCGGTGCCCCAGTTCAGGACGGAGCCCGGGCTGAGCGGTGAGAGCCGGTCGGCGGTCGCGTAGGCGGCGCGCGCCTCCTCGTGCTGGCCGGCGGAGAACAAGGAGAACGCGAGGCGCGCCCGGGCGGCGAAGTCGCGGGGGCGCAGCTCGAGATACTGCCGGCCGTAGAACACCATCGCCTCGCGATCGCCGCGCGCCCACGCGACCGACATCCGGATGCGCAGCTGCTCCTCGACGGGGAGGTGCTCGGCGAGCGCCAGGGCGCGTTCAGCGTAGCGATTCGACTCCGGGACCTTGTTGTTGAACGCATACCCCTCGGCGAGCTTGGCGTAGGGCACCGCAAAGGTCGAATCGAGGGCGATGGCGTTCTCGTAGTACTTCCACGCCATGTCGGTGCGCGAGGAGCGTTCGGCGTCGAGGCCGAGCGCGAACTCGTGCAGCGCGGCGAGTGAGGCGGTGGTGACTTCGGGCAGCGGCCGCGTCGCCGCGACGGTGGAGCGCGCCTCACCGAGGTCGCGGCGAAGGCGCCGTGCGGCCTGGTCGATCGCGGTGAGCACGGCGGCGTCGCCGGACGCGTCGAACGTGTGCGCCGCCGTGACCGCGCCCGTCTGGGCCTCGATGATGCGTGCGATGAGCTGGCGCGCGCTCCCGACGCTGATCAGCTCGCCGGTGATGACGAAGCGTACGCCCTCGCGCTGCGCGACCTCGCGCGCGCTCTCGAGCGGCAGGAATTCGGTCGAGTCGCGCCGCTTCATCCGTCGCATCGCGGCCGTGACGCGGGCGCGCGGGAGCGGCACGACGTGGGCCGACTGCTGCATCGCCGCCGCCATCGCCGCCGCGAGCGTGCGGTCGAGTGTCGAGTCGCCGGTGCGGTCCTCCACCTGTGCGATGAGCACGTACTCGTCGTCGCCGAGCGGCGCCGGCGCACGCTGGCCCCAGGCGACGAGGGCGATGACGGCCGGGAGCGCCGCGGCGGCGGCGAGGCGCGCGCGTTTCGTCCTCCACCACGGAGCCGTCGCGGCGGCGACCGTCGGCGCCGCGTCCGCGGCGTCCTTTGCGTCCGTAGCGTCCCCTGCGTGAGCGGGCGCTGTCGGCGCCGCGCCGCCATCGGCGTACGCCGGCGCAGGACCGGCGCGGCGCAGTTCGCTCGCGCGCCGTGCGACGCCGGGATCGGGCTCGCTGTCGAGCTCGGTGCGCGCGAGCGCGGCATGCTGGTCGGCGACGCGCAGCGCGCCGGTGTGGTCGCCGGAGGTGACGAGCGCCTCCATGAGCTTGAGCGTGACCGGTGCACTCAGCGGCTCGAGCGAGAGTGCCTTCCGCCACGCGCCGACCGCCTCCGCGCTGGTGCCGGCCGACTCGGCCA
This sequence comes from uncultured Gemmatimonas sp., assembly GCA_964537945.1. Classification (GTDB taxonomy): domain Bacteria; phylum Gemmatimonadota; class Gemmatimonadetes; order Gemmatimonadales; family Gemmatimonadaceae; genus Pseudogemmatithrix. Next base: position 30,256 of record CAZIDS010000006.1, on the reverse strand, counting down.
AGCGGCGCGCCGCCGCGCGCACCTGCGTCGCGCGCCGGTCCCGCTCCGCGTCCGCCCACTGCGAGAACTCACTGCTCTCGGCGAGGTGGAAGCCGTCGAGCAGGGGACCCGTATAGAGGCGCACCACGTCGCCGTCTTGGCGCGCCGCGACCGCTGCGTCGAACTCGCCGAGATCACAGGAGCAGGCCGCCGGGTCGAGCCGGACCGTGCCGGTCCCCTCGACGAGTTCGACGCCCAGCTCGGTCTTCATCGCATAGAGCAGCTGCGAGAGGTTGCGGCGTGCGCGGTCCTCGTCGGTGTCGGGCCAGAGTCGAGCGATGAGCTTGTCGCGCGTCAGGCCGCCGGGGCCGGCGGCCGCCAGGCAGGCGAGGATCGCGATCCGCCGGGGGCCCTGCGGAACGACTCCGGAGCTTCCTTCGAGGTGCGGCGTGCCGAGCAGGCGGAGTCTGAACACGGATATGGAAGGGCCGATGAGGGGACCGCCACCGCGATTCTTGGACGCCAACCGGACCTAAGACGTTGTCCGGCAAGGCTCTGCGCAAGATGATACTGAAATGACAGGGCACTGAGAAGGGTGCGCTAGGTTCGCCGTCGTTCGGATGGCTCTTGCGGTCGCGGCGGTCCTGCTCCCCATCCAGGCTTCGATTGCGCCCACCCCGGTTCGGCTCGTCGGTGCGGTCCGTGGCTCTCGCCCTCGCGGCGGGGGCCACTGTCGCGCCCCTGTTGGGGGCGCAGTCACCGAACTGGAGCTCGGCCCTCGTCATCCCGCCGAGCCCGAGCCCCTACCTGACGGACTGGGAGCGCGTCCCCTCGACCGCGCTGCTGACGCTGACCTACACCGGCGCCGGCGCGGTCGACTTCAAGGTGCGGGTCACGCTCACGAGCGCGGAGCGCGGGCTGGTCGGGACGACCGAGAGCCCGTCCGTCACGCTGCCGGGCGGCCCCGCCTCGCTGCTCTACAACGTCCGCGACGCCGTCTATGAATGGACGACGGTCTCGCGCAACTCCGCGGTCACCGACGCGGCCGTCAAGAACGGGCAGATCCCCGAGGGGAACTACCGCGCCTGCGCGCGCGTGCTCGTCGGCGCGGGGAACACGCAGGCGACCGAGGCCTGCGCCGACTTCTCGATCCTCCAGCCGGATCCGCCGCAGCTGCTCCTGCCGCAGGACCGGAGCGACGTCGTCTCGACGCAGCCGGTGTTCCAGTGGACGCCGATGCTCGCGCCGCCGAGCGTGGCGCTGAACTACGAGGTCACGGTCGTCGAGCTGCTCGACGCGAAGCAGCAGCCGCGCGCGGCGCTCGAGTCGAACATCCCGGTGCTGCGCGCGACGACGACGGCGCCGTTCCTGCTGTATCCGCTCGACGCGCTGCCGCTCGAGCGCACCAAGCGCTACGCCTGGCGCGTGCGCGCGGTGGACGACGCCGGCCGCGCGCTCTTCCGCGACGGCGCGGCGAGCGAGATCTGGCAGTTCGCGATGGCGGACGAGCTGCTGAAGCCGGTGGGCCGCATCGCCGACCTGCCCGACGTGGTGGACCTGCTCCCCGGCGTCGCGCGGCTCGTCGGCCTGAAGGATGCGAAGCTCTCGCGCACCGAGACCGAGGTCACGGTGGACGGCGACGTGACGCTCGAGTTCCTCGGCACCGGCAAGCAGGTGACGCAGCGCGCCGAGGCGCGCGGGCTGCGGCTCGGGTTCCGCGGCGCAGAGCTCGCCGCGCTCGACGGGCGGATCGATGCGACCATGCCGCCCGGCTATCTGCCGGCGGACGTGCAGGCGTTGGTGCGGTTCGGGCCGCTCGTGTTCACGCCGTCGACCGGGTTCCAGGCGAGCGCGACGCTCGCGATCCCGGGCGCCACGGCGCTGCCGATGAACGGCACGGTGCAGCTGACGGCGGGCGGACTCTACGGCCGGCTCGAGGGCACGGGAGCGAACGGGCTGCCATTCGCGCGGATCGGGCGGGCGCCGGTGCAGTACGCGGCGACGAGCGCGCGCCTCACGCTGCCGGAGGGCCGGCTCGAGGTCAGCGGTTCCGTGCGGCTCTTCGAGCAGGAGATCGGTTGTCCGGCCTCGGGCACGATGGAGGATGGCATCGTGCGGCTGCCGGTCTACTGCGACCCGTCGCGCGGCTTTCGGCCGGACTCGGCCGCACGGAAGTCGCTCATGACGTTCGGCACGCTGAGCGGCGCGCTCGGTGCCGACTTCGGGACCGACACGCTCGGCACCGACCTGCGCGCGCCGGCGATGTTCACCGTGTTCGGCGAGTCGTCCGCGCCGTGCGCGATCACGTTCACGATCGTCTTCCAGCGCGACGCGATCGCGCGCGAGGACGAGAGACCGTCCTGCACGCGGGAGCAGAGCCAGGCCGACTTCGGCTGGGTGCGGTTCGAGCTCGCCAACCTCCGCCTCGAGCGGCTCGAGTACCAGCCGGGCCGCACGCTCACGTGGCGCGCACTCGTCGACCTGTACCCGCTGGTCAAGGCCGCGCCGAACCTCAACCTGCTGCCGATCGCCGGCGTCCGGCTCGACGACCAGGGCGTGATGCTCCCGTCGCTCGGGTCGGAGCAGCCGGGCACCTCGGCGAACGGGCTGCAGACGGTGGACGGGCTCGACTTCGTCATCCGCACGATCGGCTTCAAGGGCGGGCTCGTCCCGTATTCGCGCTGGCTGAGCGGCGAGGACCCGGGCTTCGAGTGGGGCTCGGGGACGATCTGGGTGCGCTACCAGGCGGTGAGCCTCGCGCAGAGCGCCTGCCTCAACGCGCAGCCCCTCGAGGTGGACTCGCTGGTCATCAAGGCGGGGCGGATGGAGGCCTCGCTGAAGCAGACCGACTTCGAGGGCGGCTGCCGCGTGGCCGCAGCGCCGAACCTGCACCTCAAGGTGCTCGCGATCGGCGGGAAGGCGTCGGTCGCGCTCGACTCGGTGGCGCGGCTGGTCGAGCTGCCCGCGATCATGGCCGGCGCGATGGACCACCGGCTCGACTGCGGACTCGGCTTCATCGGCTGCCTGGGCGGCACGGCGCCGTCGGAGGACCTGAGCGGCGAACTCCACCTGAACCCGTACGGCCGGGCGATCGGGCGCGCGACAGGCTTCGCCCCGTCCTTCCGCACGTTCGACCTGCGGTTCGCGAAGCTCACCCTCACGGGCGGTGCGTTCCAGCTCGGCGTCGATCGCGCGGGCGAGCAGACTGCGGTCTACGACGGGCCGGTGAAGGTGGACTTCTCGCACGTCGACACGACGAAGAAGGAGACGAAGAAGGAGGACGAGAAGAAGGACGAGACGGCGGCCGAGAAGGCCGCGTCGGCCGCGAAGGCGATCGGCTCGCTCTTCGACACGCCCCCGGACACCGTGCGCTCGCAGGTCCGCCTCGACTGGATCTCGAACAAGCTCATCGGCGGCGAGATCCGGATGCAGGGGCCCTTCACGCTCGACGTCGGCTTCGTGCACTTCATCATCGGCGGGGCGACGTTCGACACGACCGGCCTCAACGTGGACGGCCGCCACAAGGTCATCGTCGACCACACGACGGCGACGCTGCCGGCGGCCGACGCGGTCAAGAAGGACACGACGTATTCGTCCGCGAAGGACACCGTCGGCGTGACCTTCGCGCGGGTGAGGCTCGACCCGCAGACGGGCGACCTTTCGGCGGGCACGGTCACCTTCGATGCACGCGTCTCGCTCGAGGCCTCGCCGTTCAGCGCGGCCTTCGCGCTCGGCAGCGCCGCGCTCGGCGGGGCCATCAGCGGCGCGGCGGCTGGCCAGGGCGGCGCCGGCGACAGCACGCTCGCCGCGCTCGGCCGCACGACGTCGGGCACCGACATGCTCGGCTTCACGCTCGTCGATGCCGCCGGCGCGTGGGATCCCAAGGCGGGGATCGGCGGCACCGTCCGGCTCAACCTCCCGTCGTCGGCGATCATGGACGGGCAGGGGATGCGGATCAACGGCGTCGCGCGGGCGAACGTGTCATTCGGCGGCTCGCGTTTCGATTCGGCCTCGGTCTCGTTCGAGAACGGCTTCGCGATGCAGCCCAAGCAGGGGCGCGTGACGGCCGGGCGGATGATGGTGCGCGTGCGCCAGTACCCGATCGCGTACCTCGACGCGTCCGGCTGGCACCTCGCCCTGGCCGAGCTCGCGCAGACGGTCATCCCCGACACGCTCTTCCTGCGCGACCACGCGACGGCGTTCGTCGTCCTGAAGGATTCGGCGCACGCGCTGCGCGTGGAGGTGCTCGAGACGAACGAGGGCGTGCGCATCCGCACCCGGCCCGGCACGCCGGTGCGGCTCGTCGTGCCGGCGTTGAAAGGGAACCGCAGCAGCGCGCCGAGCGCCGAGGTGGCATTCGACCTGACGTTCGAGCGCGGGACGTGGCGGCCGCTCGCCGGCGAGCTGCGCACCTCGGGGGCGATCGCCGACGACTTCGGCGTGAACGGGTTCCCCTTCCGGCTCGACTCGCTGGTGCTGCGCGCGAGCCAGGACCGGGAGGCGGCGATCGGCGCGTTCGGGCGCCTCGCGGTGTGGCCGGGCGAACGCGAGCCGATGCGCGTCGGCATCGAGCTGCGCAGCGGCGGCGAGCTCCGCGCCGACGTCGAGCAGCGCTTCACCGACCAGGTGCCGCTCGTCGAGGGCTCCCAGCTCGTGAAGCTGAACGTCGACACGCTGCGCTTCCACGTCGAGGGCTCCCTCGCGAGCGGACTGCTCTGGCAGCTCGAGCTGCCGAGCCGGCTGTCGTACTTCGACGCGCAGCGGCAGCGGGAGCAGGCACTCGCGCGCGCGACCTTCCGCCTGACCGCCACCGAGGCGGCGCTCGTGGACTTCGCCGCCGCCGAGTCGCTCACGGTCGTCAGCCTCCCCGGCGTGGACCTGCGGCTCGGGCGCGTGCGCGCGCCGACCTTCCGGTGGGACTTCGCGACGAACCGCTTCGACTTCGAGCTGCTGTTCGACGTCGGCCTCCAGATCCCGGCGATCGACAGCCTGATGCTCCCCGAGATCCGCGACGTGCGGATCACGCCGCAGGGGATGGTGATCCCGGCGTTCGAGCTGCCGGCGGTGCCGGTGTCGCACGACGTGGACGACCCGTTCGCCGATACGCGCACGCAGCTGCGTCTTGGCGGCTTCGGCGTCACGGCGCTGGCGTACCGCGTGAGCGAGTTCCGGTGGAACTGGTTCCAGGGCGCGCCGCCGCCGCGGCTCGACTTCGGCGTGGACCTCGAGTTCGCGATCGAGGACCTGCCGGCGCAGACGGACGGTCAGGCGGCGCGGATCGCGATCCGCGCGCTCAACGTCGGCTTCACGAACGGCCGATTCACGGGGACGTTCGAGCCGGTCGAGATCCCGCAGCCGATCCGCACGCCGGTCGCCGACATCAGCGGCATCTTCGGCTCCTTCCGCGTGGCCGACGGCGAGGCGCCGGACATCCGCATCGGCGTGCTCGCCGACCTGCGGCTGCCGGACGTGCTCGCCTGCCCGGATGCCGCCGCGCGCTATGTGCCGCTGCGGCCCGGCTCGGACACGCTCTTCATGGCGAGCAATGGCACGCTGCGCGGCTCCATCGGCAACCTGCTGCCGCGCTGCCCGATGGACCTCGGGCCGTTCGACCTCGCGTTCGGCCAGAGCCGCGTCACGTTCGGCTATGATCCGGCGCGGCAGCGCGCCGACGTCTCGCTCGACCTCGCGGCGACGCTGACGGTTCCCGGCCCGACGGCGGGCCAGACGGTCTCGGCGACCGGCCGCATCGTGCTCGACGTGGACGAGTCGCGACTCATCGACGCGTCGCTCCGGATCGACCGGCCGTTCTTCTGGGCGCCCGACCCGAACAACCCGTTCCTCCGGCTCGTGGTGGACTCGGCGTCGCTCACGCGCGACGAACTCCGCTTCGCGGCCACCGGCGAGCTCCGCACCGAGCAGGGCGCCGGCGTGGACGTCGCGTTCGATTCGGTCGCCTTCGACCTCAACACGCTCGCGCTCAAGAGCGGCCGGATCCGCGTCGTCGCCGACGCGGCGATCGGCGTCGAGATCCCCGACGACGGGCCGATGTTCTTCGGCGTCTATCCGCCGAGCACGCCGCGCGGCACGACCGCATCGGCGCGGCTGACGCTCCCGTCGGGCGCGATCATCGACCGCGACGGCGTGCACATCACCGGCAGCGCGACGGCGCAGCTCGGGTTCGGCGGGCAGGACTACGCCTCGCTCACGAGCGAGTTCGCGAACGGCTTCACGATCAACGTGAACGGACAGGTCGGCATCACGAGGGGCCGCATCAACCTGCGCGACCAGGGCGGGCAGCTCATCGCCTACGCCGACTCGCTCGGGTTCTGGCCCGGCAACGTCTTCGCGGTGCTGCCGATCCCCGCGCGGCTGGGCGTGCCGTCGCTCGACGTGGCGTACCTCCAGCTGCGCGACCCGACCGACTCGAGCCGCGTGCTGGTCGAGACCGAGTTCGGCGCCGAGACGGTGCGGCTGCACACGCTGCCCAACCGAGGCGTCTCGCTCGTGATCCCGGCGCTCGCGCAGTCGGGGACCATCCCCGAGGTGCAGGTGCAGTTCGACCTCGTGCTGAACGCGCGCACCATGCGGCCGGTGTCGGGCGGGCTGCTGCTCGAGGCGGGGCCAGGCACCTCGCTCATCCCGCTGGGCGACCTGCCGGTGCAGGTGACGCGGCTCGGCTTCGCCGCCGACACCGGCGGATGGAAGCTCAAGGCCGGTGCGAAGGCGAAGCTGCCGGTGTCGTTGAACGGCGTGGACCTCGAGTTCCGCGACATCGAGGTCACGGCGCAGGGCCTGCAGGGCACGTTCGAGCTCGGCCACTACGCCGAGGTCTACGACCCGGCGCTGCCGGCGATCGTCGAGGCGCGAATCCTCGGCGACACGCTGACGATCGCATTCACCGGCGCTGAGCTCACGCTCGCACCCAGCGCGAACGTCGTGAAGCTCTCGGGAGGCATCCGGTCGTCGCTCCTGTCGGGGACGGGGAGCACGCCGCGCACGATCGCCCTCGCCGCGACGATCGACGCGACGGGCTTCCACGGGACGGCCTCGGTGAGCGACCCCGAGACGCCGCTGCCGATCGGCGAGGCGGAGCTGACGCTCGAGAACGGCGCGAACACGCCGGCGATCGCGCTCACGGCGAACGCGCAGGAGTTCGCGCTGGTGCTGGGCGGCTCGGTGCGGCTGCCGTCGGTCGCGCCCGGCTTCTCGCTCGGCGTGCAGGACCTCACGATCAGCAACACGGGCATCCGCGTCCCGAACATCTCGGTGACGGCGCCGGCGAACACGCGCGAGTTCGAGCTCTTCGGCGCCCGCTTCGCGCTGCGCGACTCGGTGGTGGGGACGCAGCAGGTCGCCCCGGCGATCGGGGTGCAGTTCGACCAGGGCGTCTTCCGGTTCACGCTGTCGGGGTACATCACGGTCCTCGCGAACACGACGCGCTTCATCGGGCTGAAGGTCGGCACCGACGGCCAGTTCGGGCTGCAAGGGGCCGACTTCATCTCGAAGCCGATCGTGATCATCGACAGCGTCGCGCGGCTGACGCGCGTCGCGATCGTGCAGAACGCGCTCGAGCTGCGCGGCGACGTGAAGCTCCCGGCGCCGTTCACGTCGCAGGCGCCGCAGCAGATCTTCGTGCGGATCCGCCCCGACGGGCAGGTGACCGGCGGCGGGCGGATCAACATCATCAACGAGGCCGAAGGGCTCGCGAACGCGCAGACGAAGCTCAGCGTCGGCGTCGCCGCCTTCCACCTCCGGCGGCTCGATCTCGAGCTCGACTTCTCGACGCTCGAGAACAACGCCGTCTCGATGGTCGCCGACATCTACATCCAGGAGAAGCAGGCGAACCTGCTGCGCTTCGGCTCGGTGCAGGGCGCCACGGTGCGGCCGGGACTGCGCGTGTCGGCGGCGGGGAACGTCACGTTCGGCGGCCTCACGATGCCGGGCCCGATCACGCTCGACTTCGACCCGGTGAAGCTCACCTTCTCCCACATCACGAGCGAGGAGACGCCGAACGGGTTCGCGGTGGACATCTCCGGCTCGGTCGGCCTGATGCTCGAGGGGAGCGGCGGCTCGCTCGCGTTCAGCCACGTCGGCTTCACCTCGGCAGGCGAGGTCCGGCTCGGCACGGCGCGGATCGACGGCGGCACGTTCATCATCAAGGACGTCGTCAAGGTCATCGTCGGGCAGTTCGCGTTCAGCGACCAGGACACGTCGATCTACGTGCCGATGGCGCGGCCGCCGGGCGCGAATGGCGAGATCCAGCGCGACTCGGTGCTCGTCGGCGTCTCGACCTTCCTGACGCTCGGCGCGTCGGTCGACATCGCGGGCGCGTTCGCGGGCGGCGTCGACCGCCTCCTCGTCTACGTGAAGTCGGACGACGAGACGACGCACTTCCTGATCGAGAACCTGAACGTCCGCATCCCGGGCGTCCTCGAGTTCACGGCCAACATGAGCTACGACCAGCTCGTGGACGGCTTCGACATGGCGCTGAGCACCGAGGGGCTGCTGCTCGGCACCACGCGCATCGGACTCGTCGGCGTGCTCGGGCAGCAGGCGAACACGTTCCGTGCGGGCATCTTCATCCGCGTCTCGCTGCCGGTGCCGATCACGATCATCCCCGGCATCGTGTCGCTCACCGAGGTGGGCGGCGGGCTCTTCATCAATCCGCGGCCGAGCGACCTCCAGCTCGTGAAGCAGGTCGCGGGGATGAACGGCCCGTCGGCGAACCGCGTGGGGATGCCACCGGCGGGCGCGTTCGCGGTGATGCTCTACGCCGGACTCCAGGTCGCGGGGGCGAACGGGGTCTCGGCAGCGGCGGGCAGGGCGCTCGTCACGATCACCGACCGGGCGTTCCAGATCAACGCGACCGCGACGTTCTTCCGGATGGACGGCCAGCTCACCGGCGACCTCGCGCTTCAGGTCGGCTGGTCGCCGAGCGTGTACGTCCTGGGCGACGTCTCGCTCATCGTCGACATCGACTCCGTGGTCGCGGGCACCGCGAGCATCCGGTTCTTCGCCGGCGGCGGGCAGTTCGCGGTGAAGGGGAACATCGACCTCGTGGTCCTCACCGCGATCCAGACCTACGCCGAAGTGATCGTGGTGCCGAGCGGATTCACGGCGAACATCGGCTTCCTCATCTCGAAGTCCACGAACGTCGTCGCCGTGTCGTTCGGTGCGAACCTCCGGATGTGGTACCGACCGAGCACGAACGACCTGGGCGCATACCTGCGGCTGTCGGGGCAAGTCACCGTGTTCGGCGTCACGGGCGGCATCAGCCTGACCGGCGCCTTGGTCATCCAGCCGGAGCTCGCGCTCTACGCGCAGGGCGTCGCGGAGATCGTCGGCGTGGAGGCGCTCCGGCTCGAGGTCTGGGTGCAGTACACCTCGGCTGGCGTCGCGGCCGGGATCGGCCGCAACGAGGAGCTCGCGGCGGTGCTCGCGCGCGCCGAGCAGATCGCGGCCGACCTCGAGGCGGAGGCGAACCGCATCCTCGCCGGGATCGACGGCGCGGCGCTCGAACGCGCCCGGACGCCGATCGCGGTGTCCGACGCGAGTCTTGCCGCGGCCTACGCGAACTTCCAGCGCTGGAACTGGCTCGACCTCATCGGCGCGTGGGGCCTCTTCCGGCTCGGCGAGTCGGGCTTCCGTGGCGGCCTGCTGGCGATGACCGCGAGCGATCCGTACGTCGCGTTCTACGAGCGCACGCTGATCAGCGCCGAGGCCGCCGCCGACACGGCGCTCGTGCGGCAGCTGCGCGAGGAGGCGGCGCAGAAGCTGCAGGTGATCAATGACCGGCGCGCCGGCGTCGAGCAGCGGATCCGCGAACTGCGGCTCGAGCTCGATGCGGCCGAGACGGCGGCGCAGTTCATCCCGCCCGCCGACCCGGTGCTGCAATGGAGCAGCGGCGCACCGGCGTTCGTGCCCGGGCCGGCGCTGCCGGACGGCCGGGTGGTGATGGTGATCGCGAACGCGCCGGTCTTCGAGCTCGACGACCAGCGGGCCGCGGACGCGAAGCAGGTGATGTCGGCGGCGCAGGCAGCGAACGCCGCCCGCGCGCCGCGGCTGCGCGCGCAGCTCGAGGCGGTCGAGGCCGGCCTCGCGACGGTGGTCGCCGCGACGAAGGCGAGCGACGCGAACTCGTTCGCGAGCTACGCGCGCGTCCACTCCGACCTCGTCGAGGCGGTGGAACACCTGCACGCGGCCAACGTGGACTTCCGGATGCGCCGCCGCCAATGGGCTCAGGCGCGGATCGACAGCCTCGCCACGCAGCGCACCGCGCTCGCGCAGCGGCTGAACGACCGGCTCTCGGTGATCACCGCCTACCAGGCGCAGCAGTCCACGCAGGACCGCGTCCGCAAGATCGGCCTCGTGCGCGACCTCGACACGCTCGCGTTCGTGCGCGTGAGCTTCCTGAGCGCCTGGGCGAAGGACCCGTCGATCCTCACCGCGTACACGACCGAGAAGCAGACCTACCGGACACAGGCCGAGGCGGCAGCGAGCACGCTCGGCCGAGACGCCAGCGACGCGACCGCGAACGCGAACATGGAGGTCGCGACCACCTTCTTCACGACCCAGGCGGTGAACTACGGCATGCAGACCTGGTGGGGCGTCGCGAACGCCGGCCTCACCGCGGCGCGCGACGGCGCGCAGCAGCTGGTGGACACGGCGGCCGCGCAGGCCGCGCCCGTCATCCGCGCGATGCGCGACATGCACGCCCGCATCACCTCCGACCTTGACCAGCTCAACGCGCGGCAGGCCGAGCTCGTGGGTCAGCTGTACGACCTCTACGACGCCTACCTCCGCACCTACGGTTCGACCGACTCGATCGGCCAGCGTTACGTCGCGCGCCGGGCCGAGCTCGCCGAGCAGCTCCGCGCGCCGGCGATCTCCAATCCGCGTGTGGTCGTCACCGACTTCGGCTACCTCTCCTCGGTGCAGAGCACCTGGACCGGCACGCATCCGCGCGGCGTCTACGAGTACCTGATGCGCGAGGGCGCCGACTCGCTCCTCACCATCGGCGCCCAGGGCACCGCGCGGCGCTGGCAGTTCACCACGAACCAGGGCGGCGCCAGCATCCCGCAGAACCAGCAGCTCTTCGTGCGCGGCGGCGCTGGCTTCACCGGCTCCGTGATGACGCCGTACACGGTCACCTTCGCGCGCGGCTCGGCCGCCAACCCGTCGTCCACCGTCGCCGTGCCGCCGCCCGACCTCACGGCGCCCTCGGCGCCGATCGTCGAAGTCACCGGACTGAACGGGCTCCCGGGGATCACGGGCGAGATGGTGTACTGGACCGGCGACTCGACGCGCCTCGGCGCGCGCTGGAGCGCGTCCGACCCGCAGAGCGGCGTCGCGCAGTATGAGTACCGCGTGCTCAGTTGGTCGGTCCCGACGAGCAGCGTGCAGACGCTCTTCGCCCCGGGCAGCGGCAGTTACACGCAGCGGTCGCTCGCGGCGATCACGCCGGTGACGCTCGTGCCGTGGACGAGCGTCGGCGGGCGCACCAGCGCCACGCTGAGCGGGCTCGCGCTGCCGGCGAATCGCTGGATCCGCGTCGAGGCGCGCGCGACGAACGGCGCTGGGCTCGTCGGCGTGGAAGGAGCGTCGGCGCCGGTGCAGTACGACCCGACGCGTCCAGCCTTCGCGACCGGCGCGACGACCGCGCCGGTGAACCCGCCGACGCTCACATACGCGACCGTCTACAATCCGCCGGGCTTCACGCCGCCGCTGCTCGGGACCTGCGGCTCGGTGCAGACGCTGCAGCGCACCACGGTGAAGGTGTGGGACGGCCGGCTCGTGACGGTCGTGCCGGACAACGGGGTCGCCGGCGGCGGTTCGACCTACAGCGTGACGATGACGCGCCCCGACGCGACCGACCCGGAGACAGGCGTCTACGGCTACAACTATCGCGTCGACACGGTGCCGCCGTCCGGCCCCGTGCCGGCCGACGGCTGGTCGGACATCGTCGAGGCGACATCCACGTTCGTCGCCCGCAGCCCGCTCCTCGTCTACGGGAAGCCGCGCTGGATCTCGCTCGTGGCGGTGAACGGCGCCGGCGCGCGGTCGCAGCCGCTCACGTACGGCCCGTACCAGCTGAACGACATCACCGGACCGACGGCACCGGCCTTCTGCGGCGACTTCACCTCCGGCGGCTTCATCGCCTACATGACGACGCCGTCCACCGATGGCGAGAGCGGCGTGCGCGGCTACCAGATGCGCATCCGCGGGCCCGGCGGCACCGTGATCCGCAACTTCCCGTCGGGCACGACCGTGGACTGGCCCGCGTCGCAGGCGAATGCCGGACAGGGCGTCCGGCTCGCGTTCGCGCCGACCATTGGTGGCCAGCACATCGTCGACTTGCGGCCGGTGAACGGCGCCGGTGTGGTCGGCGAGATCGCGAGCAGCGGCCAGGTGCTGGTCGACGTGACCGCCCCGCCGGCCCCCGGCGTGACCGCCAGCGCGAGCGGAACGCGCGCCACGGTGCGCCTCACGCTGGCGAACGACCTCGAGAGCGGGCTCGCCGGCGTCGACATCGCCTTCAGCTCCGCCGCCACCGACTTCGGCGTGCGCGCCCCGAACCTGCTCATGCCGTACACGACGTACGCATCGCCGCTGGGGATCTCGACCCAGGTGATCACGCTCGACGCGACGACGCAAGTCGCCGAGCCGCTCTACGTCCTCGTGCGCGTGCGCAATGGCGCCGGCCTCTCGAGCACGGTGACCTCGGTGAGGATCCGCTGATGCGCCTCGCGACCCGGCCCATCGCGCTCGCCGCGCTCGCCGCCTCCGCGCTCGGCGCGCAGGTGCCGGCCGCGGGTCCCGCGAACCAGGCCGCGACGATCGGCCGCATCGCCGTCGTCGTCGCCGACGGCAAGGTGCACCTCTATCCGAACCGCGTGCCCGGAGATGGCGAGGGATGGATCATCCGTCGCGACGGCGTCCGGATCACGCGCGTACCGCTCACGGGCGCGCAGGGTCCGAACGAATTCGCCGCGCTCGTCGGGCCCGACCTCGAACTCGTCCAGCGCATCACCGGCACCGAGAGCGCGCTCGCCGCCTATCGCCGCCTCCGTGCCGGCTCGGCGGCCGCGGGCATCGCGCAGATCCTCTCGCCACGGACCGCGGCCGCCCTCGGCTCGCTCTTCATCGACTCGGCCGTGGTCGCCGGCGCGCAGCACATCTACGACGCGGAACTCGTGAGGCTCTCGCGCCCCGACTCGGTGCTGCGCCGCGCGCGCGCGACCGTGCGCGTGGTCACCACCGTCGTGTCCGCGCCCGCGGCGCCTGCCGGTCGCGGCGTGGACGGCGCGATCGCGCTGCAGTGGACGCCGCCGCGCTTCACCGGCGCGCCCGATGACCCGGTGGTCGCGTACGTCGTGGAGCGTGCCGACAGCACGGGGGAGTTCCAGCGCCTCACGCCGCTGCCGGTGATGCGCCTCGCCGACCAGCCGAGCGGGCACCGCGACGAGACGGCCGAGCCGGGCAAGCTCTACCGATACCGCCTGCGTGCCGCCGACCTGATCGGCCGGCTCTCGCCGCCGAGCGCGCCGGTCTCCGTGCGCGCGCCGGGCGAGCGCGGCCCGATGCCGCCGGTCGCCGTCGCCGCGGAGGTCACGGATGGCCGCATCCGCGTGGTCTGGACGCTCTCGCCCGATCCGCAGGCGCGCGGCTACCACGTCGAGCGCGCGGTGGGCGAGGACTCGACCTTCGTGCGGATGACCCGCGCCCTCGTGGCGCTCGACGCGCCCGAGTGGACCGACACGCTCGTGCGCGGCCGCGAGATCTACTCGTACCGCGTGCGCACGATCGACGTCGCGGGCCGCTCGGGGCTCCCGTCGAACCCGACGACGACGCGGGCACTCGACCTCCGCGCGCCGGCGGCGCCGACGGCCTTCACCGTGACGGTGCTCCCCGGCCGGCGCGTGCGGCTCGCGTGGCGCGCCGCGCCCGACCGCGACGTCGCGGGTTACGAGCTGCAGCGCGCCGAGAAGGGCGACACGAACTTCGCGAAGCTCTACGGCGAGCCGCGTGCGATCCTCGCCTACACCGATTCGGGCTACGACGGCAACACGCTAGAGCCGGGCCGCGAGTACGCGTGGCGCCTCACCGCGGTGGACAGCTCGGGGAACGTCTCGCGCTTCGTCGAGCAGCGCGTCCGCATCGTCGACGACGAAGCGCCCGAGGCCGCGCGCTCCCTCCTGCTGCGCAACAACCTCGGCCGCTGGGTCGAGCTCACGTGGACGCCGAGCCCCTCGCTCGATGTCGCGCGCTACGTCGTCGAGCGCACCGACGGCGCCGGCGCGCCGCCGGTGGTCGTCGCGCGGGTCGGCGCGCGCGACGCGCTGCAGGTGCGCGACACGACCGTGGCGAAGGGGCGCGTCGCGACCTGGAGCGTCGTCGCGGTGGACTCGGCCGGCAACCGCGCGGCAGCGCTGCGCGACACGCTCACGTTCAGGGATGTCACGCGCCCGCCGGCGCCGCGCCGCGTCACCGCGGTGCGCGCGGGCGGTGCGACGACGGTGCGCTGGGAGCGCGTCGTGAGCCGCGACTTCCGAGGCTATGTCGTCTATCGGGCGGAGCGCACCGACGGACCCCGCACGAAGCTCACGGCGGTCCCGGTGGCGACGCTCGAGTTCGTCGATCGCGCCGGCACGGCGACGTCGCGCTACTTCGTACACGCGGTGGACGCATCGGGCAACGAGTCGGCCGACGGCCCCGTCGCGGTGACGGTGGAGCGCCGCCCGTGACGCGCGCCTTGGCCTGTCGTCTCTCCGCCGGCCTGCTCGCCTTCGCGCTCGTCGCGGCCGGGCCCGCCGAGGCGCAGGCCGCGTCGGCGGCGCCGCGCGCGCCGGCACGCCAGCCCGAGCCGGTCGATCCCGCGCTCCGCGGCACGATGGAGAACCTCCGCACGGCGCTCGCCGCGCTCGTGCAGGCGGACCGCGAGATCCTGCCGGCCGAGGGCTCGAGCACGCTGCGCGGCGCTGATGATGCGACGCTCGAGCGGCGCGCGCGCGCCCGCGCCAGGGTCATCGCGGGCCTCGACACGCTGCTCGCGCAGGGGGCGCGCGGGCGCGTCGCGATCCGCGCGCTCGCGACGGACTGGTCGAGCGTGGACCTCGTGCGGCGTTACGAGGTGCGCGCCGCGCTGGGCGCGGCCGATCACGCCGATGCGCTGCGTCTCGTCGACCGGATGGCGGTCACCGCCGCGCGTGATACGCAGCTGATCGGCTGGCGCGTGACGTCGCTCGAGGCGCTCGGACGCAACGCCGACGCGCTGCGCGCGCAGCAGGCGCGCTTCGAGCTCGCGCCCGACGACGCGGACGGCTGGGTGAAGCTGCTGCGCGCGCACGAGCGCGCCGGTTCGCTCCCGCGGCTGCGCGAGAGCCTCGGCCGGCTGCGGCTGCTCTATCCGAACAGCCGCGCCGTGCGCGAGCACGAGATCGAGGTTCTGCACCGGCTCGGGCGGACGGATGAGGCCGCGCGCATCGCCGCCGACACGACGGGAGGGCCACCGTGATGCGCGCCCGGATCACGACCGTCCTCGCGCTGTCGACGATCGGCGCCGTCGCGCCTCTCGCACGCTCACACGCGCAGGCGTCGGCGGCCGCGGCCGCGAGCGCGGGCGCACCAGCGGCGCGCGACACCTCCGGCGGCGGACTCTCGTGGCTCACGCGTCGGCTCGGCGGACAGGCGCAGGCCTTCTCCGAGGTGTACGGCATCGACGGGATGGAGCGCCGCCGTCCGGGCAGCACATGGCGCATCATCGCGACGCCGCGGCTCGGCCTCGTGGGCGGGACCGAGGTCGGCTTCGACCTGCTCCTCTCGTCGGAAGGGAACTCGGCGCGGCAGAGCATCAACCAGGTGGCCTTCGAGCCCAACTGGGGCTGGGGACAGCTCCACCTCGGCGATTTCGCGCGCGACTACTCGCCGTACTCGATGCAGGGCCTGCGGATCCGCGGCGCCGGGCTCGACCTCGAACGGAAGGGATGGCGCGCATCGGTGCAGGGCGGCCGCAGTGCGGCGCTCATCACGACGGCGGACGGGCCGCAGTACCGGCGCAGCATCATCGCGGGCGCGATCGGCGTCGGCCGGGAAGGGGAGCGCTCGCTCGACCTGCGGCTGCTGCGCGCGCAGGACGCGCTCGTCCCGGACGAGACGCCCGTCTTCGACACGCTTGGCATCGACACACTCCCGGCCGACCTCCGGCCGGAGCAGCGCACGCGTCCTCAGGAGAACGTCGTCGCGGCCCTCGGCGGGACGCTGCGTCTCTTCGAGCGGCGGCTCGCGATCAAGGGCGAGGCCGCGGCGGCGATCCTGACACGCGACCTCACCAGCCCGCCGGTGGACGGCGACAGCGCCGGCCAGTACGGCGGCGTCGGCACCGTCCGCACGTCGAGCAGCGGCGACGTCGCGTGGAACCTCGATACGCGATGGACCGGACGCGGCTTCGGGCTGAACGGCGGCTATGAGTCGGTGGGCGCGGGCTTCCAGTCGCTCGGCCTCGCTTACCTGATCAATGATCGCCGCAGCTTCAATCTTGGCGCCGACGCGCGCCTCCTCTCGGGCGCGATGATGGTGCAGGGGCGCTTCCAGCGGCAGCAGAACAACCTCAGTGCGCAGCGCATCGCGACCACCACGCGCGACGTCGTGACCGGCTCGGCCACGATGCGGCTGCCGGCAAGCCTCACCGTCTCGCTCGTGGCCCTCCTCGCCGTCGCCGGCAACGACGAGGCGAACGACACGCTGCTCGTGGACAACGCGACCTCGACGCTGAACGTCTCCGTCTCGCGTCCCTGGCGACTGGCGGGGCGCGGCGCGAACGCGAGCCTCGCGTGGTCGACGCAGTCCACCGAGGACCGCAACCCGGTCCGCCTCACGCCCGCGATCACCGTGCAGACGGCGAACCTCGCGCTGGCGATGCCGGTGGCCGATTGGCTCACGCTCTCGCCGGCGGTGTCCGCCGTGCTGCCCGACGGCGACGAGGACGCGCGCAACGTGCTCGGCTCGATGCGCGCGACGGTCAACGGCCTGCGGTCGATGACCGCGTCGGCGAACTTCACGCAGACCTTCGTCTCCGCGCGCGCGGTGACCACCGCCGGCGCGCAGTGGGGCTGGACGATGCCCGGCGGATTCCAGTTCTCGCTGCAGGCGCGGCTCATGCGCTTCGGCGCGCTCGGCACGCGACCGGCGTTCAGCGAGCGGTTCCTCACGACCACGCTCGGGCGGAGCTTCTGATGACGCTCCGGCCGCGTCCCGCCGTCGCCTCGTGGCGCACGATCGCCTGTGCGCTCGCGGTGTCGGCCGCGGCCGTCGCCTGCAGCGGCGTGCTCACCGGTCCCGACGGCCCGGACACGCGGCCGCGCGGGATGACCGTCTCGCCGACGAGCCTCACCATCGCGCTCGGCGACACAGCGCGCCTCACCGCGGCGCTGTTCGACGTGACCGGCGCACCGGCCATGCCGGAGGCGGGCACCACGCTCACGTACGCGAGCGACGACACCCTCATCGCGCGCGTGGATGCGACGGGGCTCGTCACCGGCACTGGCGGCGGGACGACCACCGTGCGCGGCGTGTACGGCGCGCTCACGCTCGGCGTCCCGGTCACGATCACGGTGCGGCCGCGCATCGTCGTCGTGTCCGGCGACGGGCAGACGGGTGAGCAGGGGGATACGCTCGCGCAGCCGATCGTGGTGCGCGCCCTCGACGCCGCCGGTCAGCCGCTCGCGAACGCGACGGTGGACTTCGTCCTGCTCACCGGCGCGGGTGCACTGACGGCAACCGCGGACACGACTGACGCTACCGGCCTCGCGCAGGTTCGCTGGGTGCTCGGCCTCCCGCTCGGCGCGCAGACGCTGCGCGCCGAGCGCGCCGGTTCCGACAGCGCGGTGCTCTCCGCCGTCGCGACCGTCGGCACGAAGGTGCGCCGTGTGGCGGTGACGATGCCGCGCACTGCGTTCATCGGCGCCGGCGACACGGTCCGCGCGACCGCCCGTGCGTACAACGTCGTCGACACGCTGATCGCCGGCGTCGCGTTCACCTGGTCGTCGTCGGACACCACCATCGCGGTCGTCGCGCCGACCGGGCTCGTGACGAGCCGCGCGCCGGGGGTCGCCTACGTGTACGCGGCGAACGGCACGGTGCGGGACTCGGTGCAGGTGACCGTGCAGCCCGCCGCGCCGACGGGCGTCAAGCACTGGAGCGGCAACGTCAGCGCCGCCTGGGACGTCGCCGCGAACTGGAGCGAGGGCGCGGTGCCACTCGCGACCGACTCGGTGGTGATCCCGGCGACTGGCATCGTGACCATGCCGATCGTGCCGCCGGTGAGCGTGCGCGCCTTCGTGAGCCTGAACGCGCAGCCGATGACCTTCGACGGCGACGGCGACATCGTCGTGCAGGACGCCTTCGTCGTGCGGAGCGACGTCGCGGCGGTCTCGTGCGTGAACGGCGCGACGCTGCGGCTCGTGGCGCCGACCACCGCGGGTCCGCATCCGCTCGCCGGCAATCTCGACTGCCCGGTCACGCTGTCGGGCTCCGGCAGCCGCGTCCTCGTCGACTCGCTCGTGCTCGGCAGCTCGCTCGACTTGATCGGCACGACGCGGCTCACGCTCGCCGGGCACGTCATCGAGCTCGGCGGACAGCCGCTCGGCGTCCACGGGACCGCCCGTCTCGAGATGACCCAGGCGTCCGACCGCGTGCGCGCCGGCTCCGTGACGTTCGCCGCCGGCGGGAACGGCGACATGCTCGCCGCTGGTGAACTGCAGGTGCGGTACGGGCTCGCCGTGGTCGCGGCGGGCGGGAGCTTCGTGACTGGCACCGCGCATCGCGTGGTGCTGCAGTCTCCGGTTCCCACCGACACGGCGACGCTCACGGTCGCCGCCGGCGTGCGCTTCGGACAACTCGACGTGCGCATGCCGGCGAAGGTGAACGGCACCTTCACGCTCGCCGGCGACGCCAACGTCACGGCGTCCGGTCGCATCGTCGGCGTCGCGGTCCCGGCCTTCGGCCTCCCCGAGCGCCTCCGTGTCGAGGGCGACTTCACGGCCGCCGCCGGCGCGACGACCGTGCTCCGCGCCGTGGAGCTCGGCGGCGCGCTCGTCGCGCCCGACTTCACGCCGGACACGCTCGTGCTGATCGGCACGAACCAGCGCCTTCCGCTCGACGGCACCGTCTCCGGCCTGCGCAGCGTGCGCGTCGCGGCGGGCGCGAGCGCCACCGCGCGCGTGCTCGTGAACCAGCGCCGCTTCCTGGACGGCGACTTGGTCGTCGAGGGCGACTTCGGCGTGAGCGAGGCCTTCGTCGCCGCGATGGGCATCAACGGCTCGCTGCGCGTGACCGGCAGCGGCATCCTGCGGCTCGGCGGCACCTACGGCTCGCTGCGCGTCGAGGGGAACGCGCTCTTCGACGGCCGCGCGATGACCAACGAGTTCGCCACCGGTGACATCGAGCTCCGCGGCGACCTCGTCCAGCGCGCTACCACGTCGGCGAACAGCCTCCGCGCGACGTCGAACTTCACGTTCTACCTCATCGGCACCGGCGCGATCGACTTCGCGACGCCCGACTCGTCCTGGGTGAGCAACGTCGAGCACTGGGGCAGCCTCACGCGCACGCTCCGCACCGACCTTCAGGCGCGCGGCGTCGTGCGCTACGACCTCAACAACGTCGTCGTGCGCTCCGACGTGCTCGGCGCCGGCGGCACGCGCCGCATCACCGCGAGCGGCCTCGACATGGGCGGCGTCGTCACGTCGCGCAACGTCGCGTTCCGCGTGCTCGACGGCGCACCGATCGACCTCACGGGCGGCCCGACCTTCCAGGACTTCGACCCGTCCGCGGTCCAGCTCGACCTGCAGCGGACGACCGGCGCCGTGACGCTCGGCTTCCCGACCTTCGCCACCGTGCCCGTCGGCGGCGGGCGCTACCTGCGCGTGTCGGATCCGGACGGCGCGACCGGCGGCGTGTTCACGGTGAACGTGCAGTCGCCGTCGCCGGCGACGCACGGCGGTTTCGCCGAGGCGATCGCGCCCGCAGTGATCAACGGCTGGCCCTCCGGCGTCGCGGTGTCGTCGCTCGACCTCGACGGATCCGTGCTCGTTGCGGCCGGGATGCAGCAGGCTGCGTTCCTGCGTTTCCCGGCACCGCTCGCCGCGGCGGCGACGATCACCATCCGTTCGATCGACTCCACCGTCGCGCTCGTCTCCGCCGATACCGCAGAGGCGGGCGTGGTGAGTCGGCTGTTCGGCGCGGTCGCCGGCGAGACCGGGCTCGCGTTCCGCGTCCACGCGATCGAGGGGACGGCCGGCTCGGCCTTCCGCGTCGTGGCCGAGGCGAGCGGCTTCGCGCCGGACACCCTCTTCGCCGTCGTCGCGGCGCCGGTCTTCCAGGTCGGATACCTCGGTCTCACGTCCCTCACGCCGGCCGACTCGATCGACCCCGTGTTCGCGATCGCCGTGGGCTACGACGCCGGCGAGAGCGGATTCCAAGGGCAGGCGCTGCGCGTCGGAGGCACCGGCGCGGCCTTCACCGTCACCGTCACCGACTCGCTCGTCGGCCGGCTCGAGTTCCACGCCTTCCCGAACACCGGCGGCAGCGACCAGCCTGCGCGGCCGAGCGCGCCGTTCACGCTGCAGCCGGGGTTCGCGCAGACCTACATCGACAACGCGGTGCCGGGCTTCGCGGCGAGCCTGCGCTTCCGGCGCGCGGGCGCGAGCGGCACGACCACGCTGAGCGTCGCGTCGCCTGCCGGCTGGTCGCAGATCGGCGGCATCCCGACGATCACGGTGCAGGCCACGCCGGTCGTCGGTCCCGCGGCGCGGATCGAGCGAGTGTCGGGCGACTCCGCGCGGGTGCCCGTGGGGACCGCGATCCCCGCGCCGCTCGTCGCGCGCGTCGTCGATGCGAACGGCCTCGCCGTCGCCGGCTTCGAGGTCACGTGGAGCGGGACCTTCGGCTGCTGCAACCCGCTCGGCACGCAGGTGGACACGAGCGACGCCAACGGTCTGGTGAGCTTCACCTTCACGATGCCGAACATCGCGTCGGTCGTGCAGAGCGGGCTCACGGCTACCGGGCTGACCGGCTCGCCGCTGGGCTTCATGAGCTTCGCGACGCCGCGCGCCGCGACGACGGCGCTGGTGCGCTTCGGCACCGGCGGCGGGACCGCGGGCGCGCCGATCACGCCGGGGTGGACGGTCTGGGCTGTCGATGAGTTCAACAACATCGACACGACCTTCACCGGCGCGATCACGATGACGCTCACCAACGGCCCCGCGTTCGCGACGCTCGGCGGCACCACGGTGCGCAACGCGGTGGCCGGCGTCGCGGATTTCAATGACCTCACGGTGAACGTCGCGAACTCCAGCTGGGTGCTGGTCGCCTCGTCGCCGGGCCTCGCGTCGACCGCGAGTCAGGCGTTCTCGATCAACGTGCCCGTCACGCTCACGCTCGTCGGCGGCAACTTGCTCGCTCCCGGCGCGCCGGCGACGGTGCGCGCGACCGTGCCGGTGCCGGCGTACGGCAGCGGCTTCTCGATCGGGCTCACCAGCAACAACCCCTCGATCGTCGCCGTCAGCGACCCGGACACCGTCCTCATCCCGCCGGGCCAGATCGAGGCGACGTTCACCGTCACCGGCGTCGGGCTGGGCTTCGCCTTCCTCAACGCCACGATCGACGGCGTCGGCGGCGGACAGCTCGGCGTCACGGTCACGAACCAGATCATCAGCATGCCGACCACGCTCGACGTGGCCCTCGGCCAGTCGGCGGCACTGCCGATCCAGCTGACGGCGCCCGCGCCGGCCGGCGGGCTGACCGTCTCGCTCGTCACGCGCGACGCGTCACGGGTGGGTGTCACGACGTCGAGCGTCTTCTTCGCGCCGGGCGCGACGCTCGGGAACGGGACGGTCACCGGCGCATCGCTCGGCTCGGCGCTGGTCGTCGCGAGCGCGCCCGGCTGGGTGAGCGACTCGACGACCGTGACCACGTCGGCCGCGCTGAACATCATCGAGACCGGGCTGTCCCTGAACGGGTCGTTCGGCACGACGATGGGCATCGAGATGCGGAGCGGCGGCGTGACGATCGCGGCGCCGCCGGGCGGCGTCACGATCTCGCTCTCGGCCGCGGACCCGTCCTGCGTGTCGCTGCCCGCCACCGCGAACCTCGCCGCCGGCAGCGCGCTGGTCACCGTCCCGGTGACCTACGGTGGCTCGGCGCCACTGCCGTGCTCGACGCGCCTGCTCGTGACCGCGCCCGGCATCGCGTCCGACAGCCTCGACGTATCGGTCGCGCCGCGCGTGACGATCACCGGTTACGACCTGCGCCTCGGCAGCGGCACACAGTCGAACACCTACTTCATCCTGAGCGCGAGCAACTACGGGACGACGACGGTGCGGATCGAGAGCACCGATCCGTCGATCGTCCGCGTCGCGCCGAACCGCACGACGGCCGGCGGCGCGTTCCTCGACGTCCCGCTCACCCAGCCCTACATCACGGGCGACTTCACCCTTTCGGCGATGGAGGGCGTGACCGGCGTGGTGCCCGTCGTCCTCTCGGCGCCCGGCTTCGCGCCCGACACACTGCTGGTCACCGTGCGCCCGCTCGGCGTCGAGATCATCTCGCTCACCCCGACGACGTCGTCGCTCGCGCAGCGTTCGGCGTTCCAGGTGCGGATCGGGTACATGAACGTCGGCAACACCGCGCTTGAAGGGGAGCTTGAGCTCCGCTTCGGCGGCGTGCCGATCGACGTCACGGTCACGAACAGCGACGCGGCGGTCGCGCAGCTGTTCTCGCAGGCGGGGAGCGGGCAGTCGGCGACGCTCACGATCCCGGTGCTCTCGACGCGCACCCAGTACGGCGCGAGCGCCGGCGGCGTCGAGTTCGACCCGCTCACGCCCGGCGTCACGACGGTCTCGGTCACCGGAGCGGGGCTCGTCTCGCCGGCCACCGCGAGCCAGCAGGTGACGGTGACCGCGAGCGCCATCACCATCAACGACGCCCGCATCGGCAGCGGCCTGCAGTCGAACACCTACGCACAACTCGGCGCGCCGGACTACGGCAGCGGGACCGTGCGGGTGCGGAGCCTCGATCCGGCCCTCGTGCTCGTCGCGCCGCAGGCGAACGTCGCGGGCACCGAGTTCATCGACATCCCGATGACCGCGCCGAACGTGGGGATGAACGTCACGGTGTCGGCGCTCGAAGGCGTGACCGGCGTCGGCCGCGTCGAGGTGAGCATGCCCGGCTTCATCCCCGACACGGCGTTCGTCACCGTGCGCGGCCGGGGCGTGGAGCTCCTCTCGCTGCCGCAGACGACGAGTTCGCTCAGTCCGTCGACGGCGTTCTTCGTGCGCATCGGGATCCTCGACGCGACGGGCACCAGCATCGAGAGCGAACTCCCGGTGCGCACCGGGGGCGTGCCGATCCCCGTGACCGTGACCAACAGCAACGCCGCGGTCGCGCAGCTCGCGACCGCGACCGACACCGCCCAGAGCATCGACCTCGCGATCGAGGTCGGAAATACGCGCACGCTGTACGGACTCGGCGCCGGCGGCATCGTCTTCGACCCGCTCGCGCCGGGTTCGACGACCGTTCAGGTCACGTCGCCGGCGGCGACGCCCACGACCCAGTCCTCGTGGACCGTCACCGTCGTGGGGCCCGCGGTCAATGCGCCCGATGTCGCCCTCGGCAGCGGGCTCCAGACCACGAGCACCGTCACGCTCGGCGCGTCGGAGTACGGCACCACGACCCTCCGCATCGAGAGCCTCGATCCGGCGCTCGTCGTCGTCGCGCCGGACGCGAACACCATCGGCACGGCGTTCATCGAGATCCCGATGACCGCGCCGACGACCTCCATCAACTACGTGCTCGCCGCGCTCGAAGGCGTGACGGGCGTCGGTCGCCTCCTCGTATCGGCCCCGGGATTCGCGCCCGACACCGTGGTGGTCACCGTCACCGGGCTCGGCGTCGAGGTGCTCTCGCTGCCCGCCGCGACGTCGACGATGAACCCGAACACGCCGTTCCAGGCACGCATCGGCTATCTCACCGCGGCCGGCACCACCCTCGGTGGCGAGCTCCCGATCCGCGCCGGCGGCTCGCCGATCACCGTGACCTTCCAGAACAGCGCGCCGACGGTCGGTCAGCTCGTGACGAGCGCGCTCACCGGCCAGAACGTCACCGCCGTCGTCGCGGTCGGTGACACGCGGACGCAGTACTCCGTCGCGCTCGGCGGCGTCGCGTTCGATCCGCTCTCGAGCGGCACCACCACCGTGAGCGTCACGGCCCCGGGGCTGACGCCGACCATCTACGCGTCGCAGCAGGTGACGGTGACGTCGCCGGGCATCAGCGTCGGCAACGCCGCGCTCGGCAGCGGCCTGATGGAGGCGCAGAACGCCCAGCTCGGCGGGAGCACGTACGGCAGCCTGAACGTGCGGATCGAGAGCTCGGACCCGGCGCTCGTCCGCGTCGCGCCGGATCTCGTGACGGCGGGCGCGGCGTTCATCGACGTCCCGATGACGGCACCCAGCACGAGCGTCCCCTTCGTGATCTCGGCGATGTCCGGCGTGACCGGTGCGGCCACCGTGACGATCTCCGCACCCGGCTTCACGAGCGCGACGATGACGGTGACGGTGCGCGCGGCCGGCGTCGAGCTGCTCGCATTCCCGGCGACATTCCTGGTCGGTCAGCCGACCAGCGTGATCTACGCGCGCGTCGGACGGATGAATCCCGGCGGCACCGCGATCGAGGCCGAGCAGGCGGTGCGCGCGGGGTCGCCGCTCACGCTGACGTTCTCGAGCGAGGCCGCCACGATCGCGACGCTGGAGACGACGAACCAGACCGCGGCTTCGGTGACGACGACCATCGCGCCCGGGAACACCCGGACACTGGCGAGCGTCGCCACCGGCGGCGTGCGGATCGTGCCGAACGGGGCCGGCATCACGACGATCAGCGTCTCCGCGGCAGGGACCGTGACGACCCCACAGTCCTCGCAGCTGATCCAGGTGTTCGCGCGCACGATCGCGGCCCCCGACGCGCTCGTCGCGCGCGGCCTGCAGGTCCCGCACGCGGCCACGCTCGAGAACGACACCTACGGCACGATCGCCGTCCGCATCTCGAGTTCCGACCCGTCGCGCGTGCGCGTCGCGCCCGATGCCTCCACGGTCGGCGCCGCCTCGATCGACGTTCCGATGACCGCGCCGAGCACGAACGTGCCGTTCGTGATCTCGGCTGATTCCGGCGCCACCGGTACCGTGACGCTCACCATCGAGGGCGCCGGTTTCACCACGGCGACGATGACGGTGACGCTGCGGCCGGCCGGCATCGAGCTCCTCTTCGTCCCGTCGAACCTGCTCGTCGGGCAGCCGACCGGCGTGATCTACGCGCGGGTCGGGATGATGAACGCGGGCGGTACGGCGATCGCGGCGGAACAGTCGGTGCGCGCCGGCGCGCCGCTCTCCGTGACCTTCTCGAGCGAGGTGGCGGCCGTCGCGACGCTGGAGACGACGAGCCAGACCGCGTCGTCGGTCACCACGACGATCGCGCCGGGCAACAGCCGGACGCTGGGGAGCGTCGCCACCGGCGGCGTGCGGATCGTCCCGGTCGGCGCGGGGATCTCGACGATCAGCGTCTTCGCGCCCGGCGTCGTACCGACGGCGCTGGCCGCGCAACAGGTGCAGGTGACGGCACACACGATGACGGTCGGGAACGCACTCGTCGCGGGCGGCCTGCAGGTCGCGCACGCGGCCACGCTCGACAATGGCACCTACGGCACGATCGCCGTCCGGATCACGAGCTCGGACCCGTCGCGCGTCCGCGTCGCGCCGAACGCGTCCACGGTCGGGGCCGGCGCGATCGACCTGGTGATGACGGCGCCGGCCACGAACGTGCCGTTCGTCATCTCCGCCGAGCCAGGCGCGACAGGCACCGCGACCCTCACCATCGAGGGCGCCGGCTTCACGACCGCGACGATGACGGTGACGCTGCGGCCGGCCGGCATCGAGCTCTTCAACGTGCCTGGCGGCCTCGGCGTCGGTTCACCGAGCCAGGTGTTCTACGCCCGGACCGGGATGCTCGATGCCGGCGGCACGGCCTTCGCCGCCGAACAGGAAGTGCGTGCGGGCGCGCCACTCACCCTCACCTTCACGAGTTCCGACGGCAACGTCGCGCGGATCGAGACCACCGCGCTCGTCGCGGCGAGCGTCACGACGACGATCGCGCCTGGGAACAGCCGGACGCTGTCGAACATCGCCACCGGCGGCGTGCGCGTCGTCGGCATCGGCGCGGGCGCGGCGACGATCGCGGTCACGGCGCCGAACGTGACCGCGTACCCGGGGTCGAGCTTCAACGTCCTCGTGTCGCCCTGACCCTCGCCCGCAAGGGAGGCGGTGGCGGGACCGCCCCGCGGGGGTATATTCGGCGGATTCCCGCAGGGCCTTCCTTTTCATAGGATCACCCGCATGTCGGAACATCACAAGGAAGAATGGGGCTCAAAGCTCGGCGTCATCCTCGCCGTGGCCGGCTCCGCCGTCGGACTCGGCAACTTCCTCCGGTTCCCCGGGCAGGCCGCCCAGAACGGCGGCGGTGCCTTCCTCATCCCCTACTTCTGCGCGCTCTTCCTGCTCGGCATCCCGATCGGCTGGGCCGAATGGGCGATGGGCCGCTACGGCGGCAAGAAGGGCTTCCATTCGGCGACGATGATCATGGGCACGATCGGCAAGGGGAAGCTCCCGCGCTACCTCGGCCTGATCGGCGTGCTCATCCCGCTCGGCGTCTCGACGTACTACATGTTCATCGAGACCTGGACCTTCGGGTACTTCCTCAAGTACCTCACGGGCGGCATCGGCATTGATCCGAACACGACGATCGAGGTGCAGACGCAGGTCGCGAACGCCTTCTATGACAAGTACACGGGCAGCGCGGGCGACGGGTCGCTCTTCACGGCCGAGGGACTGCCGACCGTCCTGACCTGGGTGCTGGTCTTCGCAATCAACATCTACTTCGTGTTCCGCGGGCTGTCGAAGGGCATCGAGAAGTTCGTCTCGTGGGCGATGCCGGTGATGGCGATCTGCGCGATGGTCGTGCTCGTGCGCGTGCTCACCCTCGGCGCGCCCGACCCGGCGCACCCCGAGAACAGCGTGCTCGCCGGCCTCGGGTACATGTGGAATCCGAACTACGCGAAACTGGGCGACTTCAAGACCTGGCTCGCGGCCGCATCGCAGATCTTCTTCTCGCTGTCGGTGGGCTTCGGCGTGATCATCAACTACGCCTCCTACATGAAGAAGAACGACGACGTCGCGCTCTCCGGCCTCACGGCCAGCGCGACGAACGAGCTCTTCGAGGTCGGCTTCGGCGGCATGATCACGCTCACCGCCGCGGTGGTCTTCCTCGGGCTGAGCGGCACGTCGGTCGCGGTGGCGGGCGGCAGCTTCAAGCTCGGCTTCGCGACGCTGCCGGTGGTCTTCGCGCACATGGGCGCCTTCGGCAACATCATGGGCGCGCTCTGGTTCCTCGTGCTCTGGCTGGCGGCGATCACCAGTTCGCTCTCGATGTACCAGCCGGCGGTCGCGCACCTCAAGGAGGCGACCAACTGGAGCCACGGCAAGTCGACGGCGACCATCGCCGCGATCGGCACGGCGGGCGCGCTGCTGACGCTCTGGTTCAGCGCGAACGGGGCCTTCCTCAACACGATGGACTTCTGGGTCGGGACCTACCTGATCTTCCTGCTCGCGATGGCGCAGATCATCTACTTCTCGTGGGTGTTCGGCATCGACCGCGGCTGGAAGGAGATCCACAACGGCGCGGCGATCCAGATCCCGTCGTTCGTGAAGATCATCATGAAGTACATCGCGCCGGCGTACCTGCTCATCGTCTTCATCGGGTTCAACCTGCAGTCGTTCGCGAGCGAGCTGAAGAACGCGACCTCGTCGCTCGGCGCGAAGGTGGCCCTGCTGACGATCGGCGCGCTCGTCGTCTACCTGTTCTCCGTCACGGTGTTCGGCGAGAAGCGGCTCAAGGCCGCCGGCGCCGACATCGACGACAACAACCCTGCTGACTGAGGAACCCAGCCATGCAAGACGTCATGCAGCCGGTCGTCGAACAGGCGACCCTCTCCACCGCAGGGTGGATCATCATGCTGGTCTCGCTCGCCCTGGTCTGGGGCGGCACGTTCTGGTGCTTCAAGAAGGTCCTCGCGTCGCCGCAGGAGGAGAAGGTGCCTCCCGGCTACGGGGCCTGAGCCCGATCGAACGCAGGAGAAGCGGGGCCGGCGCGCAGCGCCGGCCCCGCTTCGCTTCGGCGCACTATCTCCCGCGCGCGCGGCGGCGCATCCTTCGGCGTGGACGCGATCGATCCCGCGGCGCCGGTCGCCGCCCTCGCCGCGGCGGCGCTCGCCGGCTTCCTGACCGGCATCCTCCCCGTCGGCCTCGCCGAGGCGGGCGCGATCGCGATCGGCATCGGCGCGCCGCCGAGGCTCGCGCTCGCGATGCTCGTCGCGTTCACGCTCGCCCACGTGGGCGCGAAGCTTCCCTGGTACTGGCTCGGCACCGTCGCCGACCGCGCGCGGTCGCGACGCGCGGTCGCCGCGATCGCGAAGGCCCGCGCCTTCCTCGGCGCGCATCCCGCCTACGGCACCGGCCTGCTCGCCGTCAGCGCCGTCGCGAGCGTCCCGCCGTTCCACCTCGCCGCGATCGCGGCCGGCATCGTGCGCATCCCCGTGCTGCGGTTCACCGCGATCTGTCTCGGCGGGCGCTTCGTGCGCTTCTGGATCCTCGGCGCGGCGCCGATGCTCGTGCGAGCCCTGCTGGGCTGAGCGCGCGGCGCGAACGGCGCGCGCTCCGTACCGTACGCGCCGATGCGCGATCCGCGGGAATGGGCCTGGCACCGGGTTATATTGCGGGAGCTCCGGTCCTGCGCTCAGCGGCGCCGCCTTCTTCGCCTTTCGCCCGCGTCCGCATGCTCCCTCCCCTCGAGGCCTTCGTGTCGGCCGCCGCGCCGGGCTCGTTCGAGTCGCTGCTCCTGGCCCTCGTCGCGACGATCGCCGCGACGAAGTTGCTCGGCGAGCTCGCGCAGCGCATCGGACAGCCGACCGTGCTCGGCGAACTGGTCGCCGGCATGCTGCTGGGCGCGAGCGCGCTCGGCATCCTCGACCCCGCGGATCCCGTCATCCACGCGCTCGCCGAGCTCGGGGTGCTCGTCCTGCTCTTCGAGATCGGCCTCCACACGAACCTCCGTTCGCTGGCGAGCGTCGGCCCGACGGCCATCACCGTGGGCGTGGTCGGCGTGGTGCTGCCGTTCGCGCTCGGGGTACTGGCCGCGCTCGCGCTCGGGCTGGACAAGATGCCGGCGGTCGTCGCGGCGGCGGCGCTCACCGCCACCTCGATCGGCATCTCGGCGCGCGTGCTCTCCGACCTCGGGTGGCTCCAGACCAAGGAAGGGCAGGTCGTGATCGGCGCGGCCGTGCTCGACGACGTCGTCGGTCTCGTCGTGCTCTCCGTGGTCGGCAGCGTCGTGGCGGGCGGGGACCTTACGGTCGGCACCGTCGCGAGCACCGCGGCCCCGGCGCTCGGCTTCGTCGTCATCTCCGTCGCGCTCGGGTCGGTCGCGATCGCGCCGCTCTTCCGCTTCGTCGACCGCGTCCGCGTGAGCGGCGCGCTCGGCATCCTCGCGCTCGGCTTCGCGCTGGCGCTCGCCTGGGTCGCGATGCGTTCGGGCAGCGCGATGATCATCGGCGCCTTCGCGGCCGGGCTCATCCTCCATCCGACGCTGCAACGGAAGGAGATCGAGCGGAGCGTCACCCAGCTCGGCTTCTTCTTCGTGCCGATCTTCTTCGCGTCGGTCGGCGCCGAGGTAGACCTGGAGGCGCTGGCGTCCGCCCCGGCGCTTCGAGTTGGCGCCGCGCTCATCGGGGTCGGCGTCCTCGGCAAGATCGCCGCCGGCTACGCGCCGGTCTGGTTCAAGGGCGACAAGCTGCTCGTCGGCCTCGCGATGGTGCCGCGCGGCGAGGTGGGACTCATCTTCGCGCAGCTCGGGTTGTCCGCCGGCGTCCTCACCCCGTCCACCTTCGGCGCGCTGATGCTGATGGTGGTCGCGACGACCTTCGCGGCGCCCCCTCTCCTGGGTCTCCTGGTGCGGCACCGGCGACCGGACGACGGCGCCACACGCGACGCGAGCGGGATCGACGACCTCGTCGTCGGCACGAGCCCGCGCACCGACAAGCGCTGAGCTCGGGGCTGGTCCGGCGCGTGGCGGCGCGTGGCGGCGCGTGGCGGCGCGTGGCGGCGCGTGGCGGCGCGTGGCGGCG
>CAZIDS010000005.1:0-36339 GCA_964537945.1 uncultured Gemmatimonas sp. | reverse complement strand
CGCGAGGTAGCCGCGCGAGCGGCCTTCAGCGGGGGCGGCGCCGCCCTCGGCGGGGGCGGACTTGGGCTCGGTCATGACGTCGGGATGGAGGCGCGGGCGCGGTGGCGGCGGGTCCGGCGGGCGGACCCGGAAACGTAGTACGGAAGCGTACGGCACAGAACGTGCCGTCCTCCCCACGCGGCCTCCCGCCGCCCCCGGAGTCCGACGTATCCTTCGGCGGCCCACCCCCCAAGGACATGACGCCACTCCACCTGCCACGCCCGTGATCAGACGCCTCGTCGTGGCGTTGCTCATCGTCCCGCCGGCCTTCGAGGCGGCGGTCCGGGTCGACGACTTCGTGCGCTTCGGCGTGCCGCTCACCAGTGGCGCGACGAACATCATGGACCTCCGGATGGACGACTCGCTCGGCCGGCACGGGCGTCCCTCCACGGCGTGGCGGAAGTTCCACATGAACGCCCTGGGGTTCCGCGGCCCGGAGGTGAGCGCGGAGGCGTTGCGTTCGCGGGCGATCGTCGTGACGGCGGGCGCCAGCGAGACGTTCGGCCTCTATGAGACCGAGCGGCGCGAATGGCCGCGCCAGCTGGAGGACAGCCTCGCGCGCATCTGCCCGGCCGCGCCGCCGGTCGTCCTGAACACCGCCTTCGCCGGCATGTCGCTGCCCACGGTGATGCAGGACCTCGAACTGCGTGTCTTCCCGCTGAAGCCGCGCGTCGTCATCTACTATCCGCAGTCGACCGTCTACCTGTTCGGGCGCACGCCGTTCCCCGCGCCGCGCACGAACCGGTCGCCGCCGCTCTCCCCGTGGAGCCTCCGCTCCTTCATGCGGCTCCGCGAGAGCGTCAAGAAGATCGTCCCCGAATGGGTCGTCGACCGCAACCGCGAGCGGCAGGCGGCCGAGGAGCTCGGCAACGACACGCGCTTCGCCACGCTGCCGATCGAGCGACTCGACTCGCTCGAGGCGAACCTCCGCGACCTCGTCGGCCGCGTGCGCCGCAGCGGGGCGCAGCTCGCGCTCGTGATCCCGCAGGAGCGGGTCGGCGACACGACGATCGTGTCGGAGCTGCGCTGGCTGCGCGCGATGGAGGCGGTGAACCCCAAGGCGAGCGGCGCGATGATCCTGACCTTCGCCGACTCGGCCGAGGTCCGCATCCGCCGCGTCGCGGCGGACTCGGGCGTGCGGCTGATCGATCCGCCCTACCCGGAAGGCGCCGAGCGGATGGGCTTCTTCGCCGATCCACAGCACTTCACCGACCGTGGCGCCGCGCGGCTCGCCGGGGGCGCCGCGCCAGTCGCCGCGTCGATGCTCGGGTGCGCGCGATGAGCGCCGCGCCGGCCGGCGTGACGCGCCCCCTGCTCGCGCGCTTCGCCGACAACGTCGCGCGGCACGCGGATCGGCCAGCCTTCGTCGTCGGGGGGCGGAGCTTCACGTACGCCGAGTTCGGTGCGCTGGTGCAGGTCATCCGCGACCGCCTCGCGGCCGTGGTGCCCGCCGCCGAGCGCCGCATCGCCATCTACGCCACGCAGGACGTCTGGACCTACGCGTCCATCATGGCGGTGCTGGCCAGCGGCCGCGCCTACGTGCCGCTCAACCCGCACGCACCCGCGGACCGCAACAAGAGCTGCATCGACCAGGCCGGGATCCGCACCGTCCTCTGCTCGAAGCGCGTGCCGGCCATCGACGGCTGGGAGGCCGCGATGGCCGGCGCGCTCCGCGTCGAGGAGACCGCGGCCAGCGTCCCCGGGCGCGCGCTCGAGCCGATCGCGGACGTGGATCCATCCTCGGTCGCGTACCTGCTCTTCACCTCGGGCAGCACCGGTCAGCCGAAGGGCGTGCCGATCCATCACCGGAACCTCCTCGCGTTCCTCGACGCGTTCGTCGACCGCGGCGGCTACGGCTTCACGCATGAGGACCGGTTCCTCCAGATGTTCGACCTCACGTTCGACCTCTCGGTGATGTCGTACGCGACGCCGCTCTGCGTGGGCGGCGCCTGTCACGTGGTGCCGGAAGGCGGGCCTGGGTTCATCGGTGTCGCCCGCACGCTCGACCGCGGGCAGGTGACCGTGGCGCTCACCGTGCCGTCGGTGCTGACCTTCCTCGAGCGCTATTTCGACGAGATCCGGCTGCCCGCGCTGCGGCTCTCGCTCTTCTGTGGCGAGGCACTGCCGTTGCGCGTCGCCCGCCTCTGGCGGGACTGCGCGCCGTCGGCGCGGATCGTGAACGTGTACGGTCCCACCGAGGCGACGATCTTCTGCTCGTACTACGAGCTCGGCGCCGACCTCCGCGACGAGGATGCCTACAACGGCGTCGTGTCGATCGGCCGTGCGATGCCGCGCACCTCCTTCCGGATCGTCGATGACGCGCTCGCCGACGTGCCGGACGGCGAGAAGGGCGAGCTGATCATCCTCGGCGACCAGGTGACCGACCGGTACTGGGAGAACCCCGAGAAGACCGCGGCGGCATTCATCGCGCTCCCCGACGGGACGCGCGGCTATCGCAGCGGCGACGTCGTCTTCGCGCGCGGCGGCGAGCTCTACTACTGCGGGCGCACCGACCACCAGCTGAAGGTGGATGGCTACCGCGTCGAGACCGGCGAGGTCGAGCACCATGCGCGCGCCTTCGCAGGCGTGCGCGATGCCGCGGTCGTCGGGACGGTGGACGGTGCCGGCCGCACGGTGCTCCACTGCTTCGCGCTGGTCGACGGCGCCGCGCCCGCGAGCTTCGGCAAGGACTACCGCGCCTTCCTCGCCGAGCGCCTGCCGCCGTACATGGTGCCCGCCAAGTACCACGCGCTCGGCGCCTTCCCGTTGAACTCGAACGGAAAGGTGGATCGGAAGGCGCTCGCCGCCAGCGTCGGGAACTGAGTGCCGCACCGGCTGCGCCCTTCCGCCGTTCACGCCGTCCCCGGTAGCTTCCCCCAGACCACGCGGCCACGGCCGCATCCCGCCACGTCGCCATGCCCCAGATCCTCACCCGGCTGCAGCCGATCTTCCAGGAAGTCTTCGAGAATCCCTCGCTCACGGTCAGCCGCGAGTCGAGCGCGACGACCGTCGAGGGCTGGGATTCGCTCGCCCACGTGAACCTCATCGCGGCGGTCGAGGAGGCCTTCGGCGTGCGCTTCGCGCTCGGCGAGCTCGAGGAGCTCCGCAACGTCGGCGACATGATCGACCTGATCGCGCGCAAGCTCGGGTGATGCGCCCCGGCGCGACCTGACGCGATGGCGCTGAACTCGTTCACCTTCCTGCTGCTCTTCCTCCCGGCGGTCATCGCCGGGGTGATGCTGCTGCGCGACCGGGTCGGCCCGCGCGCGGCCCAGTGGGTGGTGCTGGCGGCGTCGCTCCTCTTCTACTCGCTCGACGGCGTCCGGGACCTCTCGCTCCTGCTCGGCTCGATCACCTTCAACTGGTGGGTCGCGACGAAGCTCAGCGAGGACGGCCGGAGCGACGCGTCGCGCAAGCGCTGGCTCACGTGGGCGCTCGTCGCCGATGTCGGCGTGCTCTGCCTGTTCAAGTACGCCCGTGCCGTGGAGACCGCCGTCGGCATCGCCGACGTGACCATCGACCTCGGCTTCCCGCTCGGGCTCTCGTTCTTCACGCTGACGCAGGTGATGTACCTGGTCGACTGCTACGAGCGCCTCGTGCCGGCGCGCGGCTGGGTCGACCACGCGACCTTCGTGTCGTTCTTCCCGAACGTCACCGCCGGTCCGCTGCTCCGCGCGAAGCTCTTCTATCGGCAGCTCGAGGCGCTCGGCTCGGCGGCCGCGCGCAGCGAGCGCTTCACGCGCGGCGCGACGCTGGTCCTGCTCGGGCTCGCGAAGAAGGTCGTGTTGGGCGACACCTTCGCCGAGATCACGCGCGCCGGCTACACCGAGCTCGGGATGCTCTCGACCCTCGGCGCGTGGGTCACCGTGCTGTCCGGGACGCTCGAGATCTACTTCGACTTCAGCGGCTACTCGGACATGGCGTACGGCTGTGCCGAGCTGATGGGGCTCCAGCTGCAGCGGAACTTCAACGTGCCGTACCGCGCGCTGAACATCAGTGACTTCTGGCGCCGCTGGCACATCAGCCTCTCCGACTTCATCACGACGTACCTGTACACGCCGCTCCTGAAGCGGATGGGGAAGGCCACGATCCACAAGTCGGCGCTCGCGACGCTCGTCGCGATGCTCATCGCCGGCTTCTGGCACGGCGCGACGTGGAACTTCATCCTCTTCGGCGCGCTGCACGGGAGCGCGCTCGCGGTCTTCCAGTACTGGAAGCGGCTGAAGCGGCCGCTGCCGAAGCCGGTGGCCTGGCTCGTCACGTTCGTCTTCGTGAGCGTCACCTTCATCACGGTGCACTCGCCGGACCTGTCGAGCACCATCCGGCTCGTCGGCGACCTCGTGAGCCCGACGGGCTTCCTCGACCTGCACGCGTTCACGGTCGCGATCCCCGCCTCCGACCTGCGGATCATGGCGCTGCCGGTGCTCTTCGGTGTCATCGCGGCGTTCGTCGGGCCGAAGGCGGAGGAGCTCGCGCTGCGGCCGAAGCCGGGCATCCGCTCCGACGCGGCGCTCATCGCGCTGCTGCTGCTGGCCTATGTGTTCATGAGCGGCCGCGAGACCCAGATCTTCCGCTACCGGCAGTTCTGACGGGCGCGCGGCGCGCCGGCTGCGCTCAGGCGCGCTGGCCCGCCTGCCGCTGAGCCGCCTCGGCCTTCGCCAGGCGCAGTTCCTTCTTCGTGAGCACGAGCGCGGTCGCGAGGAAGGCCGCCATCAGGTAGAACGGCGCCAGGTACGCATGCGAGACGAAGAACGCACCGACGGCCCAGCCGAAGAAGGTCACGGGGAAGTAGCAGGCCGCGAGGTAGAGGAATCGTCGGTCGGCCGTCTCCTTCATCCATCGCTTGGGCAGCCGTCGCCGCATCTGCAGCGGCGCGACGATCCCCGTGAGGACCACCGAGACGAAGACGAGGAACGCCGGGATGCCGAGCTCGGCCGTCACCTCGAGGAACGTGTTGTGCGGCGCCATCGTCGGGAGCTGCGCGCCCGTGATCGAGAAGCTCGGCTTCTCCCACTGCGCGCGCGCGAAGTTGCCGATCCCGACGCCCGTGAGCGGGTGCTCGCGCACGAAGCCCATGCCGCGCTTCCAGATCGCGAGTCGGCCGCTGTCGTCGGTGAAGTTGTAGTCGTTCTTGCTGTCGAAGATCGTGCCCATCTTCTGGATGTAGCCGGCCGGCGCGACGATGGCCATCGCGATCGTGGCCGCGACGACGATCCCGATCCGCTTGAAGAAGGAGATGCCCGGCACGGCGAAGAGCAGCCCGAGGCAGGTCGCGAGCAGCGAGAGGAAGCCGCCGCGCGAGCCGGTCAGCGCGATCAGCGCCGGCGTGCCGAGCGCGACGCCGTAGCCGAGCGCCTTCCCCCACTTGCCCGACGTCTGCGCGAAGAGGAGCGCGAGCGGCAGCCCGGCGCCGAAGATCGGCGCGAGGTCGTTCGCGTCGTACATGCCCGACGAGCCGACGCGGTCGAACCCGTTGAAGGTCGTCGTCTCCCACAGGAAGAATCCCGAGTAGATCAGGATCAGCATCGACACGACGTAGCTGCCGATCAGGAACCGCAGGTCGCCGATGTGCCGCACTGCGATGATGATCAGCGCGAAGTAGATCATCGTCGACAGGAAGCGATTCAGGATGTAGGTCCCCG
This sequence comes from uncultured Gemmatimonas sp., assembly GCA_964537945.1. GTDB lineage: Bacteria > Gemmatimonadota > Gemmatimonadetes > Gemmatimonadales > Gemmatimonadaceae > Pseudogemmatithrix. The sequence continues at coordinate 30,658 of CAZIDS010000005.1, read as the reverse complement.
ACGCGCCGATCGAGAGGCCGAACGGCGCGAAGAGGCACATCAGCCCGAAGAAGACCATCACCCGCCGCGCGATCGGCGACTTCGTGAGGTCGGCCCAGCGCACCGTCTTCGGTTGCGTCACCGCGAGCACGAGGCACAGCAGCGTCAGCAGCGGTCCCCACGGGATGATCGCGATCAGCTGCACCTCTTCCTGGATGCGGCTGACCGTGATCAGCGTCAGGAAGCCGAGCGCCATCCGGATCGTGTCCCACGGCAGCGCGCCGACGAGCCCCTTCGCCCCGCGCCGGGCGCCGGCAGTCGGCCGCGCCGGGGGCGCGGGCGGCACTCCGGCGAGGGCGGTCGGGCGGCTGGCGAGGTCCACGGTCATCAGTACGCTCAGGAGCGAGTTTCGTGCCGGGGCGATCCCCGTCAATCGCAAATTGCCCGTGCCTTGCGTCACACCACAATGGGAGCGCACCCTTCGCGGGCGCTCCGGCGCGTCAAATGGCCACCACCGACCTCGTCCTCACCGTCGACCGCCACCACGCCGTCGGCTGCGCCGCCACCGTCCGCTCGGTGGTGGAGCACGCGCCGGCGGGCGCCGTGCTGCGATTCCACGTCGCGACGGTCGACCTCGATCCCGCCGAGGCCGGCCGCCTCGCTGCCGGCCTCGACCGCGGTCCCGCGTCCGTCGCGCTCCGCGTCGTCGCGTTCCCCGTCGACCGCGTCCGGCACCTGACGCGCTCGCGCCTCGTCACACACACCGCGTACCTGCGCCTCTTCCTGGACGAGATCGCGCCGCCGGACGCCGCACGCTGCATCTACCTCGACTCAGACCTGCTCGTCGGGCGCGACGTCACGGAGCTCGCCGCCTTCCCGCTCGAGGGCCGTACCGTCGGTGCCGTGGAGAACCTCTCGGCCGAGGAGCAGCGCGAGCACCAGGCGCGACTCGGCCTCGCCGCGCCGCATTACTTCAACTCGGGCGTGCTCCTCGTGGACCTCGCGCGCTGGCGCGAGCGCGGCGTCGGCGCGCGCGCGCTCGACGCCGCGGCGCGGATCGGTGACCGGCTCATCCTGCACGACCAGGACGCCCTCAACCTCGCGCTCGAGGGCGACTGGACGCCGCTGCCGCCGCACTGGAACCACGCGGCTGCCTCGGCGGTCCGCGCCGAGGGCACCGTGCTCCACTTCATGGGTGCGCCGAAGCCGTGGGACCTCGACTACGCGGGACCGTTCGCCGACGAGTTCGCCGCCGTGCGCGCTCGCACCGCGTATGCCGGCCGGCGCGCGTGGAATCCCGCCGGTCTCGGCCGGCTCCTGCAGAGTGCGCGCCGCCGGCTCCCCTACCTGCCGGGCGCGCTCCGCATGCTGCGCCTCGCCCTGCGACGGGGGAAGGCCTGACCGAGCCGCACTTCGACTCCGCGACGCGCGCGGTCCAGCGCGTCTTCTTCGTCAGCGAGGGCAACGCCGAGACGCACGACTCCTGGTCGGGCGTCAGCCGGAGCGTGCTCGAGCACCTGCGCACGGCGGGCTACTCGGTCCGTGCGGGCGATGCCGACCTCTACGGATGGGCGCGCTGGACGACGCTGTTGCGCACGTTCGCGGTCCCGATGCGGCGATGGTGGGTCCGCTACCACCTCGGCGGCGTCGCGTTCGCCGCGCGCACGCTCGCCTGCGAGGGGATGATCGAGGCGCGCCGCGGCACGGCCGACGTCATCCTGCAGGTGGGCGCGACGTTCGAGGTGCCGGTGACCGAGCCGACGCCGGTCGTGCTCTTCTGCGACTCGAACATCCAGCTCGCGCGCCGCGCGATCGCGACCCGGCACTCCGAGGCGGCGTGGCTCAGCGACCGTGAGCTCGACGAGGTGCGTGAACGCGAGGCCCAGGTCTACCGGCGCGCGAAGGTGATCTTCACGATGAGCGACTGGCTCCGCCGCTCGTTCATCGAGGATTTCGGGATCCCTGCCGAACGGCTGATCACGGTGCACTGCGGTCCGAACATCCCGGTCCCCGACATCGCCGGCGCCGACGCCACGCGGCGCGCCGGCCCGCCGACGATCCTCTTCGTCGGACGCGACTTCGAACGGAAGGGCGCCGACCTGCTGCTGGAGGCGTTCCGCGCCGTGCGGGCGCGCATCCCCGACGCGCGCCTGCTGATGGTCGGCGGGGGCGCCGCGGCCGAGCGCATGCCGGCGATGCCCGGTGTCGAGTTCCTCGGGTTCCTCTCGCGCGACTCCGAGGCCGGGCGGCGGCGCATGGACGATGCCTACCGCACCGCCACGGCGCTCTGCATCCCGACGCGCTTCGAGCCGTTCGGCACGTCGTTCGTCGAGGCCATGATGTACGGGCTCCCGTGCGTGGGGCCGAACGCGTGGGCGGTGCCGGAGATCATCGAGGAAGGCACGACCGGCCACCTCGTGCCGCCGGCCGACAGCGGCGCGCTCGCCGAAGCGCTCGTGAAGCTGCTCTCGGACCGCGACCGCGCCGCGGCCATGGGCGCGGCGGGCCGCCAGCGCGCGATCGAGCTCTTCAGCTGGGAGCACCTCGTCACGCGGATGGCCCGCGGATTCGAGCTCGCCGTCGGCGGCTAGAGGCGCGCGACGGGCGGGAGTTCGAGCTCGAAGAAGAAGCGCGTGCCCTTCCCGACGCCGGTGTCGAAGTGCAGTTCGGACGACATCGTGCCGAGCAGCTTGCGCACCATCGCGAGGCCGAGTCCGGTGCCCGAGAAGAAGTACCCGGAGCGTCCGGCGCGGCCGCTCGAGCGGCGGAACGGCTGATAGAGCGTCGCCACCGCCTCCTCGCTCATGCCGCGGCCGGTGTCCTTCACCGAGAACTCGACGCGCGTCGGCGTCGTGACGCGCGCGGTGATCTCGACGCTCCCTTCGTCGGTGAACTTGAGGCCGTTCGTGACGAGGTTCAGCAGCACGCGGCTCAGCGCGACCGGCCGCCCGATCCGCTGGTCGCCGGCCGGCGGGAGGAAGCGCACCGCGAGGCCCTTCTCCTCGGCGATCGGGCGCACCATGTCGATCACCGACTCGAGCGTCTCGGCCACCGAGAAGGGGATCGGGTCCCCCTCCGAGAGCTGGTCGCCGCGGCGCGCCATCTCGATCACATCGGTGGCCATCGAGGTGAGGCCGAGCGACGCGCTGTAGATGAGCCGCAGCTGCTTGCGCTGCAGCTCGCTCACCGCGCCCGACTGTCCGCGCTCGAGCGTCTCGGCGAGGCAGCGGATCGACGTGAGCGGCGAGCGGATGTCGTGCGCGACCTCGACGACGATGTTGAGGCCATCGGGCCCCGAGAGCTGCGAGGCGAAGTAGCGGTCCCAGTCGGGCTCGATCACGCGGCGCACCGCGTCCACGCCGGAGAGCAGGCGGAGCGCCTCGGCCCGCGGGACGGACTGGTCGGCCGCGAGCAGGCTCAGCAGCACCGAGCCGAGGCGGTCGAGCAGGAAGCGGCCGAGCGCGCTCGCGCCTTCGCCGCGGTCGGGCGGGATGCCGCGCGACGCCAGGTCCACGGAGCCCGCGAGCCACTGCAGCACCGACGTCGTCTCCTCGGGCTCGAACGCCTCGCCGAGCGCCTGCGCGAAGCCGCGCATCACCTCGCCCGCCGCCTTCTCGATCAGCGGGTGCGACTCCGAGGACATCAGCAGGCCGCCGGACGAGATGCGGCTCAGCTTCGGCGGCGGGGAGGGGCGGCGGGGGCTGGCGGTGGACTCGGTCACGTCAGCGGTCGTTCGGACTGAGCACGGCCTCGCGCTGCAGGCCGTGCCGCTCCATCAGGCGGTAGAGCGTGGTGCGGTCGACGCCGGCGACGCGCGCCGCCTTCGACATGTTGCCCTGCGTCGCGCGCATGAGTTCGGCGAGGTAGCGGCGCTCGAACTGCGCGATCACCCGCTCGCGCCCGATGTGGTAGGGCTCGTTCAGGTAGTCCTCGGCCGGCAGCTCGGCACCGCCCTGCGCGGGGACCGACTCCGGCGTCTGCGCCGCAGTGGTCCCCTGCAGCGGGATGTCCATCGCGGTCGCCGCCTGTCCCGGCTCGAGCAGGACCACCGCATGCTCGATCGCGTTCTGCAGCTCGCGGACGTTGCCCGGCCAGTTGTACCGCTGCAGCGCGCGGATCGCGTCGTCGGAGAGCGTCGGCGGTCGCGTCTCGCCCCCGCGGTGCTGGCGCCAGTACGACCGGAGGAAGTGGCTCGCCAGGAGCGCGATGTCCTCGGGCCGGTCGCGCAGCGCGGGGAGCGTGATCGGGACTACGCGGAGGCGGTAGTAAAGGTCCTCGCGCAGGAGCCCGGTGCGCACGGCCTCGTCGGCATCGCGGTTCGAGGCGGCGATGAAGCGCACGTTCACCACCGAGCTCGTGCTGTTGCTGCCGACACGGCGCACCACGCCATCCTGGATGACGCGGAGCAGCTTCGCCTGCAGCGGCTTCGGCATCTCGGTGAGCTCGTCGAGGAAGAGCGTGCCGCCGTTGGCGGTCTCGAGGAGGCCGGCCTTGTCGCGCACGGCGCCGGTGAAGGAACCCTTCACGTGGCCGAACATCTCCGACTCGAGGAGCCCCTCGGGCAGCGCGGCGCAGTTCACCGCGACGAGCGGACGCGCGCGGCGACGGCTCCGCCGGTGGATGTACTGCGCGATCATCTCCTTGCCCGCGCCCGTCTCGCCGGTGATGAACACCGAGGCGTCGGTCGACGCCACGCGGCGCGCGAGGTCGAGGCAGCGCGTGAAGGAGCCGGAGACGCCGAGCGGCGCGTCATCCTCGCCCGCCGCCGTGGCTGGCTCGCCGCCGGGCCCGGACTCGCTCGCGACCATCACCGCGTGCGCGGCACGGCCCACCACGATCTCGAGGTGCGTCGCCGAGAACGGCTTCGGCAGGTAGTCCCAGGCCCCCTCGCGGAGCGCCTCGACGTTCGAGGCGACGCTCGGGTTGCCGGTCATGACGATGACGATCGTCTCCGGCCGCTGCTCGAGCGCCGCGCGGAGGATGTCGAGGCCGGTGATCGACTCGAGGTAAAGGTCCGTGATGACGATGTCGAAGCTCTTCCGCTGGAGGAGCTTCACCGCCTCGTCGCCGCGCGAGGCGACCTCCACCCGGTAGCCCAGCCCGGTCAGGATCGACCGGCAGCTCTCGCGCAGCGTGCGCTCGTCATCGACGAGCAGCAGGTTCAGCGTGGCGCGGAACTCGCTCGGGACGAGGGAGAGTTCGTCGCTGTCGTTGCCGGATGCGGCCGGGCGGCTCTGATCGTTCACTGGGCGGGACTTGGGTGGATCGGGTTCGCCTGGGAGGCGTGGCGCACACGCAACAATCTAGGGGTCGGACCGTGAACGCCGAAAGGCCGGAACGCGGCCCAAGGCCGCGCTCCGTGCTGTCTTGAGACGCCAAGTGCGGCTCCGGCGCAACGCTTTCGGCACCCACGGCGGTCACCCGTCGTGACGCGCCGGCGTAGTGTATCGAAGCCACGTGTATATTCGTCTATCTCTCCGCCGTTCAATCATTTAGTCGGAATCGACCTCCCATGAGTTCAGGGCGCCCCGAATCGAGCCTCGTCCCCCTCGCCGACGCCGCGGCCCCGCGGTTCGAGCCGGCGCCGGGGCCGAACCTGTTCGACGATGAGGAGGAGTCCGGCCCGGGCTTCATGCACTACGTGAACGCGCTGCTGCGGCACAAGTGGATGATCCTGGGCCTCGGCATCTTCGGGCTCATCCTCGGCGTCGGCGCGGGACGGCTCATCAAGGCGACCTACTTCGCGCAGGCCACGCTCCAAATCGACGTGGTGCCGCGGGGGTCGCAGCAGGCCACGGGCCCGATCCGCAACACGCAGCTCCTCGACTCGCGCGGCTGGGTCGACCTCATCCGCGTCAACCTCGTCCTCGACGAGGTCGTGAAGCGGCGGAAGCTCTACATCACGCACGGTGCGCCGGGCGACGCGCGCTACTTCGGCGCCCTCGAGATCGACAGTACGCTCGTCCCCGGCTCCTACGAGATCGACGTCGATCCGAGCGGCCGCAGCTACACGCTCAAGACGCTCGCCGGCGCCGAGATCCAGCGCACCGCGCCGGGCGACTCGCTCGGCCGGATGATCGGCCTGCTCTGGGCGCCGGACAGCCTTCCGGCGGGCCGCAGCTTCGAGTTCACCGTGCAGTCGCCGCGCGACGCCGCGGTGAAACTGGGCGACGACATCGAGAACTCCCCGCTCCCGCCCGAAGCCTCGTTCCTCCGCGTCGGACTGCGCGGCACCGACCCGGTCGAGATCGCCGGGACGGTGAACGCGATCGCCGAGCGCTACGTCGAGGTCGCGACCTTCCTGAAGCGCGACAAGCTCACGCAGGTCACCGAGGTGCTGCGTCAGCAGCTCGACCGCTCGGCGACGGAGCTGCGCGCGAAGGAGAACGCGCGCGAGACGTTCAAGATCCGCACGATCACGCAGCCGAGCGACCGCGGCGCGACCCCGATCGCGACCGGCCTGGCCGAGACGCGCGATCCCGTGCGCGATGCCTTCTTCCGCCTCCGCCTCGACCGCGACTCGCTGCAGAACGAGCGCGACGCGCTGGTGCGCGCGATCGAGCTGAAGAGCGACTCGGCGATGTCGCTCCTCGTACTGCTCGGCACGATCCCGTCGGTGCGCAACTCGCCCGAGCTGGCGGCGTCACTCACGATGCTCGCCGAGAAGCGGGCCGAGGAGCGCCGGCTGCGTCTCGCCTTCGGTCCGCAGCACCAGCCGCTCCAGGACGTCGTGCGCACGGTGAACGAGCTCGAGGGTCGCACCATCCCGTCGCAGATCCGCGAGGTCATCTCGTCGATCGACCTCCGGCTGCGCGACGTCGACCAGCGCATCGCGGCGTCGGGACGCGAGATGCAGCAGATCCCCATCCGCGCGTCGGAAGAGGCCCGCATGGAGCGCGACGTGCTCATCGCGGACAACCTCTACACGGCGCTGCAGGCGGCGTTCGAGCAGGCGCGGCTCGCCGAGCTCTCCGCGGCGCCCGACGTCCGGGTGCTCGACCGCGCGAAGATCCCCAACGAACCGCTGAAGGACCAGCTCCTCCTCGTCATCGTCGGCGGCTTCCTGGGCGGGCTCGCGCTCGGCGTGGGACTCGCGCTGCTGCTCGACCGGTTCGACACCCGCCTCCGCTACCCGGAGGAGGTCACGCGCGGCCTCGGGCTGAACATCCTCGGCGCGCTGCCGCGGCTGAACCACGACCGCTCCGGCGCGCCGAACCCGGACGATTCCGCCAACCTGCTCGAGGCGATGCGGTCGATCCGGATGAACCTCGGGTACGCGCACGGCGTCGCGGGTCCGTTCGTCACGACGATCACGAGCCCCGGGCCCGGCGACGGCAAGTCGTTCCTCTCGGCGAACATCGCGCGCGCCTTCGCGAGCGGCGGCCGCCGCACCGTGCTCATCGACGCCGACACGCGACGCGGCGTGCAGCACCGCTCGCTGGGCGTGCAGCGCCAACCGGGCCTCCTCGACTTCCTCAGCGGCCAGGCGCGCCTCGACGAGGTCGTGCGCTCGCTGCCGCAGATGGGCATCGACTTCATCCCATGCGGCACGCGCCAGTCGGGCGGCCCCGAACTGCTCGCCGGTCCCGCCATGCAGCAGCTCCTGATGACGTTGCGCGGCGAGTACCAGGCGATCATCATCGACTCGCCGCCGCTCGGCGCCGGCGTCGATCCGCTCCTCCTCGGCTCGCTCTCCGGCAGCATGGTGCTCGTGCTCCGCACGGGCGTCACCGACCGCGACCTCGCCGAGTCGCGATTGGGCGAGCTGGGGCGCCTCCCGATCCGCGTCCTCGGTGCAGTGCTCAATGATGTCGAGCCGAAGGGCATCTACCGCACGTACGCCTACCTCCCCGGCTATCGCGCCGAGGACGAGGTCACGGAGACCGCGGGCAGCGGCGCAGGCGCCGGTGCCTCCCCCGCGACGAAGGGCGGCGCCAGGGTGAAGGGCGGCTCCTGAGGCCGCGGAGGGCGTGAAAGCTGAGCGGGGCCGCCCGGTGGGCGGCCCCGCTCTCGTTTGCGGCGCGCGCGCGGTGCGCGCGTCAGTTCACGTGCTCGACGAACTTGCGGATGCGGAGCGGGCCAGACTGCGACGGCTCGTTCCGCGACTGCCGCATCGCCATCGACGCGCGCATCAGCATGTCGCTCGGCTCGAGCGGCGCCTCGTGGTAGTTCTGCACGGCGTCGTAGCCGGCGGCCATCATGAGCCCCGGGTTCGGAACGGCCAGCGAGATGGCGCGCGTAAGGCGCTGCGCGAGCTGCACCGCCCCGTTGGAATCCGTGCCCTGCGCGACGACCGCGAATTCGAACGGGCCGATCATGCCGATCGCGTCCGAGGTGCGCCCCGTCTCGCGCAGCACCTGCGCGAGCGACTCGGTGACCGCGGCCGCCTCGGCCGAGCCCTCCTGCACAGTGGTCCCGTCCTTCAGGATCGGCGTCAGCACGATGCAGGCGAACGGCTCCTGGTGCCGGAAGGCCTGCGAGCCGAGCTCGCGGGCGCGGCGCGCGAGGCCGCGGAGGTTGTACAGGCCAGTGAGCTCGTCGAGGAGGCTCTCCTCACGCGTCCGGTCGACCTCCATCTTCGCGCGCAGCAGCGCGTCGAGCCGGAGCGGGAGCTCCTCGCCGTCGAGCGCCGAGCCGATGTAGTCCCACGCACCGGCGCGCAGCGCGTCGAGGCGGCGCTGCCGGCTCGCGTGCCCGGGTGATGTGATCAGGATCGGCGTCGCGGGGCTGATGCTCGGGTCCGCCCGCAGCTCGCGGCAGACCTCGAGCCCGTCCCGGTCGGGCAGGTCGGTGTCGAGGATGATCAGGTCCGGGTGCGAGCTGCGCGCCCGCTCCAGGGTCTGCTTCGCCGTGTACGCCCGCAGCACCGCGTAACCGTGCGGCCCGAGGATGCTCTCGAGCGAACGGCTGTGCCATTCCTGGCTGTTCGCGATGAGAGTCAGCGGCGGCCGGGAACGGGACGTGCGATCGATCGTCATCTCGGAGAGAGACTCCAATGACTGGGGCATGGGGTTCGGCTGGTCGCGAGCAGATACTGCACAATGTGTGCGGAATCACCTGCGCCAGCTAAGACAAGGCCCAGCAACAACTTACCGGATTTGTGAGAGTGCGCGTTCGCGCCATTTTCGATGCACCACGACCACAGTAGCGACCGAAACCTGGGGCGCCCGTGCAACGCCGACGAGAATGCTGGCGGCTCGCATCCGGCCCTGCCTACCTTTCGAACATGACGCAGACGATCCAACGCCTCTCCACGCCACTTCTCGCCCTCGTCCTCGCGCTCGCTCCGGCGGCCTCCGCACGCGCGCAGGTGCTCGCGCTGCAGACCACGGCGAACGCCCGGCTCGCCTCGCGCGACTCGCTGAACGCCGCCGCCGACGAGTTCGACCGGCTCGCGGCATCGACGGCCTACAGCGCCGAGCTCCGCGCGCACGCGCGGTCGGAGGCCGAGGCCGTCCGGCGTCGCCTGACGCAGGGGGATTTCAAGGTCGGCGACCGGATCCTGCTGCGGGTCGAGGGGCAGGTGATGCTCGACGACACGGTCACGGTGATCGAGGGTCAGCGGATCGTGGTCCGCGGCATCCGGCAGGTCGGACTCGCCGGCATCCTGCGCTCGGAGCTCGAGCCGACGCTGCGCGCCGAACTTGGCGAGGTGATGCGCAATGCGACGGTGACCGCGAGCCCCTTGATGCGCGTCGCGGTGCTCGGATCCGTCGTGCGGCCCGGCTTCCTGTCTGTCACCGACCAGACGACGATGGATCGTGTGATCTCGCTCGCCGGCGGCCCGGTGGCGCTCGCGGCGATCAGCAAGATCAAGATCCAGCGGGCCGACACGGTCGTGATGAAGGAGGCCGAGGTGCAGCGCTTCATGGCCGCCGGCGCGACGGTCGGGGCGATGGGCATGCTCGACGGCGACGTGGTGGATGTGCCGCTCGCGCCGGAGCGCTTCGAGCGCGCGCAGCGGATCCAGCTCTTCACGTCGGTGGTCTTCCCGCTGCTCACGCTGCTGATCGTGCGGCGCTGAGCGGGCGCGCGGAAGCGAAGCGGGGCGGCGCCTTCCGGCGCCGCCCCGCTTCGCTTCCTGGGTCGGCGTCCGCCTACGGGATCACGCGGCCGGGCGTCCACGGCGCGCCCTCCGCTTCCGCCTTCCGCTCGAGGGCCGCGAGGTCGTTCGCGATGAACGCCTTCAGCGCCTCGTTGATCGCGGGGAAGCGCTCGCGGACGATCTCGAGCTGGCGCTTCTGCGTCGCGGTCGGCTCGGCGAGCGAACCGCCGAAGCCCGTCGCCGTGTTGAGGCGGCCGAGGAGCGAGGTCACCGTCGGCTCCGAGTAGCGGCCCGGCGTGTTGTCGCCGCTCAACTGCTCGCGGATGCCGCGCAGCTTCACGATCGCGGCGCGCACCTCGGCGTCGAGCGTCGTCGGCTTCGTGACCTGCTCCACCGCGCGCAGGAGCGCGTCGAGCCGCGTGCTCGTCTCGGCCATCAACGCATTCGCGCCGAGCACGCTGCGCTGCGTGACCTGCGCGTCGCGGTACCACGCGACCGCGCGCGCTCTCTCGGCGGCGGTGATCGTGGCGTTCGGCAGCAGCTGCACCTCGAAGGCCCGCGGCTGCGTGAGCGCGGTGCGCTCGCCCTTCACCCGCTTGAAGAGCTGCACGCGGTAGGTCCCCGGCACGACGAGGGGGCCGTTGCCGCCGAGCGCGGCAGCACCGGCAGCACCGGCAGCGCCGCCACCACCACCGCCGCCGCCACCACCACCACCGGGCCCGCCGCCACCTGCCGCGCCCGCGACGGGATTCACGCCGGACCACCGGAGGTTCCACGTGATGCGGTTGCTGCCCGCGGTGTTCGTGCCGTCGAACCGCGACACGATCGCGCCCGACGCGTCGCTGATCTCGACCTCGACTGCCGGCGCCTCCTCATCCTGCTCCGCCTTCAGCGCCTCGAAGCCGGGGAAGGGGACATCGGCGCCGGAACGGTTCAGCCCCTGCTCGCGCTGCTGCCGGACCTGGCGCGCGGTGCGGAGCGCCGAGCGCAGGTGGTAGGTGAACGTCGCGCCCACGGTCGGGTTCTGCGCGAACCAGTGCCGCGCGCCCTGGAAGCCGACGCCATTGCCGCCGAGCGGCGACGAGGGCTGGAACTGGTACGCCGTCGCGATCGGGAAGAGCGTCGCCTCGGCGCGCAGCCGCTCCGGCGTGAGCTCGCGCAGCGCCGAGTAGTCGTCCATCACGTAGAGCCCGCGGCCGAAGGTCGCGAGCACGAGGTCGTTCATCTGCGGCTGGATCGCGATGTCGAACACCGGCACCGGCGGCAGCCCGTTGCGCACCTGCTGCCAGCGCGCGCCGTCGTCGAACGAGACGAAGAAGCCGAACTCGGTCCCGACGAAGAGCAGGCCGGCCTTCACCGGGTCCTCGCGCACGACGTGCGCCGGGCCGCGCTCGGGCAGGTTGGCCGAGATCGACTTCCAGGTGCGGCCACGGTCCGCCGAGCGGAGGATGTAGGGCTTGAAGTCGCCGCGCTTGAAGTTGTTGACGGCGGCGTAGACGACGTTCGCGTCGTGCGCCGACGGCGAGAGGTACGCCACGTACGACGTGTCGGGCACGCCGGCGATCGAGTTCACGGTGCGCCAGTTCGCGCCGCCGTCCTCGCTCACCGAGATCAGGCCGTCGTCGGAGCCGGCGTAGAGCAGCCCCTCGACGCGCGGCGACTCGGCGAGCGCGGTGATGGTGCCGGCGAACGAGGTGGACGTGTTGCGCGCGACCGCGTCCACGCTCCAGAGCCGGCCCTGCATCTTCATCGCCGTGCGCGGGAGGTTGCGCGAGAGGTCGGGCGAGACGGCACGCCAGCTGTCGCCGCGGTCCTCCGAGCGGTATACGCGCTGCGAGGCGAAGTAGATCCGCGTGTTCTTGTGCGGCGAGACGAGGATGGGCGAGTCCCAGTACCAGCGCGACGGGTCCTCCCCCGGCTCCTCCTCGGGCACGATCCGCACGCTGTTGCCCGTGCGGCGGTCGAAGCGCACGAGCCCGCCATTCTGCGACTCGGCGTAGATCGTGTTGTGGTCGGTCGGGTCGACCCGGCTCTGGAAGCCGTCGCCGCCGTTCGTCACGAACCAGTCGGAGTTGCGGATGCCGTTGATGTTGCTCGTCCGCGCCGGCCCGCCGAATGAGAAGTTGTCCTGCGTGCCGCCGTACACGTTGTAGAACGGCGCGTTGCGGTCGACGTCGATCTTGTAGAACTGCGTCACCGGGAGGTTGCCGAAGAAGTTCCAGGTGCGCGCGGCGTCGAAGCTCTCGTAGAGGCCGCCGTCATTGCCGTTGAGGATGTGATCGGTGTCGTCCGGATCCACCCAGATGATGTGGTTGTCGACGTGCTTGCCGCTCTCGCCGAGGTCCGACCAGGTGCGGCCGCCGTCGTTCGAGACCTGGTTCTGCACGTCCACCGCGTAGACGCGGTCGGGATCCTTCGGATCCACCCAGATCTCGTTGTAGTACAGCGAGCTCGACGAGAACTGTCCGCCCTGCCGCGTCCAGTTCTGCCCGTTGTCTCCCGAGCGGTAGACGCCACCACGGTTGTTCGCCGCCTCGACGATCGCGTAGACGACGTCGGGCGCCGACGCCGAGCGCGCGAGCCCGATGCGTCCCTCGCCCTCGGGCACGCCGGTGATCTTCTTCCACGTCTTGCCGCCGTCGGTCGAGCGGTGCAGCGCCGATTCCGGGCCCCCCGCGATGTAGCCCCACACGTGGCGATGGCGCTGCCAGGTGCTCGCGAGGACGATGTCGGGATTCCGCGGGTCGAGCACCACGTCGTTCACGCCGGCCCACTTCTCGCCCGCGAGCAGCTTGGTCCAGGTCTCGCCGCCGTCGGTCGTCTTGTAGAGGCCGCGCTCGCCGCCCTCGCCCCACAACGGGCCCTGCGCCGCGACGTACACGATCCTCGAGTCACGCGGGTCGATCGCGATCCGCCCGATGTGCTCCGACAGCTTCAGTCCCACGTTCTTCCACGAACGCCCGCCATCCTCGGACTTGTAGACGCCGTCGCCGAAGCCGATCGCGCGCTGCGCGTTGTTCTCGCCGGTCCCGACCCAGACGACGTTGGGGTCGCGCGGGTCGAGCACGACGACGCCCAGCGAGTACGAGACCTGCCCGTCGAAGATCGGCGACCACGTCGTGCCCGCGTTCTCCGTCTTCCAGAGGCCGCCCGAGGCCGAGGCGACGTACCAGGTGCGCTTGTTCGGGTGCACCGCGATGTCGGCGATGCGGCCCGACGTGAACGCCGGACCGATCGAGCGCAGCCGGAAGGCGGCCAGCGCGCTGTTCGGGATCCCGCCGGCCTGCGCGGAGTCCTGGCCGGGCTGTCCGCCCTGGCCGCCCGCATTCTGCTGGCCGCGCGGCTGCTGCGCCGCGGGCGTCGAGGGCGCGGCCGTCGAGGGCGGCGCGGTGGACGGACGGGAAGGACGGCCTTGCGCCTGGGCGAGCGTACCGGCGAGGGCGAGGAGGAGGAGCGGCGATCGCGTCATGGCTGGCGTTCGGTGCGGGGTGGACCGGAAACCCTGCGGGGCATCGGCGTGACCGAGGAGGCGGACACTCGAACCTCGAGAGGTTGTGAAGATGACACAGAGAACGCGACGCGTCACCCGCGTGCGCCCCCTGGCGCTACGCACCGCACTCCTCAGCTGCTCACTCGCGCTCGCCGCTCCCGCGGCGCGGGCGCAGCGCGTCGAAGTCTTCAAGCTCCCCGGCGGCGAGACGCGCGTCGTCACGCGCGGCGACGATGACCGGCCGGTCATCGGCGTCATGACCATCAGCGACAGCGAGCGCGCGGACACGCTCGGCGTGCGCATCGACCGCGTCCAGCCCGGCTCGCCGGCCGAGAAGGCCGGGATCAAGGCGGGGGACCGCATCCAGGCCGTGAACGGCGTGAGCCTGCGTGCCGACCGCGCCGACGCGGGCGAGGAGGACTACGCGGGCGTCCTCACGCGTCGCCTTCAGCGCGCCGTGCAGGCGACGAAGCCCGGCGACGCGGTGACCCTCCGCGTGCTCAGCGGCGGCAGCGCTCGCGACGTGCGCGTCACGCCGGTGAAGGCGAGCGAGCTCGAGGAGGAGCGTCCGACCATGACCTGGTCGCGCACGATGGATGGCGACCGCGCCGTGCTCGGCCTTGCGACCTCGGCCACCGGCTCGGTCCGCGACACGCTCGGGGTCTTCGTCCAGTCGGTCGTGAAGGACGGCCCCGCCGAGAAGGCGGGCATCATCGAGGGCGACCGGATCGCCGCGATCAACCGCGTGAGCCTCAGGGTCGCGCGCGAGGACGCCGAGGACCACGGTGTCTCGATGGCGCGTGCCGAGCGTCTCTCGCGCGAGGTCGCGAAGCTGAAGGCCGGCGACGTGGCGGAGCTCACGGTGGTCACTGCGGGTCGCAGCCGCACCGTGCGCGTCACGGCGGTGAAGGCGAGCGAGCTGCCGCAGGACGACTTCGCCGGCATGCTGCTGCGCGCTCCCGGGATGGGGATGTTCCGCGACATGCCGCAGATGCAGCTCTTCCGCACGCCGGACATGGACGAGACGATGGAGATGCCCGAGCTGCAGGGGCTGCGCCGGATGCAGCCGCTCCCATTCAAGCGCGAGCAGCCGACGATCACGCTGCGCGACCGGCGGCCCGGGACGCTTCCGCTCAAGATCGTCGACCGGCGCTCGAACAGGGCGATCTAGCTCGACCTCTCGCTCGGAAGGGGGAGCGGGGGTAGGTTGCCCTCGTTCCCCATCCGAGTGAGCCCGTGTATCGTCTTCGCGTCCGCGCGGCCGCCTCGCGCCGCCTCCTGCCCGCACTCCTCCTTGCCGCCGCCTGCCGCGGCGACGCGCCCGCGCCCGATCCCCAGCTGGTGGCGCAGTGGACGCGCAGTTCGCTCGCGTTCGTCCGCAGCGAACGCCTTGGCCCTCCCGTCGCCGCGCGCGTGTCGGCCTACGCGTCGCTCGCGCTGTATGAAGGCTACGCCGCCGACCGCCGCTCGGGCCTCCGCTCGCTGGGCGGCCAGCTCAACGGCCTCGGCGTCCTGCCGGCCGTGCCCGAGGGCGCGTGGGTCGATGGCGCCATCGTCGCGGCCACGGCGGAGCGGATCGTCCTCGACTCGCTCTTCCGCGACGGCTTCGCCAGCACGCGGAACACGGTCGACTCGCTCTCGGCCGCGCAGGTGAACGCGCGCGTCGCGGCCGGCGTGAGCACGGCGGCGATGCAGCGCTCGGTGGAACACGGGGAGGAGCTCGCCGCGGCGCTGCTCGCCTGGGCCGCCGAGGACGGGTTCTTCGCGACGCGCAGCCGCACCTGGACGGCGCCCGCGCGGCGCGACCAGTGGGAGAACACGGCGACGCTCGACCAGTTCGTGCCGCAGATGCTGTCGGGGCAGTCGGACTTCGTCTCGACGCAGAACCCGAACGTGCGGCTCGATCCGGAGGCCGCCTCGGAGAAGGCAGTGTTCGCGAACCGCCCGAAGCCGGCCGGCCCGACGACGCTGCCGGCGTTCAACCCGACGCGCCCGACCGAGCCCTATTGGGGCACGCTGCGCACGTTCGTCATCAAGGACGGCGACGAGTGCGCGCCTCCGGCGCCGCCCGCGTACTCGGAGCGCGCGGGCTCCGAGTTCCACGCGATGGGGAAGCAGTTTTACGACTCCGTGAAGGCGCTCACCCCGGAGCAGCGCACCATCGCCCTCTTCTGGGCCGACAATCCCGTCGCGACGGGCACGCCGGGCTTCCACTGGATCAGCGTGGTGAACCAGATGATCGCCAAGCGCGAGCTCGACGCGCCGGCGGCGGCGGAGCTCTACGCCCTCACGTCGCTCGCGATCGCCGACGCGTTCATCGGCTGCTGGAAGGAGAAGTACCGGTCGATGGTAGTGCGGCCGGTGGCATACGTGCAGCGGGTCTTCGACAAGTCGTACCGCACGGTGATCCCGACGCCGCCGTTCCCCGAGTACCCGAGCGGGCACTCGGTGCAGTCGGCGGCGGCCGTGGACGTGCTGATCGGGATGCTCGGTGACTCGACCGCCTTCGTGGACTCAAGCCAGGTGGACGTGGGACAGCCGCCGCGGCCATTCGCGTCGTTCAGCGCGGCGCGTGACGAAGTCGCGTGGTCGCGCGTGTATGCGGGCGTGCACTACGTACCGGCGGTCGTGAACGGCGTGGCCCAGGGGAGCTGCATCGGGCAGCGCGTGCTCGCGCTGAAGACCCGGAGCGCCCGGTGAGCCGCGCGCGCGCGCTGCTCGCGCTCGCGGTGGCCTCCGCGGCCGCGTGCTCCGACGCGCCGCCGAAGGTCGGGGAGTGGCAGCAGGGCGACGGCTTCCGTTGGCGCGCGCTCGACGTGCGCGACGCGGCGCCATCGGCGGCCGTGGCGCGCGCGGGATTCGCCGCCATCTCCTCGTCGCACAGCGGCGTCACGCACCGCAACGACGTGGACGACGCCCACGCGCTCGCGAACCGCGACCTGCTGATCGGCGCCGGCGCGGCGACCGGCGACATCGACGGCGACGGCTATCCTGACCTCTTCCTCGCGTCGGTCGAGAAGCCGGCCGCGCTCTACCGGAACCTCGGCGGCTTCCGGTTCGAGGACGTCACCGCGTCCAGCGGCGTGCGCCTCGATTCGCTCTCGACCGGCGGCGCCTTCGCCGACGTGGACGGCGACGGCGACCTCGACCTCGTGAGCGGCTCGCACGGCGGTCCAGTCTCGCTCTGGCTGAACGACGGCCACGGCAGGTTCACCGACGCGACGGCCACGAGCGGCCTCACCGGCGGCAATGCGGCGACGACGCTCACGCTCGCCGACGTCGATGGCGACGGCGACCTCGATCTCTATGTCGCCACGTACAAGGTGCGGAGCGCGCTCGACGTCTACCCGCCGCAGGCGCGCGCCTTCGACCAGACCGTGATGCAGGTCGGCGAGCGGCGGTTCGCGGTGCGGCCCGAGTGGGCGAAGGAGTACCGCATCGAGGACCGGCCGGACCTCGGCGGCATCGTGCGCTCGCAGCGCGCCGAGCCAGACCTCTTCTTCGTGAACGAAGGCGGCGGGCGGTTCACGCGGGTGCCGATAAGCGGCCCGCGGTTCCGCGACGAGGACGGCAAGCCGCTCGCGGCCGAGCCCGACTTCTTCACGCTCGCGGCCCGCTTCTATGACGTGAACGGCGACGGCGCGCCCGACCTGTACGTCTGCAATGATTTCGAGGACCCCGACCAGTTCTGGATGAACGACGGCGCGGGGAACTTCCGGCTCGCGCCACGCTGGGCGCTCTCGGCGACGAGCAACACCTGCATGTCAGTGGACTTCGGCGACGTGGACCGCGACGGCACGGTGGACATCTTCACCGCGGACATGCTGAGCCCGACGCGCGCGGCGCGGCAGCGCGCGATCCCCACGCACACGCCGCTGCCGAAGACGATCGGCGGCACCGGTGCGCGGGCGCAGTGGATGCGCAACATGCTCCAGGTCAATCGCGGCGACGGGTCGTGGGCGCAGCTCGCCGACTTCGCCGGCGTCGCGGCGAGCGACTGGACCTGGGGCTCCGCCTTCCTCGACGTCGACCTCGACGGTTACGAGGACCTCGTCGCGGTGAACGGCCACCGCTGGGACATCCGCGACGCCGACACGTTCGACCGCATCCGCAACAGCTTCCCGCGCGTGGCGTGGGACAAGGAGCAGGGCGAGTTCCCGCGGCTCGCCACGCGCAATGCCGCGTTCCGGAACCGCGGTGACCTCACCTTCGCCGCGATGCCGAACGGCTGGGGACTCGGCGAGACCGATGCGATCTCGCACGGCCTCGCGCTCGCCGACCTCGACCTGGATGGCGATCTCGACGCCGTGGTGACGCGGCTCGACGCACCGGCACAGGTCTACCGGAACGAGGCGAACGCGCCTCGTGTCGCGGTGCGGGTCGCCGGCGGCGGGATCGGCGCGCACGTGACGCTACACGCGCCCGGACTCCCGGTGCAGGCGCGCGAAGTGACCGCCGGCGGCTACTACCTCAGCGGGAGCGAGCCGCTGCTCACGTTCGCCGCCGTCGATACCGGGATGGCGATCACCGTGCGCTGGCGCGACGGCCGCGTGCGCGAGATCGGCGACGTGCGCGCGAATCGCCTCTATGAGGTGAACGGCGACGGCGCGACGGTGCCGCCCACGCCGAACCCCGCCGCCACGACGCAGCTCGCGCCGCTCTTCACTGACGCGAGCGCCGCGCTCGGCGGCCAGTCGCACCACGAGACGCCGTACGACGACTTCCGCCGCCAGCCACTCTTGCCGGAGCGCATGAGCCAGCTGGGGCCGGCGGTCGCGTGGATCGACGCCGACCGCGACGGTCGCGAGGATCTCGTCGTCGGCTCGGGGCGGGGCGGCACCGTCTCGCTCCTGCTGAACCAGGGCGCGCGCTTCACCGCGCGCAGCGGCGCGACTGCGTCGGGCGACGTCGGGGGCATCGTGCCGCTGCCCGACGGGAAGGGCGGAGAGCGGATCGCGGTCGCGCAGTCCAACTACGAGATGGGATCGCTCGACTCCGCCCTCGCGGTGCCGGGCGTGCTGGCACTCGACGCGCGCACGGCCGCGCGGGCCGCGGTGCTGGTCCCCGGCGACACCGCGAGCGTCGGCGCGCTCGCGGCGGCGGACGTGAACGGCGACGGATGGCTCGACCTCTTCGTCGGGACGCGCGTGATCGGCGGTTCGTGGCCGCTTCCGCGCGCGTCGCGGCTCTTCCTCGGCAAGCCGGACGGCTCGTACGCGAGGGACGTGACGAACGACGCCGCCCTCGGTGCGCTCGGACTCGTGACGGGCGCCGTGCTCGCGGACGTGACCGGCGACTCGCGCCCCGACCTGGTCGCCGCGTCCGAGTTCGGGCCGGTCCGCGTGCTGGTGAATGAAGGGGGACGCTTCCGCGACGTGACCGCCGCCCTGGGGATCGATGGGATCCGCAGCCGCTGGAACGGCGTGAACGTCGGCGACTTCGACGGCGACGGGCGCCTCGACATCGTCGCCGCGAGCCGGGGCCGCAACCTGCCCGTCGGCGCATCCGCGCAGCGGCCGCACGTGCTCTACGCGGGCCGCTTCGGCACGTCGTCGCTGGGGCTCGTCTTCGCGCGCGCGGATTCCGGCGGGCGTGGCGAGATGCCGCTTGAGAGCTTCTCGCGGCTCGGCATCGCCTTCCCCAAGCTGCGGACCCGCGTGAAGGACTTCACCGAGTTCTCGGGTCTCTCGGTGGACGCGCTCTTCGGCGAGGACGCGCAGGGGGCGATCCGCGTGGGTGCGACGACCTACGATCATACGCTCTTCCTGAACCGCGGTGCGCGATTCGAGGCGCGGCCGCTGCCCGCGATGGCGCAGTGGGCGCCGTCACAGGGCGTGAGCGTCGCCGACTTCGACGGCGACGGAAAGGAGGACTTGTTCCTGTCGCAGAACCTGCACCCGACCGAGATCTCAGCGATGCGGCTCGATGCCGGCGTCGGCCTGGTGCTGCTCGGGGACGGTGCGGGCGGGTTCCGCGCCCTCGGCGTGCGCGAGTCCGGCGTCGCGATCCGCGGGGACATGCGTGGCTCGGCAGTGGCCGACTACGACCGCGACGGCCGGCCGGACTTGGCGGTGGGGGTGAACGGCAGTCCGACCGTCCTCCTGCGCAACGTGACGGGCCGGGTGGGGGTGAGGGTACGGGTGGTCGGAACGGCCGGGAATCCCCGTGGGGTGGGAAGCCTGCTCCGGGTGGAGACAGCGGCAGGGCTCGGGCCGGCGCGGGCGGTGGTCGCGGGGTCCGGCCTTTGGTCGACGGACGGGAGCGTGCTGGTGCTCGCGCTCCCGGAGGGTGCGAGGGGCCTTGTCATCCGCGGTCCCGGAGGCCAGGAACAGCGGATCCCAATGCGAGCGGATCAGTCGGAGATGGAAGCGAAGGTGCCGTGAGTGGGAAAAGCGTTACCGGGAAGTTGCGGAACCGACCGGGGGGCCGTAGCTTCGCCGCCCAAGAGCCCCTACCCCGGCGGACGCGCGCGGCGTGTCCGGCGGGTCAACACGTTCAGATGGAGCGTCTTCCTATGGAGCTGCGTCACGCGGTCCGCTTGTCGGGTCTCGTGCTCGTCCTCGCCACTTCCGGGTGCGTGAACGAGTCGTACAAGATCACCGACAACAGCACAGATCTGGTCGTCAGTCCACTGTTCTATGGAATCGACGAGGGCCTGCCGCCGGTGCAGTTCGAGGCGACGGTCGGCGGCGATCCCGTGGCGGTGACCTGGGAGAGCAGCGCGCCCACCGTGGCGACGGTGTCGCCCACCGGGCTCGTGACGCCGGTCAACGACGGCTTCGCGGCGATCACGGCGACGCTGACGTCGAACCCCTCGAAGAAGAAGTCGGCGAGCTTCACGGTGAACGCGCTGTTCGGGACGCCGCTCGCGAGTGGCGTGGCGGTGAACGGCATCAACGGCACCGTCGGGCAGACGAACCTGCTCTACCGCATCTACGTCCCGGAGGGCACGAGCGTGCTCACGGTGACGCTCTCGGGCTTCACGGGCGACTTCGACATCTACGTTGCGCCGGGCCCGCAGCCGGCGGGTTTCGACAACTCGCTCTGCAACCCGTGGCTCGGCAACAACGCGGCCGAGACGTGCACGTTCAACAACCCGGCCTCCGGGACGTGGTACATCTTCATCGACCCGTACTCGAACGCGAACGGCGCGTCCCTGACCGCGACGGTGACGCCGTGACCCAGACTCCTTCTATCAACCAGAGGTTCGCCATGGCTCGTCCGTGGACCCGCATCCCCCGGCAGCTGCTGGGCGCCGTCGCGGCGCTCGCGCTGCTCGCCGGGGCCGCCGCGGCGCAGAGCGTCGTCTTCACCGGCAAGGTGACGTCGGCGGGTGCGCCGCTGGGCGGCGCCAGCGTCGGCATCGTCGAGCTGGGTGTCGGCGCGACGACCGACGTCGAGGGGCGCTACACCTTCACGGTGAACATCGCGCAGAACGCCGGCCGCGGCGTGACGCTGCGCGCCCGCGCGATCGGCTACACGCCCAAGCAGGGCGCGGTGACGCTGACCGCCGGGCGCGTCGAGAAGGACTTCGAGCTCACCCGCGACGTCCTCAACCTCGACCAGGTCGTCGTGACGGGCGTGGGCGACGCGATGTCGACGAAGAAGACGGCCTTCTCGGTCGGCGTCGTGGACGCGTCGGCCATCAAGGAAGCGCCGACCTCCTCGCCGCTGGGCGCGCTGGCCGGCCGCGTGGCCGGTGCGAGCGTGGTGACCGTCTCCGGCCAGCCGGGTTCGGCGCCGGCGATCCGGCTCCGCGCCTCGACGAGCCTCACCGGCTCGGCCGACCCGCTGATCATCATCGACGGCACGATCTCCCGCCTCTCGCTCGCCGACATCAATACGGAAGACGTCGAGCGGATGGAAGTGATCAAGGGCGCGGCCGCGAGCTCGCTCTACGGCTCCGACGCGGCGAACGGCGTGGTGCAGATCTTCACGAAGCGCGGCGCGCAGCTGGCCGAAGGCCAGACGATCTTCCAGCTCCGCAACGAGTACGGGCAGAGCTGGCTGCCGAACAAGGTGCCAGGGAACCGGGCGCACGAGTACCAGCTGCTGCCCGACGGTGACTTCGTGCGCGACGCCAACGGCACGCGCGTCCCCGAGCTCGACCTCATCGCCGACAACCCGTACCCGGTCTACTACGACCAGCTCGGGCAGGTCTTCAAGCCCGGCGAGTTCCTGACGAACTACGCGTCGGTCGGCCAGAAGCGCGGCAGCACCAACTTCAACGTCTCGTTCCACAACTCCCGCGAGACGGGCGTGCTGGGCGTGATCAACGGCTACAGCCGGCAGAACTTCCGGATGAACGTCGACCAGGCGCTCACCGACCAGCTGAGCTTCCAGGCGGGCGCGTTCTACGGCCGCTCGCACTCCGACGACGGCGAGAACACGGGCATCTTCTTCGGCCTTCGTTTCCTCGAGCCGAACGCCGACCTGCTCGCCCCGAACACCGACGGCTCACCGTTCAACGCGATCGTGAAGCAGCCGCCGCTCTCGGGCAACGTGGAGAACCCGCTGTACCGCCTGCTGAACGCGCCGGTGGACCGTGACCGCGACCGCTTCAACGGCACCTTCAAGGCGACGTACAAGCCGCTCTCGTGGCTGACCGCCGAGGGCAACGTCAACTACGAGCAGTCGCAGCAGATGTACAAGCAGTTCACGCCGCGCGGCTTCCTGAACTCGTCAGGCTCGGCGGGCGCGGGCAGCCTCGTGCGCAGCTCGGCGGCGAACCGCGCCGGCAACATCGGCGGCACGCTGACGGCGACGCGCTCGACGCGGTGGTTCAACAACACCACGAAGCTCGCCTACATCTTCGAGGAGCAGACGAAGGACACGGTGACGGTGAACTCGATCCGTCTCGGCGTGTCGCGCGTGCCGGAGTTCTCGGCGGCGCAGCTGGGCGCGGGCGAAGTGATCCCGGTGTCCCGGACGGAGATCATCCGCAACCGGAACCTCTTCGCGATCACGACGTTCGACATCATGGACAAGTACATCGTCGACGCCCTGGTCCGTCAGGACGCCTCGTCGCTGTTCGGCAGCGACGCGCGGACGGCGACGTACAGCCGGTTCTCGGGTGCCTGGCGCGTGAGCGAGGATTTCCCGATCAAGGGCGTGGACGAGTTCAAGCTGCGCGCCTCGACCGGCACGGCGGGCCTGCGCCCGGTCTACGACGCGCAGTACGAGATCTACACGTTCACGGCGGGCCAGCCGACGCCGCGCACGATCGGCAACCGCGGGCTCAAGCCTGCCTTCTCGCGCGAGACCGAAGTGGGCTTCAACCTGCAGTTCCTGCAGGACTACACCATCGAGTACAGCTACTCCGACAAGGTGACCAGCGACCAGATCCTGTCGATCCCGGTCTCGGCCGCGACGGGCTTCCGGAACACCTGGGCGAACGTCGGCACGCTGGCTGGCCAGACGCACGAAGTGGCGCTGGGCGCGGTGCTCATGAGCACCGGTGACCGGTTCTGGCGCGTGAACCTCACGCTGGACCGCACGCGCCAGAAGACGACGGCGCTCAACGTGCAGCCGTTCTACGGCGGGCCGGACGGCAACACGGCGATCTTCAAGGTCGCGCCGGGCGAGCCGTTCGGGCAGATCTACGGCACGCGCTGGATCCGCACGCAGACGCAGCTCGAGCAGACGATCGCCTCGGGCATCCTGACCGGCACCGTCGCCGACTACACGCGGAACGAGGAAGGCTACTACGTCCGCCAGGCCGACTGGCGCACGACGAACGAGCGGCCGCTCAAGTGGTATGACGAGAACGGCAACTCCGTGGTCCGGATCGGCGACGTGAACCCCGACCTGAACCTCGCGCTGAACTCGACGTTCCAGTGGCGCGGGCTCTCGGTGAGCGCGCTGCTGACGGCGGTGCAGGGCGGCGACATCTACAACCTGACCCGGCAGTGGCCGTTCAACGAGGAGCGCGACCCGACCTTCGACCAGCGCGGCAAGCCCGAGGTCGAGAAGAAGCCGGTCCGCTACTACCAGGCGTTCTACAACAACTTCGACGCCAACGAGTACTTCGTCGAGGACGGTTCGTACGTCCGGCTGCGCGAGCTCGCGATCAACTACCAGCTCCCGTCGGAGTGGGTGAAGAAGCTGCACCTCTTCGGGTTCGAGAACGCCCGGGCGGGCCTCGTCGGCCGCAACCTGTGGACGAGCACGAACTACAAGGGCTATGACCCGGACGTCACGGGCACCTCTGGCCTGTCCGGCAACCCGTTCACGTATCGCGTCGACTACTTCACGTACCCGCAGTACCGGACCTTCACCTTCATGCTCGAGCTCGGCTTCTGAGCCGCGCTCTTTCGAGGAGATCGAGGATGCGAAAGACGACCTTCCTTCGGGGCATGGGCCTGGCGGCGCTGGTGCTGGCCGCGGGGTGCAAGTCCCTGGACATCGCGAACCCGAACGACCCGGACGGCCCGCGCGCGCTCTCCGACCCGCAGTCGCTCGAGTCGTTCGTGTCGGGCTCGGTGCAGGCGTGGTTCAACACCTACGAAGGGTTGACCGCGACCGGCCCGCTCGTCACGCAGGCGCAGACCTACAGCGCCTCGTGGAACAACTTCAACATGAACTTCTACTCCGGCATCGACCAGCCGTACACGCCGGGGGCGAACCGCAACTCGCGGCCGTGGCAGAACGATCCCAACTCCGCCGGCCGCACCTCGGTCGAGTGGTACTGGGAGGGTTACTACACGTCGCTCAGCCTCGCGAACCAGGTGCTGCGCGCGATCCGCGTCAACAACATCGAGATCAGCAGCCCCTCGGACACGAAGCGCGCCGAGACGATCGCCGAGTTGATGCGCGGCGCGGCGCTCTCGGGTCTCGCGATGAACTACGACAAGGCGTACGTCCTGAACGAGAACTCGGACCTGGCCAACCTCGTCTACGTGGACCGCAAGATCGTTCGCGACTCGGCCCGCGCCGCGTTCGACCGCGCGATCGCCCTCGCGAACGCCAACACCTTCACGACGCCGGCGACGTGGGCGAACGGACCGTCGTACACCAACGTGCAGGTCGCGCGCGTCGCGAACACGATGGCCGCGTACCTGCTCGCCAACTGGCCGCGTGACGCGACCGAGGGGAACGCGGCGAACTGGGCGCAGGTCGTGACGTACGCGTCCAACGGCATGTCGGGCGCCGGCGGCTTCGACTATGTCTTCGAAGGCGACGGCAATGCCTGGTATCCGGAGATCCTCGCCTGGTTCAACGCGATGGACACCGGGCGCCTCTCGACCCGCGTCGCGGCGATGCTCGATCCCGCCACGCAGGTGCACCCGTATCCGGCGGGCGGCAACCCGCAGCCGAACTCCCCGGACCGCCGCCTTGGCGACGGCTCCTTCGGCAACGCCGGCATGCAGGCGGGCTTCGGCAACGTGCCGATCACCGTGAACCACGGCACCGACTTCGCGTGGTCGTCGCAGGAGATCTTCAACGTCGCCCGCGGCCTGTACCATCAGTCGAACATCGCGCACATCCGCTACGACCTGACCGGCACGCAGGCGCCGTCGGGCGCGTACGGCGGTCGCGGGCCGGCGCCCGTGTTCTCAGCCGCGCAGAACGACCTGCTCTGGGCGGAAGGCCTTCTCCGCCAGAACACGAACCTCGCGCTCGCGGCGACCCTGATCAACAACACCCGCGTGACGCGCGGCGGGCTCGCGGCGGCGGCTGCCGCCGACGGCCAGGCCGTGCTGATGCAGAAGTGGAGCTACGAGATGGAGATCGAGGTCCTCGGCCTCGGCCCGGCGTCGTACTATCACCGCCGCCGCGCCGTGAACGGCCTCCTCCCGGGCACCCCCCGCGAGATGCCGGTGCCGGCGAAGGAACTCGGTGTGTTCGGCCAGGCGCTGTACACCTGGGGCGGCACGGGCGCGGCGAACTCGCCGACCCCGCCGTGATCGTGTGATCCGCCCTCCCGGTCCGCACTGGACCGGGCGGGGCGGAGCCGTGTAGCAGGAGGGAGGGGAACGACCAGGCGCGTCCGCGTCGCGTCGTTCCCTTCCGCGTTTCAGGTCCCTTCCCGTGCGCCGCCTCCTCTCCTTCCTCTTCCTCGCCATCCTGACCGTGGCCGCCCTGCCCGAGGGCGCGGCCGGGCAGGCGCGCTTCGCTCGGCTGCGGGGAAAGGTGCTCGACGCCGATTCGCGCGCGCCCGTGCAGGGCGTGCGGGTCATCATCGCGGCGACGGGCCGCTACGTGACGACCGATTCCGCCGGGGCGTTCGACGTGCGTGACATCCCGTCCGGAGTGATCCGGTTCATCTTCTCCGGCGAGGGGTACCCGCGAGCGCAGGTGGTGCTGGCATTCGCCGCCGGTGAGGTCATGACCCAGGACTTCGAGCTCGATGCGACGCCGCCGGCTGATGACACACTCCCCGCGCGGCGGGTGCAGGAGTTGCCGACCACGGAGGTGACCGCGACGCCGTCGCGCGGCGTGCGCTACGAGGATTTCGAGCGCCGGATGAAGACCGGCCGCGGCCACTACGTCACGCGCGAGGAGATCGAGGCGCGGAACTACAATACGCTCCAGGACGCGGCCCGCACCATGCGCGGCGTGACGGTCGAGTGCGCGGGGGCGCACACGTGCAGCATCCGGATGGTGCGGGCGCCGATCGGGTGTTATCCGCAGTACTGGGTCGACGGCCGCGTCGACAACATGTTCGGTCCGTTCGTGGCGATCCGCGACATCGAGGGGATGGAGGTCTACACGGGCGCCGCCGACGTCCCCGGGGAGTTCGCCGGGTCGGACGCGATGTGCGGGACGGTGGTGATCTGGACGCGCAGCGGGCCGACGAAAGCGAAGCCCTGAGCGGGACGCGGAGGGAGACGACGCGGGGGCGGCGCCATCGGCGCCGCCCCCGCGTCACATCAGGTCCTGCCGGCCCTAGAAGCTCGTCCCCAGCAGCATCGCGTTGAGCACGAGCCGGTCGAGCGCGCGCCACCAGGCGCGGAACATCGGGTCGTTGGTGAACATCACCACGTTCCCCTGACCGACCTTCTCCTGCACGATGAACGCGCTGCCGCGCAGCAGGCGCTCGCTGTTGTCGGGGAAGGTGAAACCGCCGCGGCGCAGTGTCCCGGAGGTCGGGAAGACCGCCACGTTGCCGCCGTCGCGCGAGATGCCGTAGTAATCGCCGCCGCCGACGAGCACGGTCATGCGCTGCTGCTCGATGCCGAGCGTGACCCAGTTCGTGAGGTCGAGCACGACGTCGAAGTGACTGCCCGGCAGGTCGGCGAGCGCGTCGGCGCAGGCATTCGGGCTCGCGGTGGCGCGTAGCGAATCGAGCGGCGCCTTCTGCGCCGGTGCGGGCTTCACGTCCTTCTTGGGCTCGCACTGGATGCGGCGGGCGGTCGTCAGCCCGACGTCCTCGCGCGACGCCCACCCGGTGGCGCCGCCGAACGTGATCAGCGCACCGCCCCCCTCGACCCAGCGCTTGAGCGCGGCGCCGTTCCCCGGGACGCCACCGCCCGGGATGATGATCACGTTGAATGCCGAGAGGTCGCCGTTGAGGGCCGACGACGCGATCGGGGTGAACTTGATGCCGTAGCGCTGCTCGAGGCTCCACCAGACCGCGCCGTATGCCGTCTGCGGGATCCCGGCGTCGCCGACGAGCGCGATGCGCGGGGCCTTGAGCGAGACGATGGTGCCCGAGCCGGTGCCGTACTGCGCGGCGTCGGGGAAGGCGGTGTTCACGCCGCGCACCTCGACGCCGGCCTCCTTCGCGAGGCGGTCGAGCCGCGCCCCCAGCGTCGCGTCATTGCGGCCGACGCGGACCACCCACGTTCCGCGCGGCCACGTGGTCGTGCCCGTCTGCAGCGGCTCGGCCGCGATCGCCACGCGGTAGCCCTCCTGGAGCAGCTGCGCGGCGAGCTTGCCGGCGCCGTTGCGGTCGTTGCGCCAGAGGTAGGCCGAGGTCGCATTGGCGCCCTCGACGACGCCGCCGGCGACGGCGTGCGGCAGCACCTCGCCATTCATCCGCACGCCGTTGGCGAGGGTGAGTGGGTTCATCGCGACGGCCGGGATGTCCTCGGTCCACCAGGCCTCGACGCCGAACGCGACAGGCAGGGCCCACGCTGTGATGTCGTAGAACTCGTAGCCCTCGGTGTCGTTGCCGTTCGTCGAGCGGTCGCGATTGCGCGCGAAGCGGTCGAGCTGGTTCCTGGCGAACACCGAGTCGAGCACGGGGTCGGCCTCGAGCACCGCCTTGGCGAGCTTCCCCTGCGGCTGGGCGAGGTCGACGACGTACGAGCCGGCGGGGAAGGTGCGCGCGGCGACGCCGTCGCTGGTGTAACCGTGCGCACGGGCGCTCGCGTGCGGGGCGGTCGTGCGGGTCACCTCGATGCCGGCGCGCAGCAGCGCCGCGGCGAGCTCGGCGGCGCGGGCCGGGTCGGAGCCCGGCACGAAGACGACGCGCTTCATCGCGCCGCTGCGGCCGTCGGCGATCGCGCGGGCGCGGAAGGCGGCGTAGTCCTTCACCAGGTCGGCGCGGTTGCGCGCCGAGGTCTCGAAGGTCGCGACCGCGGCGACGTAGTGCTTGGCGACGCCGTCGCGCAGCGAGAGGAGGGTGCCGTCCTCGCGGCGCTTGAGGAGCGCCGGGCCGCCGTCGGTCTCGTAGGTGGTGCCCATCGCGCCGTTGAGCGCCGGCCACGAGTCGTAGTAGCCCGGATAGTAGAGGTCGAACGCGTCGCGGACGTTGTAGAGCCAGCCGAGCGAGTCGAAGGCGGCGGCGTTACCGCGCCCGATGAGCTCGCTCCACTTCATCGGCCAGCCGGAGATGTTCGCGTTCACCGGGCGCGCGGCCGGCGCCATGTAGTAGGTGGAGACGTAGCCGTGGAGGTCGGCGGTGACCATCGGGTGCCACTTCAGCATCCCGCCGGTGATCGCCTGCACCTCGCGCTGCGTGATCGCCATCAGGTCGCGGTTCATGTCGAACCGGTAGTGATTGAAGCGCCCGCTGATGGCCCACGGCTGGCCGCGCTGCTGCTCCATCGCCTGGCGCTCCGGCGAGCCGACCGCGATCGAGTTGCTCCAGACCGAGAAGCGCTCGTGGCCGTCGGGGTTCGACGCGGGGTTGATGATCACGATCGCGTCCTTGAGCAGCGCGAGCGTGGCCGGGTTCTCCGTGGCGGCGAAGTGGTAGAGCAGCTGCATCGAGGCCTCGAAGCCGGGCACCTCGTCACCATGCACGGACCCGGAGAACCAGACGACGGCCGGCGTGCGCGCCACCACGGCGTCGATCTGCGCCTGGGTGGCGCCGCGCGGGTCGGCGAGGCGGTCGAGGTCGGCCTTGATCGCGTCGAGGCGGGCGATGTTCTCGGGCGTCGAGACGAGGTAGATGCGCATCGTGCGCCGCTCGTTCGTGACGCCGATCTCCTCGACGCGGACGCGGTCGCGGGCGGCGTCGGCGATGGCGAGGAGCACGCGCTCCTGCTGCGCGTACTGCGTGTGCCAGCTGCCGACGTCGTAGCCGAGCACCTGCTCGGGACGCGGGATGCCCTGGCGGTACGGCCCCTTCGCGTAGAAGGAGAAGTTCCGGTCGTCGCGGAGCGAGTCGACGGGCGCGCGCTGGGCGGCCGCGGCGGCGGGGAGGAGCAGCGTGAGGGCGAGCAGGAGTCGGCGCATGCGCGTGCGGGAGGGAGGGCGTGCGGTGACGGCGCGGGGAGGGTGGGGGCGCGCCGGGCGGGCTAGAACTCGATCTGCGTCCCGAGCTCGACGACGCGATTCGGCGGGAGCTGGAAGTACTCGGTGGCCGACCGCGCGTTGCGGCTCATGATGGAGAAGAGCTTCTTGCGGAAGATGTTCATGGTGAGGGCGCCCTTCTTCCACGGGCCGCGCCTCGCGATGAGCTGCTCGCGTCCGAGGTAGTAGCTCGTCTCGAGGGCGCGCGTCGCGATCCCCGAGTCGCGGCACTTCTGGAGGACCTCCTTCACGTCGGCCGACTCCATGAAGCCGTAGTGCGCCACGACGCGGAAGAAGCCCTGGCCGAGCGCCTCGATGCGCGTCCGTTCGTCGCGCGGCACCTCGGGCACGTCGTCGGTGACGATCGAGAGCAGGATGACCCGCTGGTGCAGCACCTTGTTGTGCTTGAGGTGGTGCAACAGGACGACCGGCACGCCCGCCGACTCGGAGGTCATGAAGACGGCGGTGCCCGCGACGCGGTGGATCGACTTGCGGCTGATGTCCTCGAGGAAGGTCTCGAGCGGCAGCGCGATGTCGAGCACGTGCTCGCGCAGGATGTCGCGGCCGCGCTTCCAGCTGGTCATCATCGTGAACAGCACGGCGCCGAGGAGCAGCGGCACCCAGCCGCCGTGGGCGATCTTGACGACGTTCGCGCCGAGGAGCGCCGTGTCGATGGTCAGGAAGATCGCCGTCAGCCCGATCGCGCCGGCCAGCGGCTCCTTCCAGCGGTCGGTCTTGATCGCGAAGTAGAGGATCGAGGTGATGGCCATCGTCCCCGTGACGGCGATGCCATAGGCCGCGCCGAGGGCGCCCGTGGAGCGGAAGCCGAGGACGACGAGCACGGTGCCGACCGCGAGCGCCATGTTCACCTCGGGCACGTAGATCTGGCCGAACTCGCGCGCCGAGGTGTGGATGATCGTCAGCCGCGGGCTGTACCCCAGCTGGATGCACTGCTGCGTCAGCGAGAACGCGCCCGAGATCAGCGCCTGCGACGCGATGATCGCCGCCGCCGTCGCGATCACGATCACCGGGTAGAGCAGGGCGCGCGGCGCGAGGATGAAGAAGGGGTTCTCGACCGCGGACGGGTCGCGGAGGAGCAGCGAGCCCTGCCCGAGGTAGTTGAGCGCGAGCGCGGGAAGCACGAGCCAGAACCAGGCGGTGCGGATCGGGAGCTTCCCGAAATGTCCCATGTCGGCGTAGAGCGCCTCGGCGCCGGTGACCGCGAGGACCACCGCGCCGAGCGCGATGAACCCCCCGTAGCCGTGCATCGCGAAGAATCGCACGCCCCACACGGGGTTGATCGCCGCGAGGATCGACGGGTGGCGCACCACCTCGACGAGGCCGAGGACCCCGATCGTGACGAACCAGAGGAGCATCAGCGGCCCGAAGAGCACGCCGACGCGGTGCGTCCCGTGCCGCTGGACCATGACCAGCGCGACGATGATGACGAGCGTGAGCGG
>CAZIDS010000004.1:10773-40458 GCA_964537945.1 uncultured Gemmatimonas sp. | reverse complement strand
AAAGTGGAAACCGATAGCAGGGGGGTCCCTCCTATCCTTGCCCTTCTTCCCTTCCCTTCCCATCCCTTCCTCCCCCTTTCCCTCCCCTCCCCTTATACAGCGGGGGTCCGGGGGTGTAACCCCTGGAAAATTTTTGAAAATACAGATGTGAATAGGTGTTTTAGTGCATTTTCGGTACATAAAAAGTCGTTACAATATTTCAATTTCGTGAGGCTGTTATTCAATTTGCACATCAGATTTGTACTGAATTACTGGGGGGTCAGGCTTCGTTGCGGGGTCCGCACTAGGCCTACTAACTTTGCGGTAGAGGGGGTCTGACTTTATGGCAGGGCAGCTGGGCAGGGTGGTCTCACCTGGAAGCAGGGGGGTTCGATCTTGGAACAGGGGGGTCCGAACTTGGAGCAGGGGGTCTGAGACCCCCTCACTTTAAGCACTGGGGGGAGCCGCGTCTAACGCGGTGGGAAGGGACGCGTCTGACGTAGTGGAGGGGAGGGGGAGAGGAGGCGCACGGGAGGCGCAGGGGAGGGTCGTCGCGTACGCTAGCGCATCGACTCGCGCGCGGTGCCCGATTGCGCTCGCGAGTTGCGGATCATCGTCAGGAGCAGGCGGCGGATCATCACGAGGCGCTCGACGCGCGGCGAGGCGGCTTCGTGGCCCGACGTCTCGTACCACACGATGCTCTCGCGGGTGGATCCGAGCGCATACTCGAGGAATCGCCGGCGATCGGCTGCCGTACCGCGCGAGTAGCCTTCGGCGACATTCGCCGCGATCGAGCCCAGCGCCCGCAGCAGCTGCGGCGCGACATCGCGGCACTCGGCCTTGCCCGCGAGGGTCCTGGCATCCTCGCGGCCTTCTCGAACGGCGGCGAGCGCGAGCTGATAGGCCTGCACGCGGTCGAGCGGATCCCACGTGTCGCGAGTGTCCATCCCTCACATTGGGACACGTTCGCGATCAGCCGCCATCACGCGCCTTCATGCCGCGTCGTTTCGTCTCCCTCCCCCCTCTCCACCTGCAGGTTCCCTCCCCCCGAATCCCTCTCTCCACCCCGCAACCCTCATCCCTCTCCCCCCTCCTCATCCCTCTCCCCTCGAAAAGCGTTAGGTTCGCTCCACTCGCTCCCGAATCCATGCCGACCCGTCGCGACTTCCTCGCCTCCTCCGCGGCCGCCGCCGCGGCCCTCTCCCTCAAGCCCTCGGCCGCCGCGGCCGCTCCCGCCTCCCGCCTCACCGCGGCGAGACCGGTCGTGATCGCGAGCGCGAACGGCCTCCGCGGAGTGAAGGTCGCGTTCGACAGGATCACCGGCGGCACCGACACGCTCGACGCGATCATCGCGGGCGTTAACATCACCGAGCTCGACGCGAGCGACCAGTCGGTCGGCATCGGCGGGCTGCCGAACGCCGACGGCGTCGTGCAGCTCGACGCGAGCTGCATGCACGGGCCGACGCGGCGCGCCGGCTCGGTCGGCGCGCTCGAGGACATCGCCACGCCGTCGCTCGTCGCGAAGGCGGTGATGGACTACACCGACCACATCATGCTCGTCGGCGAGGGGGCGAAGCGGTTCGCGCTCGCGATGGGCTTCAAGGAGCAGAACCTCCTCACGGAGCAGACGCGGCAGGACTGGCTCCGCTGGAAGGCGCGCCTCAACAAGGACGATGCCTGGCTCGACCACGACGACGACGTCGCCATCAAGTTCACGACCGGCACGATCAACATGAACGCGGTCGATGCGCGCGGCGACATCTCCTCGGTGACGACGACGAGCGGGATGGCGTGGAAGATCCCCGGGCGCATCGGCGACTCGCCGGTGATCGGCGCGGGGCAGTACTGCGACAACACCGTCGGCGCGGCGGGCTCGACCGGGCGCGGCGAGGCGAACATCAAGGTCTGCGGCGCCTTCCTCACGGTGGAGTTCATGCGCCAGGGCCTCGCGCCGGCGCAGGCCTGCCTCAAGACGCTCGAGCGGCTCGTCGCGATGACCGAGGCGCGCCTGCTGCGTCCCGACGGGAAGCCGAACTTCGACATCCAGTTCTACGCGGTGCACAAGGACGGCCGCTACGGCTCGGCGACGCTGTACGAAGGCGCGCAGTTCGCGGTGTGCGACGAGCGCGGGGCGCGGCTCGAGAAGTGCGTGTCCCTCCTCCCTCGCCCCTCGAGGTAGGGGAGAGGGAGCCGAGGGGGGAGAGGGACGAGGGTTGCGGGGGCTGGTAAGGGATGCGGAGGGAGGGGAGCTGCAGGATGAGAGGGGGAGAGGGATGAGTGAGAGGGGGGAGGGGCGCGAATGCGCTCCCTCCCCCTGTCGATTCCCTGCCCACGCATCCCTCATCCCACCCCGCAACCCTTCCTCCTCTCTCCCCCCGGCTCCCTCTCCCCTACGCGCCGAACGCCTGCGCCGCGCCGCTCACCTTGTCCGCGGCGTTGACGAGCGCGTTGGCGGCGGCGGCGATCTCCTGCGTCGACGCCGACTGTTCCTGCGACGCGGCCGCGACGTCCTGCATCGCGTTCGCGAAGGAGCTCGTGCCCGCGTTCAGCGAGTCGAGCTTCGCCGTGATCTCGGCGGCGAGCGACTTCCCCGACGCCGCGGTGCCGGCCATCGTGCCGACCCACTCGTCGGCGGCGTCCACCGCCACCTCCACCTGCGTGAAGGCCTGCCGGCCGTGCGTGGTCGCGGCGCGGACCGACTCCACCGTCGCGAGCGAACGCGCGCTGGCGGTGCGCGCCGTCTCCATCTGCGCGATCAGCTCCTGCATCAGCTGGTCGGTGTGCTCGGCCGCCTCGGCGCTGCTCTGCGCCAGGCGGCGCACCTCGTTCGCGACGACGGCGAAGCCCTTGCCCTGCTCGCCGGCGCGCGCGGCCTCCATCGCCGCGTTGAGCGCGAGGAGCTTCGACTGCCGCGCGATCTTCTGCACCAGCGTGACGAAGCCGCTGATCTGGTCGCTCGCCGTCGCGAGCGACTCCGTCGCCTGCGCACTCGCCTGCACGTCGAGCAGCAGCGCGTCGAGGCGGCGCGCGCCCTCGTCGAGGCGCTCGTGGCTCTCGCTCGCCAGCGCCTTGAGCCGCTGGTTGCGCGCGATGCCGTCGCCGGCGCCCTCGGAGACGTTGCCGGCGAGGGAGTTGAGGCGGTTCGCGTCGAGCGAGAGGAGCCGGATGGTGTCCGCCATCTCGCCCGCCTGCTGGCTGAGCCCGCTCGCCGTCTCGGCGATCCCCGACGCGGCCGCGGCCATGTGCTCGGTGCCGCCGGTGATCTCGTTGGAGCGCCGCGCGGTCTCGGCCGCGTTCTCGCGGATGAGCGCGCCGAGGCGGCGCAGCTCGAGCGACATCTGCGACATCGCGCGGGCGAGCCGGCCGAGCTGGCCGCCCTGCCGGATCGCGTCGGACTCGCGCGTCAGGTCACCGCTGCTGATCGCCTCCGCGACGTCGGCGAGCGAGGCGATCTGGTTCCCGACGAGCGGCGAGATGAGCCAGCGGAAGACCGCGGCCGAGGCGCCGACGGCGAGCGTGACGGCCAGGCCGATGAGGAGCCAGAGGTTCCGCCCCTGCGCCATCGCGGCGACGCGCGGCCAGAAGAGCACGACGAGGAGCGTGAAGCCCGCCAGTCCGCCGATCGCGCACCAGGCGGAGAGGCGGTCGATGACGTGCGCGCGCGCTCCCTCGGGAGCGGCCTCAGCCGGTTTGGTGCCCGCGAGCGGGGCGGATAGATTGCTCAGATTCCCATCCACAGACATGACAGCACCCGTTGAACCGATCGGCTACGAGCCGGCGGCCGTCGAAGCGCGCTGGCGCCAGCGCTGGACCGAGCGCCAGACCAACCGGACGGACATCGCGCGCGGCCAGGCGCCGTTCTATGCGCTGATGATGTTCCCGTATCCGTCGGCCGAAGGGCTGCACGTCGGGAACCTCTTCGCCTTCACCGGCTGTGATATCTATGCGCGATTCCAGCGCCTGCAAGGCCACGCGGTGTTCGAGCCGCTCGGCTATGACGCGTTCGGCATCCACTCGGAGAATTTCGCGCTGAAGGTCGGGCGCCACCCGATGGAGCTGATCCCCAGCAACATCGCGAACTTCCGCCGCCAGCTCGACCGCGCGGGCCTGATGGTCGACTGGACGCGCTCGGTCGACACGACCGACCCGGCCTACTACAAGTGGACGCAGTGGGTCTTCCTGCAGCTCTACCAGCAGGGGCTCGCGCGCAAGAAGGCGGCCGCGGTCAACTGGTGCCCGTCCTGCAAGACCGTGCTCGCGAACGAGCAGGTCGAGGGGGGCCACTGCGAACGCTGCGGCACGCTCGTCGAGCAGCGCTTCCTCGAGCAGTGGTTCTTCAGGATCTCCGATTTCGCGCCGCGCCTGCTCGGCAACCTCGAGCGGCTCGACTGGTCGGAGACGACGAAGCAGGCGCAGCGGAATTGGATCGGGCGCTCCGACGGCGCGCGGCTCCGCTTCCGCGTGATCGACGCGCTCGCCGACGCCGGCAGCGCGATGGTCTCGGTCACGACCGAGATGCGCGCCGACGAGCCGGTGATCGAGGTCTTCACGACGCGCCCCGACACGATCTTCGGCGCGACGTACCTCGTGCTCGCGCCCGAGCACCCGCTGGTGGACCAGGTCACGACGCCGCTGCAGCAGTCGCTGGTCGCCGAGTACCGCGCGCGCGCGGCGAAGCAGGACATCGTGACGCGCAAGACGAACAAGGAGAAGACGGGCGAGTTCACCGGCGCCTTCGCGGTGAACCCGGCGACCGGCGCGCTGATCCCGATCTGGGTCGCCGACTACGTGCTGATGGAGTACGGCACGGGCGCGATCATGGCCGTGCCGGGGCACGACGAGCGCGACTTCGAGTTCGCGACGAGGTTCGACCTGCCGATCGTCCGCGTCGTCGCGGGCGAGGGGCAGGATGCGCACACGCCGTTCGGCGGCGAGGCCTACGTGGGCGACGGGCGGCTGGTGAACTCCGGACGGTTCGACGCGATGCCGGTGGACACCGCGAAGCGCACGATCACCGAGTGGCTGGAAGGCGCCGGTGCCGGGCAGGCGGTCACCAACTACCGCCTGCACGACTGGTGCATCTCGCGGCAGCGCTACTGGGGCCCGCCGATCCCGGTCATCTACTGCGACGCGTGCGGCACCGTGCCGGTCCCCGAGAAGGACCTGCCCGTGGTGCTGCCGAACATCGCCGACTTCAAGCCCGACGATTCGGGTGTCTCGCCGCTCGCGCGCCACGAGGAGTGGTACCGCGTGCCCTGTCCGAACTGCGGCAAGAAGGCGCGGCGCGAGACCGACGTCAGCGACACCTTCCTCGACAGCGCCTGGTACTTCCTGCGCTACCCGAGCGTGGGCCGCGACGACGTCGCGTTCGACCGCGAGACGACGAAGAAGTGGCTGCCGGTGACGACCTACATCGGCGGCAACGAGCACGCGGTGCTGCACCTGCTCTACTCGCGCTTCATCACGATGGTGCTGCACGACATGGGGCTGCTCGAGTTCGAGGAGCCGTTCACGAAGTTCCGCGCCCACGGCCTCATCATCCGCGAAGGCGCGAAGATGTCGAAGTCGAAGGGCAACGTCGTGAACCCCGACGAGTACCTCGACCAGTGGGGTGCGGACTCGTTCCGCACCTACCTGATGTTCCTGGGGCCCTTCGAGGAGGGCGGCGACTTCCGCGACGCGGGCATCAGCGGCGTGAAGCGCTTCCTCGACCGGCTCTGGGCGTCGGTGCGCGACGCGCGCGCCGACGGCGCGCCCGACGCCGAGGTGATGCGCAAGCTGCACGCGACCATCAAGAAGGTCGGCGAGGACGTGCCGGCACTGAGCTACAACACGGCCATCGCGGCGATGATGGAGTACATGAACACGCTCCGGAAGGGCGAGCGGCCGTGCCATCGTGCCGAGGTCGAGCCACTGGTGCAGCTCGTGTCGCCGTTCGCGCCGCACATCGCGGCCGAGCTGTGGGAGATGCTCGGGCACGCCGAGAGCGTCTTCGACGCCGGATGGCCGCGCTACGACGCGTCGCTGCTGGTGAGCGACACGATCGAGCTGGTGGTGCAGGTCGGCGGCAAGACGCGCGGCAAGGTCGTCGTGCCGAAGACGGTGACGCAGGAGGCCGCGCTCGCCGCCGCGAAGGCGGACCCGGCGATCGGGAAGTTCATCACCGGGGAGCCGAAGAAGGTGATCCTCGTGCCGGGCCGGCTGCTCAACATCGTCGTCTGACGGGACTGCGCCGCACGCAGAAGCCCGCGCCGGGAGACCCGGCGCGGGCTTCTGCCTTGCTGAGGGGGCTCAGCGCGAGGTGCGCGCCGAGCGTCCGCCCTTCTCCGAGTCCGCGGTGACCGTGAACGGCCCCGTGCCCTGCACGATCCACTTCACGCGCACCAGGCCATTGCCCGCGATGTTCCGCACGCGGATCGTCGCCGGGTCGCGCTTCTGTTCCGTCGCATCGCCGTTCAGCGGGTTGTCGACGATGAAGCCCGCCACCACGCGCCCGCCCGCGAGCGTCACCAGGTCCGGCCGCGTGATCCGGTTCTCGAGGTCCTGCTGCGTGTGCGTCGGCGCGAGGCGCGTGTTCAGCACCACCGCCGTCACCTCGCTCAGCCCGTTGCCGAGACTGCGCACCGTCACCGAGTCCACCGCGACGAGCGGCATCTGCGATGTCTGGAAGAGCGTGAACATCAAGTTGCGGTGCGCGTCGCTCTGCAGCAGGAAGCCGGGCTCCACGCGCCCGAAGTTCTTCTTCGTGCCGCCGACCTCGATCCGGCCGTACTGCGGGTGGTCCACTTCCTGCCACTCGACCATCGCCTCGCCCATCAGCAGGAGCCGGTTGAAGCGCGACTCCGTCGTCTGGTAGCGGCGCGCGTTCGGGTTGAACGGGCCGTCATCCGGGTCCGGCTTCATGAAGTAGAGGAACGGCGTCCAGAGCTCGTTCGAGAACGTGAGGATGCCGCGCGCGCCGTAGAACCAGTCGAGCTCGCCGCCCCACACGGTGTAGAGGTCCTTCCACACGATCATGTAGCGGTAGCCCGGGAGGATCTCCTCGCCGGTGCGGCCGATGACGTCGAAGACCTGCACGTCCTGCGGCCGGTACTCGTCCTGCGGGACGCCGGGGCCGCGGAGCAGCATGCCGCCCGAGTTATGGTAGCTCTGCGCGCCGGCGATGTTCGGGTGCGCCGTGACGAAGCGGATGATGTTCTGCGTCTCGACGAGCGACGTCGGGTACGGGTCGGAGCCGCCCTGCACGTACTGCGGCGCCCAGCGCCACGGCCAGTTGCGGTTGGGGTCGTAGCCGCCGTCGGCGCCCTCGTCGACGAAGCCGTCGCCGTCGTTGTCGAAGCCCTCCTGGCCGAGCAGGTCGTACTCGCCGCGCTCGCCCGGCAGCACCGGGATCATCAGCCGCGGGTCCTCGGGACTCACCTTGAAGCGGCCGTTCACGTTGCGGCGGCGCATCTGCGTGATGTTCCCGTCGCCGTTGAGGTCGTCGAGGTTGTCCTCGTCCGTGCGACCGTCGCCGTCGTTGTCGCGCGGCGAGAGGCCGGTGCGCGGCGAGCTCGCCGTGTTCGGCTTGTGGATGAAGTGGTCGCGCGCGTCGGGGTTGATCGACGGCACGATGTAGAGCACGTAGTTGCGCAGCAGCGAGTCCACCGCCGGCACGCGGTCCGCCATCTCGGCGAGGTACCACGCCGTGTAGAGCGAGAACTCGGCGCCCTGGATCTCGTTGGAGTGGATGTTCCCGTCGATCCACATCCCGGGCTTCTTGTCGGCGTCGCCGACGCTGAAGTTCGTGACCGTGAGCAACGTCATCTCGCGGCCCTGCGTGCTCTTGCCGATGGTGCCGACCTTCACGAAGCCGGGATGCGCGGCGCCGAGGCGGCGCGCGATCTCGGCGATGCCGGCGTGGTCATAGAAGCGGTCCCACGCGACGGCGACCTTCGGGTTCGGCGGGGAGCCGAGGCCGGCGAGCGCGCCGGCGACGGGCGCCTGCGTCGCGCGCGTGGCTGGCGGCGCCACGGGCGTCTGGGCGTGGAGGGCCTGCAGCGCCAACGGCGCCGCGGCGAGGAGAAGGAGCGAACGCACGGGCATTACCTCGCGCGGAGTGTGATGGTCTCGGTGGCGCCGCCGGTGTTCGGCGCGCCGATGGTCAGCGTCAGCGTCGCGTTCGCGTCGCCGACGACGATCCACTCGAACTTCTGCACGCTGCCGCTGCCGCGGAGCGCGTCGATGTACTGGAGCCGGCGCCCGCTCGCGAGCGACTGGCCCGTGCCGAGCTTCAGCTCGACCTTCGCGCGCATCGGCAGGCGAGACCGCACGCCGATCGCCGCGTTCGTCGGCAGGAAGCCGTTGTTCACGACCTCGGCCGAGAGGCGCCACGTGCGCGGGCCCACCGCTTCGACCTTCACCGGCGACGTGAGCGCGACGCTGGGCAGCATCTTCGTGAGCTCGACCACCCAGTCCGCCTGCTTGCGGCCGAGCGAGTCGAGCGTCGCGGCGGCCGGGTTCAGCGTCGCGCCGGGCGCGAAGCCGCCGACCTCGACCGCCTTGCCGTCGATCATGTAGCCGCTCACCGTGGTCCACTCGACGAAGCCGGCCGGGCTGTTCGCCTTGAGCCAGCGGTAGTCGTTGCGCTCGGCGGCGATCGGGTCGGGCGTCGGGGCGCGGCGGCCGGCGGCCGTGTCCGCGGGCGCGCGGCCGGGCCACCAGACGCGCGAGCCGAACGCGAAGCGGCCCATGTGGAAGTAGGCCCACGAGAGCGGGTCGCCGGCGTCGGGGCCGGCGGCCGGATCCTGGCCCGTGACGAAGCGCGGCGCGCGGCGCGAGACCTCGGCGAACCAGGGATTGTCGCCCGGGACCGACGAGGTGAGCGGGCCGCCGGCGCTCGTGCCCTGCGGGTTGCCCGCGATGCCCGGGATCGTGCGTCCCTCCCACGGCTTCACGAGGTTGTCCTGCATGCCGAGCACGTAGACTGCGGCGATGTTCGTGCGCGCCGTGACGAGCTCGGCGATCGCGCGCGACTCCGGCGCCGAGAACGCGTGCTGGCCGGCGCCCGGGACGAAGAAGGCGTAGTTGTTCGCGAAGTTGATCGCGATGTCGGTGCCGCCCAGCCCGTCTTCATTGAAGAGCTCGTCGCCGTCGTCGTCCTTGCCCTCGACGAAGAGACGGTAGGTGCCGCGCTCGCCCTTGGTGGCATCGGCGCGACGCATCAGCGCCGGGTCCACCGGGTCGGGCATCCATTCGCCGCCTGCGTCCACCTTCACGCGCATCATCGTGATGAGCCCGTCGCCGTTGAGGTCATCCGGGCCATCCTCGTTCACCGCGCCGTCGCGGTCGTCGTCGTCCTTGTCGTCGTTGCCGCGCCGCTCGGCGCGCACCGGGGCGAAGAAGGCCTCGGCCGCGTCGGGGTTCAGGCGCGGGACGACGTAGACCGTCTGCGCCGCGCCGGCAGGCGTGCCCGCGCGCGCGACGAGTTCGCGGATGAGCCGCAGCGCGACCTCGCTCGACGCGAGCTGCGGGCCGTGCGCGCCGGCGAGCACGAGGACCGCCGGCTTGTCGTCGGCGGTGCCGATCCGCACGAGCTGCACGGGCCGAGCGCCGGGCGAGGTGGCGATGGTGGTGACGGTGACGACGCCCGGCTTGCTGCGGGCGATCGAGTCGAGGGCGGCGGCGAGGCGCTGGGCCGAGTGGTACCCGGCCGTGGGCGCCTGCGCGCCGAGGGGGACCGCGACGGCCGCGGCGAGCGCGGCGACGGCGATCCGTCGGGCGATGGGATGGGTCATCGGGACTGTGGGTGGTTGGAACGCACGGGAAGATACGCGCGGGGCCGCGCGTCGGTTGACGCGCGGCCCCGCGCTGGTGCCGGCGCTGCGCTCAGCTCAGCGGTTGAGCCAGTAGGCGACCTTCACGAGGAAGGTGTTGTCGGGCTGCCGCGAGAAGAGGTCGCCGTAGTCCTGCGTCCAGGGTTGGTCGGTGAAGCTGTTGTGGAAGTACTCCTTGCCGTGCTGCCACACGACGAAGAGCGTCGAGCCGGGGCGGTACTCCCAGCGCACGACGGCGTTCGCGCGGAGCTGGGCGAACTTGAAGGCGAGGTCGTTGCCCGGCGGCGGCACGTAGGCGACGAACCGGTCGTCGTAGCGGTCGGCGGTCGGCGTCGCGCTCACCTCGCGGATGTCCGAGTAGCGGCCGTGCGAGACGAAGGGCGCGCCGTAGAACTCGAAGGTGAGGAGCGGCGTCGCGGTGTAGTTCGCGCGGACGCTCATCGAGACGGTGGTCTGCTCGAGGTGCGCGACGCTGTAGTGCGTGACGCCGGCGGTGGTGAAGTTGCCGTACCACTGCGAGTCGTCCACGCTCTCGTTGTAGCCGGCGCTGAGGCCGAGCGTCGCGCGTGTGCCGAAGCGGAAGTTGACGTACGGGCTGTAGCCGATGTTGTGCGAGTTGCCCTCGTCGCCGCGGCCGGCATTGAACCAGATGCCGCCCTGGATCGGCTTGCGGCCGTCGGAGTTGAAGCCGCCCCAGGGATAGAAGCCCTTCGACTGGCGGAGCACCGGGCCGCCGCGCGTGCAGCGGTCGCAGTCCACGTTCGAGACGTTGGCGAGCGTGCCGCCGAGGTGGATGTCCCAATTGTTCCGCAGGCCCATGTGGCCGTTGAAGTTCACGCCGTGGTCGAAGCGCGCCCCGGACGTGTTGGCGGCCACCCAGTGGTTGCCGTTGAGCTGGGCCCAGCGGTAGATCCACTTCGCCTCGCGCCACGTGAGCGCGCCCCAGGTGCTCCAGTTCACGAGGTCGGCGCGGCGGAGGAAGCCGAGGTCGTTCGTCTCGAAGCCCGCCGACTGCCGCACGAGGCTCGACTCGAAGCGCGTGATGCCGCCGCCGTACTTGCCGACCTTGATCTGCGCCGCGCTGCCGGTGAGCGACGTGAGCGTCGAGTCCACGTCGTGGTCGTCCCCGGGCTGCTGGTAGAAGTGCACCGAGTTGCGCTGCAGGCGGTGGATCATCGGCGCGGTGCCGTCCACGCGCGAGAAGGCGAGCTGCCCGTTGACCTCGTAGTTCCGGTTGCCGAAGCGGTTGCGCGCGGTGACGCCGGCCGTGTAGGCGCCGTTCGCCAGGAACGGGTCGGTGAGGTCGTCGTTCGAGCGGCTCACGGCGGTGGCGATGAAGCTGATGCCCGCCTGCCCGCCGCGCAGATCCTGGTTGGCGCGGAGCACCGCGTAGTTGGTCTGCGGCTCGACCGTCTGGTCGGCGACGCCGGCGACGCGCTGCGTGACCGCGTCGAGGATGCCGAACGAGAGCCCGCCCCTGGTGCGGCCGGTCAGCTTGGTCGCGGCGGCGATCGGCGTCGCGGTCGCGGTGGATGCGTTGCCGTAGTTGCCGCGCAGCGACGGCGAGCGGCCGATGCGCCGCGAATAGAACAGCCCCTCGTTCGTCGAGCAGTCGACGACGATGTAGCAGTTCAGCGCGAACTGATAGAAGCCGTTCCCTTCGACGAAGAAGGGCCGGCGCTCATTGAAGAAGACCTCGAACGCCGAGAGGTTCACCACCGCCGGGTCGGCCTCGACCTGGCCGAAGTCGGGGTTCACCGTGGCGTCGAGCGTGACGTTCGGCGTGAGGCCGAACTTGAGGTCGCCGCCGACGGTGAACTTGTCCTGCCGGTCGAAGGTCGGGCCCGGCACCTTCTGGTCCTTCGCGACGACGTACGGCGTCACCTCGAGCCGGCGCGCCGTGGTGAGCCCGCGCAGGCCGGTGAGCCGGCCGAGCTGCGACACGATGCCCTGTCGCGTCGGCGACCAGAGCGGCCAGGCCGAGCGCTCGCGGATGCGCTCGAGGTCGCGCCAGATCCCGAAGCCGAAGGTGTGC
Organism: uncultured Gemmatimonas sp.; assembly: GCA_964537945.1. GTDB lineage: Bacteria > Gemmatimonadota > Gemmatimonadetes > Gemmatimonadales > Gemmatimonadaceae > Pseudogemmatithrix. The sequence goes on along the minus strand of CAZIDS010000004.1, from coordinate 28,629 downwards.
TCCTCGGTGTTCGCGTAGCGGAGCTGCGAGAGCGGGATCCGGAACTCGGCCGTCCAGCCGAGCGAGTCCACCGTCGTGCCGGCCTCCCAGATGCCGTCCCACGAATCGTCCTCGTCGCCGTCGTTGCTCATCGAGTAGTCGCGACGCACGCCGTCCGGGTTCACCGCGAACTCGTAGCCCGAACGCTTGTCGTCGTACGAGTCGATCAGGAGCTTGATCTGGTCCGACGGCCCGCGCACGTCGCGGCGCGAGAGCGCGCGCATGATGCTGTCGGGGTGCGCGTCGAACATGCGCACGAAGACGTACAGGTTCTTCTCGTCGTACGCGACCTGGAACTCGGTCTGGTAGGTCGGGTCGGCGTCCACGCGCGGCTCGAACGTGCGGAAGCCGCCGGAGCGCGGCGCATCGCGCCACACCGCCTCGTCGCTGCGTCCGTCGATGCGCATCGCTTCGGCCGTGCGACGCGCCTCGGCCGGCGCGGGCACGGGGGACGGGCCGCCGGTCGCGGCGCTCGTGCTGCGCGCGGCGGGCGTGCCCTGGGCCTGGAGTGAGGCCGCGACGAGCGCGGCGGCGAGAAGGGAGGAGGCCTGCTTCAACATCGCACCGTCTCCGAAACGGGGGGGACGTCGGTTGGACAGGCCCGATACGAAAACGGTTGGTCGAGGGGTTCAGCCCCCCGGCCAACCGTTCCGTCGTGTGTCGGACTGCCACGCGCGCCTCCGATCCGCAGGCGCCGTGGATCCCTACTCAGCGATGTATCGCCAAGGCTGCCCCGGCCCCGCGCGGTGCCAGACCGTGAAGAACGGGAAGCGCGGCTTCGTCTGCCCCGCCGCCGGCTCGGCGTTGGGCCAGATGAAGCCGATCGTCACGCCGAGGTCGCCGCTCGTGGCGACGAGCGCGCGGTCCGGGCCCCAGTCCACCGAGCTGCCACCGGTGGCCGGTTCGCCCTGCGAGACCGCGACCGCGATCGCCTCGTTGCCGAGCGTGAAGCCCGGCGTGTTCGCGCCGCCCATGTTCACCGCGTCGGCGCTGCCGAACTTCGCGAAGCCCGCCTTGAGCCCGACCGACTGCGACTCCTTCGCGAAATCGCGCTCGGCCTGCATCACCGACTCGCGCAGCGTCGCGATGGCCGTGGCGTCGCGGTTCGGCGCGACGAGCGCGGCCGGCAGCGACGGCGCGAGCATCGTGAGGTCGGTCGCGCCGGGCGCGCGGCGGTTGCGCCGATAGGCCGCGACGCGCCATCCGGCCTCGCCCTTCACCCAGTAGGCGAGGTACTTGCTGCCGATGAGGCTGCCGTCGGCGCGTGTCACGGTGACGAAGCCGAACGTGAAGCCGTGCAGCCCGTCGGCGGAGATGCCGCCGCGGATCGGTGTCCAGGAGACGCGCGACGAGGCGTTGAGCGTGTCGCGCTGCAGCTCGCCGCGCACGGCGGCCACGCCATCGGCGAAGCCGCGGCCGGGCACCGGCATCGCGACGTCGGGCGCCATCATCGCGGTGAGTCCGTCGATCAGGTTGGTGCGCTCGGCGGCCGCGGAGGCGGCGCGGTCGGCGGCGAGGAGTTCATCGACGGCGGCCTGCGGCGTGCGCGGCTGCGCGGCGGCACCGATGAGGGCGAGCGCTGCGGCAGCGGCGAGGAGCGTCGGGCGATTCATGCGTGCGTTACCCGTTCCGTGAGAGGGACCGTCACGCGCTCAGTACCGAGGGGCGCCGCCGCGGGTTTCCGCGACGGGGCCCTTCATGTGTGAGGAAGCGGTGAGGTCAGGCCGCGGCGCCTTCGGCCGCCACCGGCGGCATCGGGGCCGGCGCCTTGAGCCGCTTCGCCGCCTCTCGCGAGAGCAGCCACACCGCGAAGCACGCGTGCAGCGTGGTCGAGATCATCGAGATGTACCAGAGCGTCTGCAGGTGGAACCCGGGCTGCGACGAGAGGATCAGCGCCGGCACGGTGAAGGCCACGAGGCGCACCGCCGTCGAGATCACCGAGGGGATGGTGTTGCCCATCGCCTGGAACATCCCCGAGCAGGTGAACACGATGCCGGATGCGACGAAGTTCCACGAGATCGTGCGCAGGAACGCGACCGCGACGTCGATCGTCGCCGGGTCGTTCGCGAAGATCGAGATGAGCCATTCGGGGCGCCAATGCGCGAAGGCGGTCCCGAGCAGCATCACGACGCTGCCGATCTTCACCGACTCGATGAAGGTCGCGCGCACGCGGTCGTACTTCCCGGCGGCGATGTTCTGCCCGGCGATCGGCGCGGCGGCGAACGAGATCGCCATCGCCGGCAGGAAGATCGCCTGCATCACGCGCGAGCCCACGCCGAAGCCCGCCTGCGCGGCGGCGCCGAAATCGCGGATGATGAAGAAGATCACGCCCATCGAGATGAACATCAGCGCGAACTCGCCGCCCGCCGGCACGCCGATGCGCAGCATCCGCTTCCACGTCGCGTAGTGCGGGCGCAGCAGGTGCCGGTCCACGCCGACGAAATGCTCGAGCCTGTAGAAGTAGCCGAGCAGCACGACGACGGCGAAGACGACCGCGATCGAGCTCGCGAGCGCCGCGCCGGCGACGCCCATCGGGCGGCCGGTGCCCCAGCCGGCGATGAGCACCGGCGCGAGGATGATGTTCAGCACGACGGTGAGGACCTGCACGACCATCGTCGGCTTCGCGATGCCGGTGCCGCGCAGCGCCGAGCCGATCGAGACGATCGCGAACTGCAGCCCGAGCGCCGGCAGGAACCACAGCAGGTAGGCGCGGCCCGCGGCGAGCGTCGCCTCGTCCGCGGCGAGCGTCCGCAGGTAGGCGTCGGTGAAGAGCCAGCCGCCCACCCAGACGATCACCGCGGCGATGCCCGCGAGCAGCAGGCTCTGGTTGAAGACCATGTTGCCGTCCGCCTGGTCCTTCCGGCCGGCCGCGTGCGCGATGAGCACCATCGTCCCGACGCCGAGCACCTGCGTCAGCGCCATCACGATGAACTGCACGTTGCCCGCCGCGGCCACGCCCGCGATCGCGGCGTCGCCGAGCCGGCCGACGAAGTAGAGGTCGACGAGGTAGTACGCGGTCTGGAAGACCATCCCGATCGCCATCGGGACGGACATCCGGATGATGTGCTTCGCGATGGAGCCCTGCGTCAGGTCATGCATCGTTCGGTTCGGCGGAGGTGAAGACGGGGTCGACGAGGCGGCGCGCGTGGTCGCGAAGGTCGGCGGGCCAGCTCTCCGAGAGCGAATGGAAGCGGCCCGCGTCGCCGGCGAAGAGGGCGCGCGTCGCCTCCTCGAATCCGGGACGATCACCGACGGTCGCGGTCAAGAACCGGTACGCGGCCTCCTGCGCGCGACGGCGGCGGTCCTTTCCCGCATTGGACACGCGCGCCTGGTCCACCAGACGGCGGATCGCGGCGGACGCACCGCCCGGCTGCGACGAGAGCCAATCCCAATGGCGCGGAAGGAGCGTGATCTCGCGGCCGACGACGCCGAGACGCGGACGGCCGCGCCCGCGCGCGGGGCCCTCGACGTCGTCGGCGTCGGGAACGACCGGGCTCACGAGCGAGAGCGCCGCCCGCCGCACCACCTCATCGATGCTGCCGCGGAGGTCGAGCTCTACCGGTTCGCTCGTGTGGACGTCGAACGCGAGGAGCGGACCAGCGAAGCCGCGCAGCTCGGCCACCTTCGCGGCGCGGGCGACGTCGGGGAGCGGTCCGAGCGCGATGCGGCGATCGCCTTCGAACGCGATCACGATCCGTGCGAGTGGTTCCGATCTGTTCGGGGCAGCGTGCACTGGTTAAACCCGGGTACAAGTGGCCATATTGTAACCGGGTAATAAATATCTGTCAATATCAGCCGGATAAATCGCAGAAGCATTCCGCGACCGTCAGGCCAGCCCGAGCTTCTTCAGCCGCGCGACCGTGGACGTGTCGCGCGAGAAGAGCCGCGCCGCGAGCACGCCGCCGAGGAATCCGCCGAGGTGCTCCTGCCACGAGATCCCCGGCGTTCCCGGGAGCACACCGAACACGAGCCCGCCCCACAGTACCGTCGTCACGAGGCTCAGCGCGATGCTGCCGAAGCTCCGCGCCCACCACCCCGCGAAGATCAGGAAGCCGAGGAACCCGAAGATCACGCCGCTCGCGCCGATGTGCACCGAGTTCCCCGCGCCGAGGAGCCACGCGCAGAGCCCGCCGCCGAGCGTGGCGCAGAGCGCCACGAGCGCGAAGTGCTTCGGGTCGCGCAGCATCACGAGCCACCCGAGCACGAGCAGCGATGCGGTGTTCGCGACGAGGTGCGCGAGGTTCGCGTGGAGGAACGGCGCGAAGAGGATCCCCCAGAGCCCGCTCGTGGTCCGCGGGATCACGCCGTAGCGGAGCAGCGCATCGCCCATGAGGGTGTCCACCGCGAAGACGGCCCAGAGCGACGTCACCGACGCGCCGAGGATGATGGCGTGGATGCGGAGCGTGCGGACGACGCTGATCGGGCGGGGCGTCACGAGCATCGGTTGGCCCTCGGCGGTGGGAGCGCGCGGGTGCAGCCGGAACCTATCGCTGGGGCCGCCGATTCGTCGGACCGGAGGCCACCCATATGAATGCTGACGATCTGCGGACGGTGATGGTACGCGACCTCGAGGCGCTCGTGCGCGAGGTGAACGCGTATCCGGACGACGAGGGGCCCTGGCGGGCGGTGCCGGGCATCGCGAACCCAGGCGGGACGCTCGCGCTGCATCTCGCCGGCAACGTGCAGCACTTCATCGGCGTGGTGCTCGGCGGGAGTTCGTACGTTCGCGACCGCGACGCCGAGTTCAGCCGCCGCGGCGTGCCGCGCGCGGAACTCGCGGCGGGGCTGCGGCAGGCGATCGCCGAGGCGAATCGCGTCTTCCCGACGCTCACGGCCGCGCAGATGGACGCGATCTATCCGATCGAGGTGGGCGGGAAGCGGCTGCCGACGCGGCGCTGGCTGACGCACCTCACGTCGCACCTCGCGTATCACCTCGGCCAGGTGGACTACCACCGGCGGATGGTCGCACCGGCGACGGGGACCGTCGGCACGATGGCGCTCGAGACGCTCTAGGCGGCGGGCGGTCGAAACAGGGCGGGGGGTGCGTCGTACGGAATGCCGACCCAACCCGACGACGATGGCCAACCCGACGTTCCGCCTGGACGACCCCGACCATTTCGCGCCCGTGCCGGTGGCGGCCGCGATCGATTCCGAACGCGCGCGCCTCGCGGGACTCACGGCGCGCGGCGTCGGGATGCCGATCGCCGGCATGCTCTTCTGGCTGGCGGTCGCGGCGTTCACGCGCACGATGCCGCTGAAGTCGGCGCTGCTGTGGAGCTACATCTCGACCGGTGCCGTCTTCCCCGTGGGGCTGCTGCTGACGCGCGCGTTCGGCGGCGACCTCTTCGCGAAGAGCCCGACGCTCACGCCGCTCGGGCTGCTGTTCAACGCGATGCAGCTGCTCTTCTGGCCGGTGATCATCCTCGTGCACCGCGTCTCGCCGGAGTGGGTGCCGTACGTGATGGCGACGCTCTTCGGCTCGCACTTCCTCGGCTACGCGTGGCTCTACCGGAGCCGCGGCTACGCGGTGCTCGCGCTCGGGACGACGACGGTGCTGACGGCGGCGGTGCTGGTCGCGCGCGACCCGCTCGTGACGACGGTACCTTTGCTGGCGGCCGCGGTATACGCCGTGGCCGTGGGCTTCCTTCTCTCCGAGCATCGGCATGCACGCTGAACTGATCGCCCTGCGCCTCGTCCACGTCGTCGGCGGGATCCTGTGGGTGGGCTTCGCGGCCTACAACACGTTCTTCGTCATCCCGACGCTCACCGAGCTCGGTCCCGCCGGGGGGCCGGTGATGGCCGGCCTGCAGAAGCGGAAGATGCTGGTGGTGCTGCCGGCACTCGCGATCATCACCATCCTCGCCGGCCTCCGCCTGATGATGGTGGTCTCGGCGAACAATGGCCCCGGGTACTTCCAGTCGCGGATGGGGCAGACGTTCGGCGCCGGTGCCGTGTTGGCGATCATCGCGACGGTCCTCGGCTTCGGCATCGTGCGGCCGTCGATGGACAAGGTGGGCAAGCTCGGGGCCGAGCGAGCCGGCGCCTCGCCTGACCGGCAGAAGGCGATCGACGCCGAGATGGGCCGGCTCCGCGCGCGGGCGCAATGGTCGGGGAACCTCTCCACCTGGCTGCTGCTCGCGACCGCGGTCGCGATGGCCGTCGCGCGCTACATCTGAGCGCGCGACGATGAACGCGGGACTCCGCATCTCGCTCGAGGCGGCCTTTGCGGAGATCACCGCGCACTGGTCGCCGGTGGTGGTCGCGGAACTGAACGGCCAGCAGGTGAAGGCGGTGAAGTTCCGCGGCGAGTTCCATTGGCACCAGCATCGGCACGAGGACGAGATGTTCCTCGTGCACCGCGGGCGATTCCGGATGGAGTTCCGCGACCGCACCGTGGAACTCGGGGCGGGGGACTTCCTCGTCGTGCCGCGCGGGACGGAGCACCGTCCCGTCGCGGACGAGGAAGTGGAGGTCGTGCTGTTCGAGCCGGCGACGACCGTGCGGACCGGCGACTAGCGGCTCAGCCCGCCGGCGCGGTCTTGTTGCGCGAGATCGACCAGATGTACGCCGCGAGCGCCTTCACCTGGTCGTCGTTCAGGTTCATCGGGCCGCCGCGCGGGTTCATCGGGAAGCGGCGCGTCTGGTCCTTCATCTGCGCGCGCGGCACGCCGTTGGTGATCGTCGCGACGATCTCCTCGAACTTGCCGGTGCTGTGCAGCCACGGACCCGAGACGAGGCTGGGCCCGTTCTGCGCGCCTTCGGCGGTCGCGCCGTGGCAACGCTGGCAGGCGCCGTTGTGAAAGATCGAGTCGCCCATCGCGATCGACTGCGGCGTGACGCCGGCCGGCGTCGCGGGGGCGCGCGGCGCGGGTGCGGCGGCGGCCTCGGCGCCGCTGGCCTTCTTGCACGCGGCGATGGTCACGAGGGCGAGGGCGGAAGCGAGGAGGAACGACCGGCGCATCGAACGGGCCTCAGTGTTGGGGTCGAGTGGTGATACGTCCGCGGCTGGCGCGGCGTTGCCGCCACCAACTTGGCCTCCGGCGCGCGGCCCCGCGAGCACTAAGCGGGGAGGGGGACGGTCCGCAGTTCCCCTGACAGCGTCTCGCCGCCGGTCTCGATGTACAGCTGCCTGTCGGTGACGGTCAGCGACCAGGCGTTGCGGCGTTCGAGTCGTCCGGTGAGCGCCTCGAGGAGCTCGCGCGGCACGAAATGCACCTCGATCGCCTCGGCGCGGTGGATCCGCTGGCCCGCGTAGGCGGTGGCGAGCGTACGCTCCTCGCGGTGCGTGTAGAGCGCGACGCGCGGGCTCGCCTTGCTCGCCTTGTGCAGCCTCGACGCGTCGGGGACGCCGATCTCGATCCAGCTCCGCCAGGCGCCGGTGAGGTCCTTCACGAGGAGCGGCGGATCGTCGGGGTCGGAGATGCCGCCCTTCGAGAACGCGATGCCGTCCGTGTACTCGAGGCAGTAGGCGAGCACGCGCGTGAGGAGGTAGTCCTCGCTCTCCGACGGATGGCACGCGGCCTTGATCGCGAGCTGCTCGTAGACGCCGCGGTCCACATCGTTGAGCGCGACGTCGAACGCATGGAGGGTGGCGGTGAGGGCCATGCGGGAATGATGGCCGTTCGCGGCCCCCGGATGGAAGCGCTGATGGGGCGCCGCGAGCGCTAGGCGCGCTCGAGCAGCGCCATCCCCGAGAACCGCCGGAACTCTTCCCGCTTCCTCGCGGAGAAGAAGCGGCCGACGAGCATCCAGATCCGCGCGAAGGGGAAGATGCGGTCGAGCCGCAGGCCGTTCTCGACCATCGAGTGCCACTCGCGCTCGCGCCAGCCGTGCCGCGCGAAGAACGCCGTGTGCTCGGGGGGCCCGAACTTGAACGGCGCGTCCCCCTTCGCGACCGCGCTGCCCCAGCTGCGCTCCATGAGCTTCAGCAGCGCGGGACTCGCGAGGTCCATCAGCCAGAGGTCGAACCCGCGCGCGGCCGCGAGGTCGTCGGCGAGGTCGCGCACGGCGGCGGCGTCGAGGTAGACGAGCAGGCCTTCGGTGATCACCAGCGTGCGATGCCCGCCGGCGGCGAGCCGCGCGAAGAGGGTACGCCGCGCGTCGCGGTCGGCGAGGTCGAGGCGGACCGCCTCGTAGTCGCAGTGCAGCGGCTCGTCGCGCAGTTCGGCGGTCTTCTCGTCGAGCATCACCGCGTGGTCGACGTCCACCCATCTCAATGAAGCCGGGAGCTCGAGCCGCCACGGGCGCGCGTCGAGGCCGGCGGCGAGGTTGAGCACCTGCGTGATGCGCTCGTCGGCGATGCAGCGGAGCAGCACCTCGTCGATGACCTTCGTGCGCACGACCATCGGCCAGTCGGCGGCGTAGCGACGGTCCATCTCCTTCGTGATCGCTTCGCCTCGCGGCCCGGCGAGGCGGCGCGCGAACGGATCGTGGAAGACCGCGTCCGCGCGCTCGCTCTCGTGGGCGCGATAGGTCGCCACCCAGCGCGCGGTGTCGGAGACGTGGGAGATGTCGGCGTCAGGCATTCGCGTACGCTCATCGCTCCCGCCGGCGACCGCAAGGTGGGCGGCGCTGGACATCGGAGCGCGCGCGAGGAACTTCAGGGGACACTGAACGGCCCGAGGCCCTGCGTGTCACGCTTCCCGATCCTTCGCGCTGCGGCGATCGCCGTCGCGCTCGTCCTCCCCGCCGCCGCGCCGTTCGCGCAGGCGACCTTCCCGAGCGGCGCTATCCAGGGGCCGCGCTGGCGGCACATCGGCCCGTTCCGCGCCGGCCGCACCAAGAGCGCGGTGGGTGTGCCGCAGCAGCCGAACGTCTTCTACATCGGCGCGACGAACGGCGGCGTGTGGAAGTCGACCGACTACGGCCGCACCTGGGCGCCGATCTTCGACGCGATGCCGAGTGGCTCGATCGGCTCGGTGGAGGTCGCGCCGTCGGATCCCAACGTCATCTACGTCGGGAGCGGCGAGGGCCTGCAGCGTCCCGACCTCTCGACGGGCGACGGCGTCTACCGCTCGAATGACGCCGGACGCACGTGGACGCACCTCGGGCTGCGCGACGGTCAGCAGATCCCGCGCATCGCGATCGACCCGCGGAACCCCGACCGCATCTTCGTCGCGGTGCTGGGCCATCCGTACGGAGCGAACGCGGAGCGCGGCATCTACCGCTCGACCGACGGCGGACGCTCGTTCGAGAAGGTGCTCTACAAGGACGAGAACACCGGCGGCGCCGACGTGGTGCTCTCGCCGGGGGACCCGAACACCGTCTACGCCGTGCTCTGGGAGGCGCGGCAGGGTCCGTGGGAGAACGCCGCGTGGGCCGGCGGCAACTCCGGACTGTTCAAGAGCATCGACGGCGGCACCACGTGGACGCAGCTGGCCGGCGGACTGCCGACGGCGGCCGAGGGGCTCGGCCGGATCGGGCTCGGCATCAGCCCGAGCGACCCGCGCCGCATCTATCTCACCGCGACGGCCGGCGCGAAGAGCGGCATCTACCGCAGCGACGACGCGGGCGCGACCTGGACGCGGACGGCGAGCGACAACCGGTACTACGGGCGCGGCGACGACTTCGCCTCGATCACCGTCGACCCGAAGAACGCCGACATCCTGTACACGATGAACGTCGTCGCTTGGCGAAGCACCGACGGTGGCCGCACCTGGAGCGCGTATCGCGGCGCGCCCGGCGGTGACGACTACCAGCGGATGTGGATCAATCCCGACAACCCGGACGTGAAGCTGCTCGTGAGCGACCAGGGGGCGGTGATCACCGTGAACGACGGCCAGAGCTGGAGCTCGTGGTACAACCAGGGGACGGCGCAGTTCTACCACGTGAGCGCCGACTACGCGTGGCCGTACAACCTCTGCGGTGGACAGCAGGAGTCCGGGTCCGCGTGCGTGGCGAGCCGTGGCAACGACGGCAGCATCACGTACCGTGACTGGCGTCCGGTGGGCGCGAGCGAGTACAGCTACGTGGCGCCGGACCCGCTCGACCCGAACATCTACTACGGCGGCACGGTGGTGCGCTTCGACCGGCGCACGGGGCAGGTGCAGAACGTGAGCCCGAATGCGGGACGGCCGCGCGCGTTCGGTCCGCCGGCGCCGGCCGCCGCGGGTGTTCCGGCGGCGCCCGACTACTTCCGCGGCATCCGCACGATGCCGATCCTCTTCTCCCCGACGAACCCGCGCAAGCTCTACTACGGCACGAACGTCGTCTGGCAGACGGTGAACGAGGGGCGGAACTGGACGCGGCTGAGCGGCGACCTCTCGCGCGAGACGTGGGAGGTGCCGGCCTCGGTGGGCAAGTTCCGCGACACGCCGGCGGCGCGCCCCACGCGGCGCGGGGTGGTGTACACGATCGCGCCGAGCCCGGTGGACTCGAACACGATCTGGGCCGGCACCGATGACGGGCTGATCCACGTGACGCGCGACAACGGGAAGACCTGGCGCGACGTGACGCCGCCGCAGCTCGGCCCGTGGTGGAAGGTGTCGATCATGGACGCGTCGCACTTCGACGCGAACGTCGCCTACGCGGCGGTGAACACGTTCCGGCTCGACGACCTGCGGCCGCACCTGTACCGCACGCGTGACGGCGGTCGCACCTGGACCGAGATCACGACGGGCATCACGCCCGACGCGCCGACGAACGTGATCCGCGAGGACACGAAGCGGCGCGGCCTGCTCTTCGCCGGCAGCGAGAACCACGTGTGGTTCTCGCTCGACGACGGCGACCACTGGCATCCGCTGCGGCTCAACATGCCGGCGATCTCGATCCGCGACCTGATCGTGAAGGACGACGACATCGCCGTGGGGACGCACGGCCGCGGCTTCTGGATCCTCGATGACATCACCGCGCTGCGGCAATGGACCGCCGCGGCGGAGACGGCGCCATTCACGCTCTTCGCGCCGGCGCTGGCGACGCGCGTGCGCTACTCGATGTACACCGACACGCCGGTACCGCCCGACGAGCCGCGCGCCGAGAACCCGCCGGACGGCGCGATCATCGACTACTACCTGCCGCGCGACGCACAGCTGGTGACGCTCGAGATCCTGAATGCGGCGGGGCGCGTGATGCGCACGTACCGGAGCAGCGACCCCACGCCCGCGCCGGTGGACAACGCGAACCATCCGGCCTGGTGGTTCCGGCCGCCGACCGTGCCGTCGACGAGGGCGGGGCTGCAACGCTACACGTGGGACCTCCATTGGGCGCGTCCGTCCACCGACTGCTCGCTCCCCATCTCGGCGACGCCGTTCAACACGAAGTGCGAGCCCGAGGGACCGTGGGCCTTGCCGGGCACGTACACCGCGCGCCTCACGGTGGACGGGGCATCGCAATCGAAGACGTTCCGCGTGCGCCTCGACCCGCGCGTGCGGACGCCGGCGGCCGCGATCCAGCAGCAGTACGACCTCTCGATCGCGCTCTACGACGCGCTCCTCGAGGCGCGCGCGCTCGCCGACTCGGCGAAGGCGGCGGGGGCGCGCGAGTTCGAGCAGGAGTTCACGCGCACCGCGACCGCGCACCAGGGGGTGATCGACGCGCTGCAGGACGCGGATGCCGTGCCGACGGCCTCGATGGTGGCGTCGGCGAACGAACGGCTGGCGGCGTGGCGGGCACTGCGGGCGCGCTGGGCCGGGAGGGACGCGCCGCGTCCCTAGCGGCGCCCGGCCTCGAACTGTCCGAAGGAGACGAAGACGCTGAGCCGGTTGAAGTCGCTCAGCGACAGGACGCCGGTCGCCGCGTCGATCTTGTCGCGCCAACGCTCGATCTCGACACCCACCTTCCCGTAGCGCGCCGCGAGCGCGAGATCCGAGAAGGTCCGCACATCGGTGCCGTAGCTGCTATGGAAGAGGTCCCGATCCACCAGCCGCTTCACGTCGAAGCGATAGGGGCCACGCCGGACCACCGCGTAGATCCCGCCAGCGCTGATGTTCCAGTCCTGTCCGAGCACCGCGGTGCCGTTCACCTGCCCGCTCGCGAGATAGTGCAGGCCGACGTATCCATCCTCGATCTGCCGTGCCACGCCGAGTCCGCCGAAGATCACGCCGACATCGCTTCCGAGCGGCCAGCGGAGTCCGGCGTCGATGGTGAGGCGAACGTCGAACGCGGTGAGGATCGGCGCCTGCACGTCGCCGAACAGGCTCGGCGCGAAGGCGGACCTGGCCTCGGGCTGGTAGGGGGCCGGGTCGCCGTTCGCGTCGGTGAACTTGTAGTGCGTCGAGGCGCGGGTGACCGCGAGCGCGACCTGGTACTCCTGGGCGCGTGCCGCCGTGATCGGGAGCAGGAGCAGCGCGAGCGCGACGAATCGGGTGCGGGGCATGGCCGGGTCCGGAAAGAGGGTGTGACGCTCTCGAACGGACCGACGGTGGGTGCTGCGCCTTATGGAAGGCTTATCGGCGGGATAAGCGCCGTCAGGGATCGCCCGTGCTCACGGTGGCGGCGGGAACGCCTGGCCGAAGAGGTCCGCCGCCTCGAGGATCCGTCCTGACCCGTCGAACAGCGCCAGCGCGCCGCTTCCCCACACGAAGAGCCCGGGCACGGGCACCGACTCCGGATACCACCAGAGCACGCCGAGCCCGCGGCCGCCCGGCACGAGTGTCACGGTCTCGATCACGTCGCGCAGGAAGTCTGCCTGCCCGCCGCGCGTGAAGCCCCACGGCATCGTGCCGGTGTACGGGCCGTCGGGCGGCCACGCGTTGTTCCACGGGTATGCCGTCTCGACGACGAGCACCGGCCGTTCGTAGCGCGTCGAGACGTTGGCGAGGTTCGCGGCGAGCTGCGCGATGGTGCCGTGCCACCACGGGTAATAGCTCAACCCGACGATGTCGTAGTCCACCTGCTGCGTGCCGACGAGATCGAAGAACCACTGCGTGCCCGAGACGTCGGCGCCCTGCGAGAAGTGCACGATGATGCGGACGCTGTCGGCGGGCGTGGACGCGCCGCGCACGCCGCGCGCCGCGGCGCGCAGCAGCCGGCCGAAGCGGGTGTGCGAGGCGGTGTCGGCGGTGATCTGCCCGACCGGCCACAGCAGCCCGCCGTCGATCTCATTCCCGACCTGCACGAGGCGCGGCAGCGCGCCGTTCGCGCGCAGCGTGTCGAGCACGCGAGCCGTGTACGCCTCGACCGTGTCCTCGAGCGCGTCGATGCCGAGCGCCGCCCACGCGGCCGGCGTCACTTGATGTCCGGGGTCGGCCCAGGTGTCGGAGTAATGGAAGTCGAGCAGCAGCTGCGCGCCGGACGCCGTCACGCGCTTCGCGAGCGCGACGGTGTAGGCGAGGTCGTTGACCTGCACCTCGTCCTGGTTCGGCGCGAGGAAGAGCCGGAGCCGGAACGTGTTGGCGCCGTGGGCGCGCAACGCCGCGATCGCGCCGACGGCCGCGTTGCCGTCGCGGAAGACCGCGCCCCCTTGCTCGATGCGCGCGAGCGCGGAGATGTCACCGCCGCGCACGGCGAGCCGCAGGCCATCACCGCCGTCACCGGTGGGGGAGCCCGCGCAGGCCGTCGCGAACGCGATGGGGAGGATCCGCAACGATCGCACGTGCGGATGATGCCTCACCGACGCGCGCGGGACCAGTCGGCGCGCGGCGCGCCCGGTAGATTCCCCGCATCATGGCCCCCACCACGATCGTCAACGTCGGCTACCGCTCGACCAACTTCTGGGTCGTCAGCGCGGGGCGGTCGCGCCTCCTCGTCGACCTCGGGTGGCCGGGAATGGTGCAGGAGCTGCTGAAGCAGATGGAGCGCGCGGACGTGCCGTTGAAGGAGGTCCGCTACGGCTTCGCGACGCACTACCACATGGACCACGCCGGCTGCGCGCAGGACCTCAAGGCGCGCGGGATGCCGCTGCTGGTCTTCGAGCAGCAGGTGGATGCGATCCCGCTCATGAAGCAGCACATCAAGCCGGCCGACCACTACACCGACATCTCACCGCAGGGCAACATCGTGAAGCGCTGCGACGAGTCGCGTGCGCTGCTTGCATCGATCGGCATCGCCGGCGAGGTGGTGGCGACGCCGGGGCATTCCGATGACAGCGTGTCGCTCGTGCTCGACTCGGGGGAGTGCTTCATCGGCGACCTCACGCTGGAGCGCTTCGCCGACGAGGCCGCGGCCGAGGTGGTCGGTGCGAGCTGGGCGCGGCTGCGCGCGATGGGCGCGCGGCTCGTGCATCCGGGACACACGAAGCCGTTCCCGATGCCGCCGGCGCCGTAGCGCGCGGCCCTTACCGCGCCCGCCCTGGACTCGTACGTTCCGCGCCGAGCCGCGAGCTGGACACGGCTAGGAGGCGCGCATGCGGTACCTGTCGCATCCCGTTGCCCGATGGACGGTTGTCTCCCTCCTCGCCGCCGGCCTGTCCGGTCCGGCGCCCATCCGGTCGCGCACCGCCTCGTCGGCGCCCGACGATCTCCCGCGCGTCGTGCCGAACGACAATCGCGTGCCCGCGGGCACGTTGCGCGATGGCGTGCTCACGCTCGACCTCGTGGTGACGATGGCACGCTGGTGCCCTGAGGACTCGGCGGGCCCGCACGTCGAGCTCCCGGTCTTCGCCGAGGAAGGGAAGGCGCCGACGATCCCCGCACCGATGATCCGCGCCCCGCGAGGGACGAGGGTCCGCCTGACGGTCCGCAACGCGCTCGCCGATTCGACGGTGCGGATGCTCGGCTTCGGTGTGCAGGCGCCGGGCGACACCGTGCGGCCACCGATCGCGCCGGGCGCGTCGCGCACGTTCGAGTTCACGCTCGCCCAGTCCGGCACCTTCCTGTACGGCGCACGGTCGACGGCGGTGCGCGGTGTCGTCGAGACGGAGCAGCTTGGCGGCGCGATCGTCGTCGATGAGCCGGGCGAGACCGCCGACGACCGGGTGTTCGTGCTCAACATCTTCGGGGCGCCTACCGCCCAGGGCGGCTACCGCAACGCCATCGCGATCAACGGCCGCTCGTGGCCGCACACGGAGCGCGTGGAGGTGACGGTCGGCGACACGCTGCACTGGCGCGTGGTGAACGCCACCAGCCGCCCGCATCCGATGCACCTGCACGGGATGTACTTCCGCGTGGACGCGCGCGGCACCGCGCGGCGCGACACGCTCTACGCCCCTGACGCGCGCCGGATGGTCGTCACCGAGCTGATGCAGAGCCGCTCGACGATGCGCATGACCCTCTCGCCGGAGACGCCCGGGAACTGGCTCTTCCACTGCCACCTCGCGTACCACGTGATCGCGGCGGCGGCGCGGCTCGACTCGCCGCCCGAGGCGCACGAAATGATGTCGATGGACCCGCGCACGCACATGGCGGGGCTGATCATCGGGCTCACGGCGCGGCCGCGCGGGCGCGTGCGCGCCGCGCCGCGTCCGGCGCGCACACTCTCGGCGACGGTGGTCGCCGGCGCCGAGGTGGACACGATGCACTTCCGTCCGATCTCGATGCGCATCGCGCGCGACGCGCGCGCGCTGACGCCGCCGTCGGTCGGCGTCGGCGAAGGTCCCGCCGCGCCCGGCGACCTGATCGTGCTCACGCGCGGCGAGCCGACCGACATCGTCGTCCGCAATGCCACCGACAAGCCGACGGCGATCCACTGGCACGGCCTCGAGCTCGAGAGCTACTCCGACGGCGTCGCGGGGTGGAGCGGCTCGGGCGCGAACCTCGCGCCCGCGATCGCGCCGGGCGCGTCGTTCACCGCGCACCTCACGCTCAAGCGCGCCGGGACGTTCATCTATCACACGCACCTCAACGACATCGAGCAGATCACGGGTGGCCTGTACGGCGCGCTCATCGTGCTGCCGCCCGGCGAGCGCTACGATCCCGCGCGCGACCTCGTGCTGGTGGCGGCCGAGGATTTCACGACCGACCAGGGCTACACGGTGAACGGCGGGCGGAAGGACGCCGATCTCGCGGCACGCGCGGGCCAGCCGATCCGCATCCGGATGATCGACATCGCGCCGGCCGAGCCGTTCCTCTTCGAGATGTGGCGCGACTCGACGCTGGCCGAGTGGACGCCGATCGCGAAGGACGGCTGGGACCTGCCGCCGGCACGCGCGGTGCCCGCGCCGGCGCGGATGAGCGTGAACGTGGGCGAGACCTTCGACGCGCGCTTCACGCCGGCCGGCCCCGGCCGCTGGGTCCTGCGCGTCACCGGTGACGATGGGAAGGTGAAGTACGAACGCGTGATCGCGGTCGCGCCCTAGACCGTCGCGCCGTAGGTTCCGCGGATGCGAACCAGACTCCGCTCCGCCTCGCCGGTGTTCGTCGCGCTCTTCGCGCTGCTGGCGCTCGCCGCCCGGCCGGGGCTCCTCCGCGCCCAGCAGTTCGACGTGATGGAGGCGACGATCCCGTCGGTGCAGGCCGCCTTCGACGCGAAGAAGCTCACCTGCCGCCAGCTCGTGCAGGCGTACCTCGACCGCATCGCTGCCTACGACAAGCAGGGGCCGGCGCTGAACAGCATCCAGACGGTGAATCCGCGCGCGCTCGCGATCGCGGACTCGCTCGACCAGGCGCTGCGCGACCGGAAGCCACGCGGGCCGCTCCACTGCGTGCCGGTGCTCGTGAAGGACCAGATCGAGGTGCGCGGGATGCCGACCACCTACGGCTCAGCGCTCTTCAAGGACTTCGTGCCGCAGCGCGACGCGACATCGGTCACGCGGCTGCAGGCCGCCGGCGCGATCATCCTCGCGAAGACGACGATGGGCGAGTTCGCGGCGCGCTACCTCAGCTCGGCCGCCGGCGTGATCCGCAACGCATACGACCCGACGCGCAACCCGAGCGGGTCGTCCGGCGGGTCCGGGAGCGCCGAGGCGGCGAACTTCGGTCTCGTCGCGATCGGAGAGGACACGGGGGGCTCGATCCGCGGCCCATCGGCGGTGAACAGCCTCGTCGGGCTCCGCCCGACGCTGCCGCTGGTCTCGCGCCACGGGATGCTGCCGGCGAACCCGACGCAGGACACGATGGGCCCGATGACGCGCACCGTCGCCGACGCGGCGCGCGTGCTCGACGTCATCGCCGGCTACGACGCGAACGACCCCGTGACCGCGTACAGCGTCGGCCAGGTGCCGCGCAGCTATGCCGATGCGCTCAAGCCGACCGCGCTGCGCGGCGCCCGCATCGGCGTCCTCCGGATCCGCCGCGACCCGCCGCCGGCCGCGCGCACCGACTCGGCCGCGCGCGCCGACACGGCCGCTGCCCGCCGCGACTCGATCGCGCGCTTCAACGCGGCCGAGTACGCGAAGGTCTCGCCGCTCTTCGAGCGCGCGATCGCCGACCTCAAGGCGCAGGGCGCGGTGATCGTGGACTCGCTCACGACGCCGACGATCCCGGGGCGGCGCGTCGGCAATGACTTCGAGACCGAGGAGGCGACGAACGCCTACCTCGCGCAGCACCCGAACGCGCCGTACAAGACGCTGAAGGAGATCCTCCTCGCCGGCGGCGTCACGCCGACCCGGGCGCGCGCGCTGATCGAGTACGTCGGCCGCTCGACCAGCGAGGCCGACTATGGCGCGGTGATGCTGTACCGCGAGCAGCTGCGCATCGCGATGCTGAAGCTGATGGCCGACCAGCGGCTCGACGCGATCATCTACGCGACCTACGACGCGCCGCCGTCGGTGATCCCGGCGGACGTGCTGACGAACCCGCGCGCGCCCGATGGCTACGGCCGCGGCGACAATCGCGGGCTCAGCCCCACCCTCGCCTGGCCCGCGATCACGGTCCCGATGGGCTTCTCGACCGACTCGCTCCCCGCGGGGCTCGAGTTCCTCGGCCGCCCGTTCAGCGAGCCCGCGCTGCTCGGCTTCGCCTTC
This sequence comes from uncultured Gemmatimonas sp., assembly GCA_964537945.1. Lineage (GTDB taxonomy): Bacteria > Gemmatimonadota > Gemmatimonadetes > Gemmatimonadales > Gemmatimonadaceae > Pseudogemmatithrix. The sequence continues at coordinate 10,814 of CAZIDS010000004.1, read as the reverse complement.
GCGTACGAGCAGGCGACGAGGCACCGTCGCCCGCCGACCAC
>CAZIDS010000004.1:0-10673 GCA_964537945.1 uncultured Gemmatimonas sp. | reverse complement strand
GGCGCGCGCTCAGGGCGCGCGCTCGAAGCGCACCGCGTCGCCCACGCGCACGAGCCCGGGGCGCAGCACCGCGGCGTTCAGCGCGAGCCGGCCGCCGAACCGGCGGCCGATGTCCTTCAGCACGGCCGGGTCCTTCACGAGCGTGTCGGGATCCACCGTGGTCATCGGGCAGCGGGCACGCAGCGAATCGAGGTAGACGACGGCGTCGCCGATCACGAGGCCGCTTTCCTCCCACTCGCGCTCCGCCATTCCCTCCACGCCGTCGATCACGATGTTCGGGCGGAGCCGGCGCACGTCACGGCCGAACTCGCGGATCGCACCGTCGGTCGCGACGAGCAGCGGCAGCACGTCGAAGCGCTCGGGGCCGTCGTAGGCCGCGAGCCAGGCGTCGTCGCCGGCGGCGGCGCGCACCAGCGCGAGCGCCTCGGGCGAGTCCCACCGGTGACCGTCCACGAGTGCGACGCCTTCGGGCGACAGCGTGCCGTGGAGCCCGAGCAGGCGATGATGCCGCCGCGACGTGCGCACGCCTTCGGGCCCGCGCACGTGCACGAGGCGGTCGCCGGGGATGCCGTCGGCGGTGAGCGCCGCCTCGGTGATCCGTTCGCCGGCGAGGGTCTTCACCGGATAGCGCCAGAGCGCACCGACCGTGAGCGTCATGCCGCCACAATCCCGTTTTGCCGGCGGAGTTCCCGGCGGCCCGCCGGGGCCGGCTCAGCCGAGCCGGTACAGCGTGACCGCAGTGTCGTCGAACGTGCGGGTGAGCGCGCCCTTGGGCAGCGCGTGCGTGCGCGCGTGCTCCACCGCGAGCACGCGGCTGAAGCGCCTCGCCACCCACGAGTCGATCACGCGGTCGAGCATCCGCGACTCGTACGGCGGGTCGGCGAACGCGACGTCGTACGCACCCTCGCCCAGCTCGGCCGCGAACGGCAGCGCGTCCTTCTTGAAGACGCGGGTGCGCTCCTTCACGCGCAGGCGCGTGACGTTCGACTTGAGGGCCGAGAGCGAGCTCGGCCGCGTCTCGACGAAATCGCAGCGGGCCGCGCCGCGCGAGAGCGCCTCGAGCCCGAGCGCGCCCGTGCCGGCGAAGAGGTCGAGGACGCGGGCGTCCTTCAGGTCGGCGGCGAGGAGCTCGAGCAGCGCCGCGCGCACGTGCTCCGCCGTGGGCCGGACGCGGAAGTCGTTCGGCGACGCGAGGTCGCGGCCGGCGAACTTGCCGGCGACGATCCTCATCGGGGCGCGCGCGGGGCGCAGTGGGCGCAATGCACGCTGAAAGCTACATTCCGCGCATGACCATCCGCGTCCTCGTCACCGGCGGCACGTTCGACAAGCAGTACAACGAGCTCGACGGCACGCTCGCCTTCGGCTCGACGCACCTGAAGGAGGTGCTCGAGCGCGGCCGCTGCCACCTCGACGTCGCGATCGAGGTCCTGATGATGATGGACTCGCTCGAGATGAGGGACGAGCACCGGGCGACGATCGTGCGCGCGGCGGCGGGATGCGCCGAGTCGCAGGTGGTGATCACGCACGGTACCGACACGATGGTGGAGACGGCGCGCGCGCTCGCGGCGTCGGTGAAGGGGAAGACGGTCGTGCTCACGGGTGCGATGGTGCCGTTCGCGTTCGGCTCGTCCGACGGGCTCTTCAACCTCGGGAGCGCGCTCTCGTTCGCGCAGGTGCTGCCGCCCGGCGTCTACGTCGCGATGAACGGGCGCTGGTTCCCGTGGGACGACGTGCGGAAGGACCGCGCGCGCGGCGTCTTCGAGCGCAGTTCGACGCGCGCGACGCGCTGAGCGCCGTCAGCGCGGCCGGCGCGCCGCGGGGAGCATCTTCACCTCGATCACGCCGCGCTCGTGTCCCTCGCCCCAGCGCGCGAAGGCCGCGGTGCCGTTGATGAACCGGATCGACTCGACGCCGTTGATCGGGATGTCCTTCAGGTAGTCCGGCCCGCCCATCCGCATGTCGTCGAGGTAGACGACCAGATGCGTCTGCCCGCCGTCCACGCGCTCGGGGCCGCGGTCGATCAGCCAGTTGCGGCGCAGGCGGTAGACCGCGTCGTACGCGGTGCGGAACTCGGGGCTCCGCAGCGGCTCACCCTCGAGCACCGAGCGGTCGAGGCGCGCCGCGGAGGCGCTCACGAGGCCGTCGGACGGCGCCGCCGACGTGGACGACGACGCGGTGGACGCGCCACCGGAGGCGCAGGCCGAGAGGAACAGGGCGCAGGCGATCGCGCCGGTGATGGACGAACGGGTGGGACGCATCCGGCCTCCGGGTGACGAGCCCCGAACGTACGGCGCCTCCGCACGCGCCGCCATCGGCTCAGCCGGCGACGTCGGCGACGCCGGCGAGCAGGTCGTTCGCGAATGCGATCTCGTCCTCGTTGACCTGGTGCCCCATCCCCGGATAGATCCGGCAGGTCACGCGCGCGCCCATCCGCTCGAAGTGCGCCGCGCTCTCGCGCACGCGCGGCTCGGGGATGTGCGCGTCGACGTCGCTGCAGCCGAGGAAGACGGGTGTGCCATCGAGCCCGGGCGCGGCGCTCCACTCGGTGCCCGGCGGCCCGATCAGTCCGCCCGAGAACATCAGGAGCCCGCCGTGCCGGCGCGGCCGCCGCTGCAATGCGGTCCCCGCGAGGCACGCGCCCTGCGAGAAGCCGAGCAGCACGATCCGCTCATCGGGGATGCCCTGCGCGACGAGGTCGTCGACGAGCGCGTGCACGACGCTGATGCCGGACGTGATGCCGGGCTCGTTGCGTTCGGTCGGCGACATGAACCCGAGCGGGTACCAGGTGCCGCCCTGCGCCTGCGGCGCGACGTAGGCGATGCCGGGCTGCTCGATCGCGTCCACGAGCGTGAGGATGCTCTGGGCCGAGGCGCCGCGGCCGTGGACCATCACGACGGCGGCGCGCGCGCCGGCGATCGCGTGGCCGCGGTGGAGCACCGGCTGTCCGGCGTGCGGGGGGAGCGCGCTCATCGCACCTCCACCTTCGGCAGCAGGTCCTCGATCCGCGCACGCCGCGCCTCTTCCCACGGCGGCAGCTTGAGCGCGGTGCCGAGCTGCGCGAGCGGCTCGTCCACCGCGAAGCCCGGCGGCAGCGTCGCGATCTCGTAGAGGACGCCGTTCGGCTCACGGAAGTAGATGGAGGTGAAGTACTGCCGGTCGAGCACGTCGGTGACCTGCAGCCCCATCGCGCGCAGCTCGCGCTGCATGCGGCGCTGGTCGTCGGGCGACGCGACCGCGAACGCGACGTGGTGCACCGTGCCGAGCCCGTTCACGGCGCCCGCGTCGGCGCTGGCGTCCACGACCTCGACGATCGCGCCGGGGCCGCCCTTGCCGATCGCGTAGCGCGCGACCTTCTCGGCCTCGCCCGCCTTGGTCGCATCCATCATCCGCGTGAGCAGCAGCTCGCTCGCCTGCGGCGCGCGCACGTTCATCGCGACCGAGTGGATGCCGCGGATCGCCTTGTCGGCGGGGATCCCGGGACGCACCCACGGCGCGCGCGCGTCCCCCGTGGTGCCGACGATCCGGATCCGCAGCCCCGACGGGTCGTCGAAGCGCAGTGCCTCCTCGCCGAACGGCGTCGGCGCCGCGTCGAACGGCACCTTCGCCGCCGTGAGTCGCGCGCGCCAGAAGTCCATCGCGGCCGCGGGCGCGCTGAAGGTCGTGACGTCCACCTGGCCCGCGCCCTTCTGCCCGACCCGCACGCCCATCCCGGCATACGGGAAGGTCGTCATGATCGTGCCCGGCTCGCCGGCCTCGTTGCCGTAGTAGAAGTGGTAGACGCCGGGGTTGTCGAAGTTGACGGTCTTCTTCACGAGACGCTGGCCGAGGAGCCCGACGTAGAAGTCGAGGTCCTCCTGCGCATCGGTGACGGTGGCGGTGACGTGGTGCAGGCCGGTGATCAGGGCGTCCATGGGTCCCGTGGTTTGCGTCCGCTGGAATATCGCGCATCGTTCAGCCGATGCCGACCGGTGAACCGATCCGTGAACTGTCGAAGTTGCTCCGCGAGCTGCGCCCGCGCCTGAACGCGGAGCGGATCGCCTACGCCGCGCTCACCGCCGACCGGCCGATCCCCGACGTCGCGATCGGCTGGTTCCGCGAAGCCGAAGGCGAGACGGTGCTGCTGCCCGCCGCGGCCGCGCGCGAGGCGGGCCTGCGCGTCATCGCCGAGTGCGCCTGGATCACGCTCGACGTCCACTCGGCGATCGAGGCGGTGGGGATGACCGCCGCCGTGGCACGCGCGCTGACCGCCGAAGGCATCCCCTGCAACGTCGTCGCCGCGATCCATCACGACCACCTGTTCGTGCCGCCCGAGCGCGCCGCCGACGCGATGGCGGCGCTCGAGCGCCTCAGAAGCGGAACAGCCGGTTGACCTTGATGACGAAGGCGCGGTTGCGCAGCCCGCGCACCGCGGGCGGCGGCACGGCGCCGTCGGGCGTCATGTCGCGTTCGTCCGCATAGACGAGGAAGATCTCGCTCCCCGGCGCGTACTCCCACCGGAAGCGCAGGTTCGTGCTGAAGGCGCGGTCGCCGGAACTGTACTGGAGCAGCGCGCTCGCGAACATCAGCGGCGAGAAGCCGTAGTCCACGCGGGCGCGCGCGAGCCGCGTCGTGAAGGCACCGGCGTCGCGCTCGATCCGCGCGATCGAGAAGGTCGGCTCGACCGCGAGCTGCTGCAGGATCGAGATGCGGCTCGTCGAGAAGTTGTTGCTCGGCCCGATGGTGATGCTGCGGATCGTGCCGTCGTAGAAATCGCCGGCGCGCAGCGTGACCGTGCCGGACACGCGGCGCTGCGCCCCGAACTCGTACGCCGCCGCGACGTCGGCGAAGTCGTAGCCGCCCACCGCGATCGGGGCCGGCGATCCCGGCGGCGTGAAGGGCTGGCGCAGGAACTCGTAGTCGCGCGTGACGTCGATCGAGAACCGGTCGCTCGACTGGAACTCGGCGTCGAAGTGGCCCACGGAGATCCGCGACTCCACACCGCCCGCGGAACGGTTCTCGACGTACTCCGTCGATGCGGAGTAGGTGAACTTGCGCACCTGCTTGAATCGGGCGGTCGGGCGCGGGCTGAAGCGCAGGAGTCCGTACGACCGGTTCATGTCGAACCGTCGCCGGAAGCCGACCTGCGGGTCGAAGTCGCGTCCGATGGAGAGGAACTCCGCCGAGGCACCGTAGCGGTCCGCCGCGTAGTCCACGCGCGCCTGGTAGCTGTCGTTCTCGTCGCCGCCGCCGGTGGTGGTCGTGCGGGCCCAGTACGTGTTGGCGGTGAGGGTCTGCGAGAGGAGGAAGGCGCCGTCCACGCCGAGCGCGTCGTTCGTGCCGGAGCCGGCGGCCGCCACCGAGCGCCGCGTCGCGATCAGGCCCACCGAGCTCCGCTTGAGCACGTCGCGCTTGAGGCGCACGACCGAGAAATTCGTCGCCGGGGTGTTCGCGGCCTCCTCGCCCGCCGTGGCGATCTGCATCAGGCCGACGGCATACTTGCCGAGCTTCCCGGTGAGCCGCCCGCCGACGTCGAGCGGGATCACGGCGCCGTTGTTGAGGCCGATCCGCCGCGTGTAGAAGAGGTAGGGCAGGTCGGCCGAGGCGTTGGAGCCGGTCGCGCCGCTGCCCCCGCGCGCGAAGTCGAAGATGCCGCGCCCCTCGAGGAAGAAGTCGCGCTTCTCGGGGAAGAAGAGCGAGAAGCGCGTGAGGTTCACCTGCTGCTCGTCGATCTCGACCTGCGCGAAGTCGGTGTTCGCGGTGAGGTCGAGCGTGAGGTTCGGCGTGAGGCCGTACTTGAGGTCGCCGCCGACCTCGCCGGTGAACTCGTCCTCGATCGGCGGGACGCGCACCCGGTCGGTCGCGAGGCGCGCGAGCCCGTACGGCTTTAGCTCGAGGTTCGCGCCGGCCGCGGGGAGGTCGAGCCCGACGAGCGTGCCGCCGGCCGAGACGCGGTTCAGCGCCTGCGGCCCGGCGAGCAGCTGCGGCACGCGCGTGAGGTAGGTCCACTCGTTCCGGTGGCGCACGGAGCGGCGGATCTGGATCCCCCAGACCTGGCCGGTCCCCGCGCGATAGCGCAGCGACTTGAACGGGATCGCCATCTCGACCGTCCAGCCGCCATCGAAGCGTCCGGTCTTCGACGTCCAGACCGGATTCCAGTCGGTGTTCGAACCGCCCTCGTCCACGACCGAATAGTCGGCGCGCGCGCCGAGCGGGTTGGTATAGAAGGCGAAGCCGCTGCGCCGGTCGTAGAACGTGTCGAAGAGGACGCCGATGTGCTCGTTGTTCCGCAGGCCGCCCGTGTCGCGGCGCAGCTCGTTGACGACCCACTGCTCGGGCGGGTGCGCGTCCCAGCAGCGGCAGGAGAGGTAGATGTTCTCCGTGTCGTACGTGATCCAGATCTCACTGCGCTCGCTCGCTGCTGCGCCATAGGCCGGGACCACCTGGATCAGTCCGTCGAACGGCTGCTCGCGCGCATAGACCTCCTCGTCGAGCCTGCCGTCGAGGGTGAGCGGCGCGGCGAGCTTGATCGCGCGGACGGTCGCGTGTCCGGCGGTATCGCGCGAGATGACCGCTGGAGCGACCGGTGCGGGCGGGTCGCCGCGGAGGACGGCCGACTGCGCCTCGAGCGCGCCGGCGGCGAGGATCATGGTGCACAGGGCGCCGGTCATCCGGCGCGGCAGCGCAGTTGGCATCGAGGTCGCGTGAGATCGGGGTGGGACCGACCGGGACAATATCGCCGACCGGCGCCGGCCCGGCGACGCCTGCCGCGGCGGCCTCACCCCGTGTTGCGCATCCCCGCTGCGACGCCGTTGACCGTCACGAGGAACGCATCGAGCAGCGCCGGATCGTCGTCGTCCGCGCGCAGGCGCGCGAGCACCTCGACCTGCACGAGGTTGATCGGGTCCACGTAGGGGTTCCGCACGTCGATCGAGCGGCGCAGGACCGGATTCCCGTCGAGGAGCGCGGCGTGCCCGCTCACCCGCAGGGTCGCGTCGATCGTCCGTCCCAGGCCGGCACGCAGCTCCTCGCCAAGGCCGCGCAGCGCGTCCGGCACGAGCCGCGCGTCGTAGATCGCCGAGATCCCGGGCGACGCCTTCGCGAGCACCATCTCGATCAGGTCGAGCGTCGAGCGGAAGAAGGGCCACTCGCGGTACATCGCGCGCAGCTCGTCGAGGCCACCGTCGGCGATCGCCTCGTCGAGCGCCTCCCCGATGCCGAGCCACGCGGGCAGCATGAGCCGCGTCTGCGTCCACGCGAACACCCAGGGGATCGCGCGCAGCGACGTCACGCCGCCGCCCGACCGGCGCCGCGCCGGCCGGCTGCCGATGCGCATGCGGCCGAGCTCGAGCTCCGGCGTCGCGAGCCGGAAGTACTCCAGGAAGTCGGGCGTCTCGTAGACCAGCCGGCGGTAGGTGGCGCGTGACCGGTCCGCCATCCGCTGCATCCGCGCGCGCCACGCCTTCTGCACGCCGTCGTGCGGCGCGAGCGTCGCTTCGAGCGTGGCGGTCAGGTAGACCTCGAGCGTGCGGTCGGCGATCTGCGGCAGGCCGAACTGCGCGTCCACCATCTCGCCCTGCTCGGTCACGCGGATCGTCCCGTCCACCGAGCCCGGCGGCTGCGACTGGATCGCGAGATGCGTCGGGCCGCCGCCGCGCCCGACCGAGCCGCCGCGGCCGTGGAAGAGCGTCAGCTTCACCCCGCGCGCGCGGCACGCGGCCACGAGGCGCTCCTGCGCCGTGAAGAGCTCCCAGTTCGCGGCGAGTCTGCCCGCATCCTTCGCCGAGTCGGAATAGCCGACCATCACCTCGACGTGCCCGCGCGCGCGCGCAGCGTACCACGGGATGTCGAGCAAGGCACCGATGCACGCGTCGGACCCGCGCAGGTAGGCCGCGGTCTCGAAGAGCGGGACCACCGGCAGCGGATCGCGCATCCCGCCCGCGCGCTGGAGCAGCTCGACCGCGAGGACGTCGCTCGGCCGCGCGGCCATCGAGATCACGTACGCGCCGAGCGCGTCGCGCGGCAGCGTCGCCGCGACGCGCATCGTGCCGATCACGTCCTCGACGGCATCGTCGAACGGTTCCGGCGCCGCGAGCGCGGCGCGCGCGACGGGGCAGTCGCTCTCGAGCTCGCCGAGCAGGAACGCCTGGCGTGCCGGTTCGTCCCACGACCGGTACGAGCCGAGGCCGGCGCGGCGCGTGATCGCGTCCACGGCGTCGGTATGCCGGTCGGCCTCCTGGCGCAGGTCGAGCCGCACGAGCGAGAGCCCGAAGCTCGGGATGCGGCGCAGGAGGTCGAGCAGGCGCCCCTGCGCGACGGCCGCGCCGCCGGTCTCCATCAAGGAGCGGTGGCAGAGGAGCAGCGGGGCCGCGAGCTCCTCGGGTGTCGCGAGATCGCCGGGATCGGGGGCGTAGGGCGCCCCGGAGTCGATCAGCCGTTGCATCCGGTCGCGCATCGCGCGGAGCCGCGTGGCGACCTCCTTCAGCAGCACACGATATGGCTCCGCGACGTCCCCCACCTTCGCGTGCAGCTCCGCGCTGCCGCGCCGCATCGAGAGCTCGCCGCGCAGCGCCTCGACCTCCTGCCGGTACAGGTCGGCGGCCATCCAGCGCGCGAGCATCACGGCGCGCGCACTCACCTGCGGCGTGACGTTCGGGTTGCCGTCGCGGTCGCCGCCGATCCACGACCCGAACCGGATCGGCGCGGCGTCGAGCGGGAGTCCGCGACCCGTCGCCGCGACGAGGGCGCGGTCGAGCGCGGCGAGATGGCGCGGCACCGCATCCCAGAGCGTCTGCTCGAAGACGACGAGCCCCCACTTCACCTCGTCGAACGGCGTCGGCGGGTCGCGCCGGACCTCGTCGGTCATCCAGGTCGCGGCGATCTCACCCGCGAGGTCGCGTCGCAGCTCGGCGCGCTCCTCGACCGTCAGGTCGGGGCGGTCGTCGAGCGCGAGCAGGTCGGCGATGCGCCGCTGCTTCCGGCGCAGCGTGCGGCGCACGACCTCTGTGGGATGCGCGGTGAGCACGAGCTCGATCCGCAGCGCGCCGACGGCCGCGTGCAGCGCGTCCGGGGTGATCCCCAGCGACCGCAGTCGCGCGAAGCTGTCGGCGAGCGAGCCGCGCTGGGGCGCGCTCGCGGGGTCGGCCTGATAGTCGCGCCGCCGCCGGATGCGGTGATGCTGCTCGGCGATGTTCGCGAGCGAGAGGAAGTGCGCGAAGCCGCGGGCCACGGCGAGTGCGTCGGCGACGGAGAGCGCGCGCAAGGTGCGCTCGACGCTCGCGAGGTCGGTCTCGCCGCGGCGCGCGCCCTTCGCGAGCCCGCGCACGCGCTCCACCGCCTCGAAGAGCCGCTCGCCCCCTTGTTCGCGCAGCGTGCGGCCGAGCAGTTCGCCGAGGAGGCGGACGTCGTCGTGAAGGCGTTGGTGGGGGTCGGCGGTCACGGCGCCTTGAGGGCCGGATCGATCACGGCCGCGACGCCGTGCGCGACGGTGCCCGGGTTCGCGTCGCCGAGGTTCATCATCACGATCACGGTGAGCCCATCGTCCACGTAGCGTGCGATGAACGTCTTGAACCCCTGCCAGGCGCCGCCGTGCTCGACGAGGCGGTGCCCGTTCACGCTCCCGAGCGACCACCCGAACCCGTAGCCGTGCGTCGACCCGTCGTTGAGCCGCACCGGCGTCCACATCTGCCGCAGCGTCGCCTGCGGCAGCACGCGGTCGCCGTAGAGCGCGGCATCCCATTTCGCGAGGTCGAGCACGGTCAGGTAGAGCGATCCGTCCGCTGTCGTGTTCGTCTTCTCGGCGACCCACTCCTGGTTGCGCAGCGCGCCGTCGCGGAGCTCGTAGCCCGCGGCGCGGTTCGGCACGATCGCCGATTCGCTGATGATCCGCGCCGTGGACATCCCGAGCGGCGTGAAGATGCGCTCCTGCAGCTGGTCGCCGTAGAACCTCCCGCCCACCTGCCCGATGATGAAGCCGAGCAGCACGTACGCGGGATTGCTGTAGCTCCACTTGCTCCCGGGCGGGAAGTCGAGCGGGGTCTCGCCGATGATGCGCACGATCGCCGAGTCGGGATACTCGAGGTGCAGGTCGATCCGCTCGTAGAGCTTCTCGGAGATGCCCGATGTGTGCGTGAGCAGGTGGCGGATGGTGATGTCGCGCCACGCGGCCGGTCCGTTCGGGTAGAACCTCGTGAGCCGGTCGTCGAGGCTGAGCTTCCCCTCGTTGACGAGCATCATCACGAGCGTCGCGGTGAACTGCTTCCCGACCGAGCCTGACTGGAAGATGGTGCCGGTCGTGACCGGCACGCCGTGCTCGATGTTCGCGCTGCCGAAGCCCTGCGCGCGCACGATGCGGCCGTTCCGCGCGATGGCGACGGCGAGCCCCGGGATGCGCTGACGCACCATCTCGGCGCGGATGAACTCCTCGACCTGCGCCCACTGCGGCGCGTCCATCGTGGCGGGGGCGTTCTGCGCGCGGGCCGCCTCCGGCGCGCCCAGCGTGACCAGCAGTGCGGCGGCAAGGACAGGGCGGTGCAGCGGTGTCATCGGAGCTCCTGGCAGGATCCTATCGCATCTCGCGGCGCGGCGCGCGGCGCAGCACGCGGCCGGCGCGGCTCGCCACGGTCGCGCCGGCCGCCCAGACCGCCTTCCCGTTCACCCACGTCCGCACGATGCCGGTGGAGACCACGTGGGGCTGG
>CAZIDS010000003.1:5802-41432 GCA_964537945.1 uncultured Gemmatimonas sp. | reverse complement strand
GCGGCGCGTCGAGCGGCCTCGAGTACACGCCGGGCGCGTTCGCGCCGCGCGACGAGCTCATCGCGCTCTGCCGTCCGGTCGCGGCGCGCGGCCTTGCCTACCACACGCACATGCGGAACGAGGACGACCGCCTCGTCGAGGCGGTCGAGGAGTCGATCGCGGTCGCGCGCGGCGCGGGCTGCGGGCTGCAGATCTCGCACCTGAAGACGCAGGGGCCCCGCAATTGGCCGAAGCTCGACACCGTCTTCGCGCGGGTCGCCGAGGCGCGCGCGGCGGGCGTGGATGTCGCGTTCGACCGCTATCCCTACCTCGCCTACCAGACGGGGCTGACGAACCTCTTCCCGGTCTGGTCGCGCGACGGCGGCACGACGCGCTTCTTCGCGCGGCTCGACGATGCGGCGACGGCGCCACGCATCGAGCGCGAGACGCGGGCGAAGGTCGAGCTGATCGGCGGGTGGGACAACGTGCAGGTGACGAGCGTCGCCGCGGCGGCCGACAAGGCGGCGGAGGGCCAGCGGCTCGGCGCCTACGCGCAGTCGGTGGGGGCGGAGCCGTACGCCCTGACGATCGCCTTGCTGCGCCGCAGCGACGGGAACGTCGGCATGATCGGCTTCGCGATGAGCGAGGCGAACCTCGAGCGGATCCTGCGGCATCCGCAGGGGATGGTCGCCAGCGACGGGGGCGCGTACGCGATGAGCGGGCCGGCGCGGCGCGGCGTCCCGCACCCGCGCGGCTCGGGCAGCTTCGCGCGCGTGCTCGCGCGCTACGTGCGCGAGCGGCAGGTGCTGACCCTCGAGGAGGCCGTGCGGAAGATGAGCGCGCTGCCGGCGTCGCGCGTCGGGATCACCGACCGCGGGACGCTGCGCGAGGGCGCATTCGCCGACGTGACCGTGTTCGACGCGGCGACCGTCGCCGACCGGGCCGACTTCGCCGACCCGTTCCGCTACGCCGAGGGGTTCAAGCTCACGATGGTGAACGGCTCGATCGGCTTCCGCGACGGCGCGCGCGGTCCGCGGACGGGGCGAGGGATCTAGCCGCCGCTACGGCAGCACGTCGACCCCGCCCGCCTGCTGCCCCACCTCGACCGTCGCGACGCGCTGCAGCGTCCGCAGGTCGATCACGTCGACCGTCGCCTTCTCGGAGCCGACGCCCTCGTTGGTCACGAAGGCATAGCGGTCGTCGGCGGTGACGGCGACGCCGCTCGTGACGCGCTTGCTCGTGGGGATGCGCGCGAGCTCGCGGCCGCTCGCCGCGTCGAAGACGCTCACGCTCTGCCCGCGCTTGTTCGTGGCGACGACCTTCGTGCCGTCGTGCGTGACGGCGAGGTTGTAGATGCCGGGGCCGGCGGGGAGGCGCCGCACGAGCGACCAGCCCGCGACGTCCACCTCGACGAGCTCGCTCGACTTGTTGCACGCGACCCAGACGCGCGCGCCGTCGGCGCTCGGCTGCGCCCACGTCGGCGAGCAGCCGACGTCGCCCGGCTTCGGCGGCTCCATCCCGTGCCCGCCGGCGTCGTGCGGCGCGGGAGCGCCGCGCCGCGGCGGCGCGCCGGTCATCCCCATCTCGCTCCCCTTCGCGAGGAAGAAGTGGCGCGAGACCGTGAACGAGCGCGCGTCGATCTCGACGAGCTCGTCGTCCATCATGCAGCCGGAGTAGTGCCTCGTCCCCTGCGGGTTCAGCCGCGAGCCATGCGGCATCGTGCAGGTCGTGACGCGCGCGATCTCGGTCATCGAGCCGGTCTCGACCACCGAGACGCTCGACGGCACCATCTCCCCGTGCAGGTTGAAGTTCACGACCCACGCGTACCACCCCTCGGGGCTCACCTGCACCGTGGCCGGGAAGGCGCCGAGCTCCACGCGCGCGACCGGCTGGTTCGTCGCGGCGTCGAACTTCCAGAGCGAGCCGTCGGGGTTCCCGTGCGCGGTGGTGATGTAGAACCACTTCGCGTCGGGCGAGACCGCGACGCCGTGCGGGCCGTCGGGGTCCATCACGTTCAGGCCGACGGGGATCGTGCGCTCGACGCTGATGCCGGCGGGGCCGAATCGGATGAGCGCCGCCTGGTCCACCGACTCGGAGACGACGTAGGCGCGGTACTCGCGCGCGGGCGGTGGCGATGCGGCGGAGGCGGGCGCGCCCAGCGCGCCCGCCTCCGCCGCCCCGAGCAGGAGCGCCGCGACGGCGCTCCCGCGGATCACGCGGGACATCATGGGACCACGGTGCTCTTCGGCAGGATCCGGATGATCCAGAGCCCGTTGTTGTCGTCGTTCACGTACGCGAGCCCGTCGCGCACGACCACGCCCCACGTCATCGCCGTGCCGCGCACGAAGCCGTTCATGTCGGCCGTGTTGAAGTGGCCGATCTCGCGCCCCTGCGCGCGGAGGTCGCCGCGCAGCTCGCCCGAGATGTCGAACGCGCGGAAGCCCGCGTTGTACGCGCCCATGTAGAGCGTGTCGCCGGCGACCCAGACGTTGTGCACGCCGCCGTACTCCGGCTCGTAGAACGCGACCGCGCGCGGGTTGGTGATGTCGCTGACGTCCACCACCTGCAGCCGGCCGTAGGCGCGGCCCGTCATCGTCTCGGTCGCGCCCTTCACGCCGCTCGCGGGGAACACCTCGTCGGCGATGAAGACGTAGTCCTTGTGCCGCCACGCGGTGTGCGTGCCGCGGATGAAGCCCGGGCCGCCGTCCACCTCGGCCTGCCGGTAGAGCGCGTTCAGGTCGTACTTGAACTGCGAGACGATCACGGGCTTCGCCGGCGTGCCGCCGCGGATGCCGTTGCCGACGTCGAGGATCACGAGACCGTCGTTCCACCAGGAGCCGTAGAGCAGGCCGTCCTGGATGTCGATGTCGTGCAGCGAGCGGCCCGCGTCGGGACGGTCGGTCGGGGCCCAGCGGCCCACTTCGCGCGGGTGCGCCGGGTCGTCGATGTTGAGCACGTGCAGGTAGCCCGTGCCGTCGTTCGTGATGAAGACGTGCTGGCCGTGCTTCGGGTCCTTGTAGATGAACGACGAGTGCACGCCGGCCGTGACGCCCTCGGTGAACTCCGAGATCACCTTGGGATGGAGCGGGTCCTCGAGCGACGCGAAGACGACGCCGTTCTTGCGGTCGCTCGCGCCCTCGCGCGTGAAGACGAGGAACCTGCCGTCGGGCGTCGTCATCACGTCGTTCACGCGGCGCGTGTTCGAGATGATCGAGTCCACCACCGTCGGCTTCGACGGGTCGGAGATGTCGATCGCGTAGAGCACGTCGCCGCCCCCGCCCGAGCCGAGGTACGCGACCTTGCCGTTCGGGTGCAGCCACACCTCCTCGGTCGTGAAGCGGGTGCGCGGCAGCCGCCCCACGAGCTCGAGCGGGCGGCGCACGTCGCGCGCCGAGAGGTTCACCACCGCGTCGGCGCTGCGGTTGCCGAGCGACGCGGTGACCGTGTACGCGCCGGCCTCGTAACCGACGAAGGCGCCGTCGCTCTCGATCGCGCCCTGGCCCGGGCTGAAGCTCCACGTCGGCGTCAGGCCCTCGATCGGCTTCCCGGCCGCGTCCTTCGCCACCGCCTTGAAGCGGATCACGTCGCCGGTGCGCGCGTCCGACTGGTCCGGCGTCACCGCGAGCGACGCGACCGCCGTCGGCAGCACCTGCACCGCGAGCGTCTGCGTCACGCCGCCCACGCTCGCGGTGATGTTCGCCCGCCCCACCGCCACGGCGGTGACGAGCCCCATCTCATTCACCCGCACGACCGCCTGCGCCGACGAACGCCACACGACCTTGTCGTCGCGGCGGTCGCTGCGTGCCGAGTAGACCTCGGCGCCGAGGCGGATGCGTTGGCCGGGGACGAGCCGCGCCGGCCGCGGCGCGATCGCGATGCGCGCCGCGGGACCGGGCACCATCCGCACGTCGAAGCGCTCGCTCCTGGGCTGCTCGCCCTGGATGATCGCGACGACCGTGATCGGCAGCGTGCCGGTCGAGCCCGAGACGAGCAGGCCGTCGGGGTCCATCCTCCCCTCGAAGCGCGCGAACGAGCCGCGCGACCATCGGAACTGCACGCCGGGGATCACGTTGTTGTTCGCGTCGCGCGCCTCGGCGCTGAAGCGCATCGAGTCGCCGGCGATGATGACCTTCTGCACCGGCGAGACGACGATGCGTGCGATGCGCGAGGGCGCAGGGGCAGGCGCGGGAGCCGCGGGCTGCTGCGCCGCGATCGTCGCCGGGGCAAGGATGAGCAGGGGGAGCAGGCGCATCGCCATCGTGTGGATCCGTGGAGGAAGTGTGGACTTCGGTGCGCGGAATCTACGACCGGCCGCGCGTCTCAGGGTTTCCCCCTCGCCGCGTCATCTGTATGCCGATTCCGGAATATACCCCGCGTGGTGAACGTAGGATCGACGTCCACATCCACTCGTCCCGGAGTCCCCGTGTTCAAGCCCAATGTCGGTGCCACCGATCGCATCATCCGCGTCGTCGTCGGTCTCGGTCTCATCTCGCTCGTGTACGTCGGCCCGCAGACGCCGTGGGGATGGCTCGGGATCGTGCCGTTGCTCACCGCGGTCGTCGGGTACTGCCCGCTGTACTCGCTGATCGGCGCATCCACGGCGGAGCGGAAGCCGGCGCCGAGATAGCGCCGCCGGCGCGCAGGCGCGGCCGCGCACTTCCGCGCGCGGCCGCGACGCGAGAGGTTGCAGGCAACCTTCGCCCGTGAGCCGATGCGCATCCGTTCGTGGTACGTCGCCGTCCTCGCCCTCGTCGCCGCCTGCGCCCGGGGGGCCGCCAGCCCCGCGTCCGCGCCCGCCCCCGCGGGCGCGAGCGACCCGCACCTCGCGACCGCCCTGCGCGTGCTCGCGAGCGCGCCGCTCGTGGACGGGCACAACGACCTCCCGTGGCGCATCCGCGAGGACAGCGTGCACCCGCGCGACGTCGAGGCGTACGACCTGCGACGGGCGACGCCTGGCCACACGGACTTCGCGCGGCTCGCCGCCGGCCGCGTCGGCGGTCAGTTCTGGTCGGTCTACATCCCCGGCGACACGAGCATCGGGAACCACGGCTTCGCGAAGGTCCAGCTGGAGCAGATCGACATCGCGCGGCGCGTGATCGCGAAGTATCCCGACCGGCTCGAGCAGGTGCGGACGGCGCAGGGGTTCCGCGACGCCTTCGCGCACGGTCGCCTCGGCGGCGCGCTCGGGCTCGAGGGCGGCCACGCGATCGAGAACTCGCTCGGCGCGCTGCGCGAGTTCTACGCGATGGGCGGCCGGTACATGACGCTCACGCACAACGTCACCACCGACTGGGCCGACGCGGCGGCCGACAGCGCGCGCCACGGCGGCCTCACGAGGTTCGGCGAGGAGGTCGTGCGCGAGATGAACCGCCTCGGCATGCTCGTCGACCTCTCGCACGTCTCGCCGGGCACGATGAGCGACGCGCTCGACGTGACGGAGGCGCCGGTCATCTTCTCGCACTCGAACGCGCGTGCCCTCGCCGACGTCGTGCGCAACGTGCCTGACTCGATCCTGGCGCGGCTGCCGCGCAACGGCGGCGTCGTGATGGTCACGTTCGTCCCCGGCTTCACCTCGGCCGAGCTCGTGCGGTGGAACCGCACGCCGGCCGCGCAGCGCACCGGGCCCGCGCCGCGCGCGACGCTCGCGCAGGTCGCCGACCACATCGAGCACATCCGCCGCGTCGCCGGCGTCGACCACGTCGGCATCGGCGGCGACTTCGACGGGATCACCGAGGTCGTCGAGGGACTCGAGGACGTCTCGAAGTACCCGATGCTGCTCGCAGAGCTCTCGCGCCGCGGCTGGAGCGAGGAGGACCTGCGGAAGCTCGCGGGAGGCAACGTGCTCCGTGCGCTCGAGCAGGCCGAGCGCGTCGCCGCGCGGCTGCAGGCCAGCCGGCCCGCGAGCACCGCGACGATCGAGCAGCTCGACCGCCGTCCCTGAGGAGTCGGACGGGCGGGTCGCCCCTGTCGGGCGGCCCGCTGCGCGCGTTCAGGCCGCGCGCGAGCGGCGGCGCAGCCAGCCGCGCAATGCGGCGAGCGAGGTGAGCGTGTCGGCGCCGATCTCGCGGAGCACACTGTCGTACGACGAGGCGCCAGCCCCGCCGACCACGAGACCGGTCGAGGCGCCGAGCAGCGAGCGCAGCTTCCGCAGTTCGGCCACCACCACCGGATCGTCGAGCGGATACACCAGCGAGAGCGCCACCGCCGCGGCGTCCACCTGCCGCGCGGCGCGCACCAGTTCCTCCGCGGGCAGGCTCGACCCGAGGTAGACGACACGCCAGCCGTTGCCGGCGGCCGTCGTCGCCGCGAGCATCGCGCCCAGCTCGTGCATGTGCTGCGCAGGCGTGCACACGATCACCGTCGGTGCGCCGGCGGGCGGTGCCGTGAGTTCGCCCATCCACGTCAGCACGCGTCGGATCGTCGTGCTCGCGAGGTGCTCGTTCGCCGGCTGCAGCTGCCCCTGGTGCCAGAGCGACCCGATGGTGAAGAGCAGCGGGCCGACCACCTGGTCGAGCACCTCGTCGGCCGGGAGCCGCAACGCCGCGGTGCGCAGGGTCTGCTCGAGGGCGTAGGCGTCGAACGATTCGACCGCCATCAACGCATTCGACAGGAACGTCTCGGGGGCGGGCCCGTCCTGCGAGGGTGCGCGGTCGAGCGCCGCCGCGCGTTCGTCGGAGTCGATGACCTTCCGGAGCTCGGCGTCGGGGAGCGAGGCGACCTGACCGATCTGACGGCCCCCGCGCGTCGCGCGCACGAGCAGCTGCAGCCGCTCCACGTCCGCGTCGGTGTAATGCCGCTGGCCGCCGCCCGAGCGGACGGGGTCCACCGCGCGATAACGCTTCTCCCACGCGCGCAGCAGGTCGGGGGTGAGGCCGGTTCGCTGCGAGACCACGCGCATCGGATGGAGCACCGGAGTCGCGTCGTTCTTGCTCATTGATGACTCTCCGTCTGGCGCCTGCTTGTCCAGCTAATACCTCGACAATACCGGGACAGCGCCGAGACTCGCAAGGCCATGTTCATGTGCTGATACCCCGGGCGCGATCGGTTCGTGCGCGACGCCCTCGCGTATTATTCGCCGCAGCACATCCACCCCGAGCCCGTCCCCCCGATGCGACTCCTTCCGTTCGCCGCCGCGGCCGCCCTGGCCGCCCTCCCGCTCCAGGCGCAGCAGGCGCAGCAGGCGCAGCAGGCCCTGACGGCCGCGCCAAGCACGAGAGCGACCTTCACGCTCACGCTCAATCCCCCACGCCAGCAGGGACAGCCGGCGCCCGCGCCCAAGCTCGTGCGGATCGACTACGGCCAGCCGCACGCGCGTGGCCGCAACGTGCCGGTCGAGCTGTCGCAGGACACCGTCGTCTGGCGCGTCGGCGCGAACGCGTCGACCACGCTGACGACCGACGTGGACCTCACGATCGGCGGTGCGGCGGTGCCCGCGGGCGCCTACTCGCTCTACGCCGTCCGCGAGAAGGGGCAGTACTTCCTGATCATCAACCGCAACACGGGGCAGTGGGGCACCGAGTACGACAAGTCGAAGGACCTCGTCCGCGTGCCGCTCACGGCGCGCGCCCTGCACGAGACGCAGGAGTCGCTGCAGATCGCGATGGTGCCGCCGATGCAGGGCCCGCCGGCCGGGGCGTTCACGATCGCGTGGGGGCAGCTCCACCTCTCGACCACCTGGTCGGTGCGCTGAGCGCGCTCCGGCGCTAGAAGGCGCGGCGGAGGCTGAGACCGACCGTCGAGTAGCCGTAGGCGCCCACGGCGGACGCAGCCGCGCTCGTGCTGCGTCCGCCGTGCAGTTCCAGCGTCCAGCGCTGCGCCCAGTTCCGCGCGACGCGCGCGTCGTAGTGCCACTGGTCCTGCGTCGCGAGCGTGTCGACCTTCTGCAGGCCGATGCCACCGCCGAGCGCGATGCTCCACACGGGGTCCTCGCGGGTCCATCCGCCCGTGACCTCGCCGCTCGTGAACGTCGGCGGCGAGAAGTAGCGCGGCGCGCGCTCGTCGAACGAGAACCCGGAGACGAACGCGCCGGCGGTGAAGCCGCGGCCGAGCTGGCGCGTCGCGCGCGCGCTCCACGCGCGCTTCGTGTTCCCGTCGGACCAGTCGAGCAGTCCCAGCGAGGCCGCGACCGACGTGCGCGCGCTGGCGCGCCAGTCCACCGCGAGCTCGCCCTGCGTGATGTCGAGCGCGAGCGGCGTGATCCCCGCGATCTCGTCGAAGGGCCAGCGCGCCACGGTGGCTGACACGCCCGCGCGCGGGTGCACCCGCTGCTGCAGCGTCACGCGCCCGCTCACCACGCTCCGGTCGTCGGGCGCCGGATCACCCGGGTTCAGCGGGGCGGGGGACATCTGCCGCACGCCGATCACGCCGGTGAGGCTGCCGCGAAGGAGCGGGACGCCAAGCGTGCCCTCGATCATCGTGCGCCGCGAGTCGCGGGCGGGGTCGGTCGCCGCGAGCTGCGCGACCGCGATGCCGGCGCGGATCGCATCGCCGATGACGGCGTTCAGCCGCAGCGCCTGCCACCGGTTCACGTTGGCGTCCGTGTCCTCGCTGTAGTCGCTCGAGAGCTCCACGCGCGCCGACGTCGCCTGCGCGACCGCGCGCCGCAGGTCGCGCGCCTCGCCGGCCGTGCTGTCCCGGGCCACGGCGCGATCGGCCAGCCGGCGCGCGTCGCCGTACCGGCCCTGCCAGAGCCGGAGGTTGCCGAGCGCCACGAGCACGCGCACCTCGGTCGGGTCGGACGCGAGCAGCGCCTCATAGCCCTTGGCGCCGCCTTCGAGGTCGCCGCTCCACGAGCGCACCTGCGCGAGCCCGAAGGTCGCATCGCGGTCGGTGGAGTCGCGCGCGAGCACCTCGCGGTAGCCCGCCTCGGCGCGGCGCAGGTCGCCGGCCCACGACCAGGTCCGCGCGCGCGTGACGCGCACGTAGTCGAATGCCGGCTCCGGGTGTGCGGCGATGAGCGAGTCATAGCGTGCGATCGACTCCGGGAAGCGCTTCGCCCACGAGAGATAGACCCCCTCGGTGTACAGGAGGTCGGGGTCGTCGGGCACGCGCACGCGCGCCGCGCGGAGCAGCACGAGGGCCGAGTCGATGTTGTTGCTCCAGGCGAGCGTCTGCGCGAGCCGGAAGTTCGCGCGCACCGAGAGCCGGTCCTCGTCGAGCGCCCTCCGGTACGCGGCCACGGCCTCGTCGGTGCGGCCGAGACGCCAGAGCGAGTCGCCGACGACGACCTGCGCGGCCGCGGCGCCGGGCGCCGCGATCGCGATGCACGCTGCGGCAACGAGCACGCGACCGGCGTCGCGCATCATTTCTTCAGGGCCGCCAGCAGTTCACCCGCGATCGTCAGCGGGTCGAACGGCTTCGTCAGGCACGCGACGGCGCCGACCTCGAGCGCGCCGTCGACCTCGCCGCGCTGGGCGCGCGCGGTCAGGAAGACCACCGGTACGTGCGCGGTCACCGGGTCGGCCTTGAGCCGCCGGCACGTCTCATAGCCGTCCATCTCGGGCATCATCGCGTCGAGGAGCACCGCGTCGGCGTCGCCCTGCTTCGCCCGGGCGAGCAGCGCCGCCCCCGAGGGGAAGAACTCCGACTGGATCGTGGGTTCGAGGCTCAGGGCGAGCTCGAGGATGGTGCGCACATCGGGTTCGTCGTCGGCACAGAGCAATCGCATCGTGGGTGCAATGTGTCCGGGAGCACAGGCCCGCCGCAACGCGCGCTGTCACCTTCTTCGCCACTGTAAGGGCGCCTCTACCGCGTTCCCGTCGCGCGCGGCGATCTTTCCAGACCGTGCGCGACGGATCGTCGCCGGCGCCGGCTCCCCTCCCGCTCCCGTGCGCGCCTCCATAGTCCCTGGATGAAGTCCCCGGCCGAGTTCAACGCCGCGCTCGCGAAGCTGCGCGAGCGCTTCGCGGCGACGTCCGAGAACACCGTCCAGGCGTTCACGGCGCTGGCCGACAAGCTGCAGCGCACGCCGTCCTCGGCCGACGTCGTCGAGGCGCTGCGGCGCGAGCTGCACCGGATCCACGGGACCGCGGGGAGCTACGGCTTCCACGAGGTGAGCCGGCTCGCCGCGGCACTCGAGCTCGTCGCGATGCGCTGGCAGACCGACACGGTGCGCGACAAGGACCGGCGCGCGTCCATCGTGCGGCAGTTCGCGCGCTCGCTCGGCGCGGCGTTCCGCGGCACCGGCGCCGGCGCCGACGGCGGCTTCACGCACCGCATGCTGCTCGTCGACGTACCCGACGACCTCGCCGCGCCGCTCGTGGCCGAGGCCGTGCACCACGGTCACGCCGTGGAACGCACGTCGAGTGCGGCGCTCGAGGCGCTCCTCGACCAGTACCTGCCCGACCTCGTGATCTCCGGCGGTCGCGCCGTGCCGTCGCTCCCCGACGGCGTCCCAGTGGTCATGCTTGGCGCCGGCGCACCGGATGCCGCGCCGGGATCGCGGCTGCGGATCATCGATCCGGGCCTCGAGGCGCCGGAGGTGATGCGGATCGCCGAGTCGCTCGCGGCGCAGACCGGCCTCGCGGGCGCGACGCTCTTCGTCGTCGACGACGACCCGGAGATGCTCGCGCTGCTCCGCGTGCTCGGCGAGGCCGAGGGGATGTTCGTGAAGTCCGCGCCCGACGCCGAGGGACTGTTCGCGCAGATCTCCGACGACCCGCCGGCGATGCTGCTGATCGACGCACAGCTGCCAGGGGCCGACGGCATCGCCGCGGTGGGCCGGCTGCGCGGTGACCGCCGCTTCGCCGACTTGCCGATCATGGTGGTCTCGGCGTCTGTGGAACCGCGCCTCCGCGCCGAGGCGTTCAGCGCCGGCGCCGACGACTTTCAGTCGAAGCCGATCGTGCCGGTGGAGCTGTCGCGCCGGATCGCGCGGCTGCTGGAGCTGCGGCGGCAGCGGCAGGTCGCGCGCGGCATCCATCCGGCGACGTCGCTCTGGCTGCCGGAGCGCACCGTCCGCACGTTCGACGACGCGCTGGGCGAGGCGGCGGCGGCCGGGCGGCCGATGACGATCGCGCTGCTGCGGCCGCGCGAGCAGCCGGCCGGCCTGCGCGGCACGGCGCTCTGGCACCGCGAGTGCATGCTGGTCGCGGGCGCGCTGGGGGTGGACGGCGCGCGCTGCGGCTTCGTGGACGAGACCGGCCTCGCGGCGCTGCTGCCGATGACCGCCGACGCCGCGATGGCGCGGCTCGAGCCGTTCGTCGAGGCGGCGGAGCAGGAGCCGATCGCCTGGTGCGCCGGCCTCGTGCAGCAGGAGCCCGACGCCGACCGCGGCGCACGCACGCTGGTGCACCTGGCCGAGGAGGCGTGGCAGGCGGCGCGCGACACGGGGGACGCGCTGCACCGCTGGGACACGGCGGACGCCGGGATCGCGCCGGACGTGGTCGTGGTGGAGGATGACGCGGCGCTCTCGGACCTGCTCGGCTACGCGCTGGCGAGCCGCGGGCTGACGCACGTCGTCTACCAGAAGGGCCCCGAGGCGCTCGCGGGGCTGCTCGCGCTGAAGGTGCGCGGCCGGCGGCCGGTGGTGCTGATGGACATCGACCTCCCGGGGCTCGACGGCTTCTCGCTCTTCGAGCGGCTGCGGGTCGAGCGGCCGCGTGACTTCCGCGTCGTCTTCATCTCCGTCCATTCGTCGGAGGGGGACCAGCTGCGTGCGCTGCGCGCGGGCGCGCTCGACTACATCGTGAAGCCCGTGAGCCTCCGCGTCCTGATGGCGAAGATCGCGGTGTGGCGCTCGCAGGACGAGGGCGACTGATGGCCGTCCTGATCGCGGGGACCGTCGCGATCATCCAGGTGGCGTTCCTCGCGCTGCTGCTGGCCTTCCTGCTCGTGCGCCGGGCGTACGACCGGCGGCAGCGGGCGGCCTTCGAGGCGGGCAAGCTCGAGCTCTCGGTGCCGCTGCGGAACTGGCTCGTCGCCGGCGGCCATCCGGAGCCGCTCGTGACGGTGCTGCGGCAGATGCCCTCCGGCACATCGGTGGGATACCTCGCGCTGCTCGCGCGCCAGACGATCCCGGACGCGAACCGCGACGAGCTCGCGGCCGCGCTGCGCGGCGAGCGGTGGCTGCGGCTCGCGCTGCGGCAGGCGCGCTCGCGGTGGTGGTGGCGCCGGCTCGAGGCGGCGCGCGCGCTGTCGATCATCGCCGATCCGTCCGACCGCGACGCGGTGCTGCGGCTCTTCTTCGACGAGCACCCGGCGGTGCAGGTGGCCGCGGCGGCCGCGCTCCCGCGCGTCGCCGACGCGACCGTGATCGGCAAGGTGCTCGACCGGCTCGACGGGCTGCCGAAGGTCGTGCGCCACTACGTGACCACGGTGCTGCGCCGGGCGCAGGGCGAGGTGGGGCCCGCGCTCGCGGCGCGGATCGAGCGCGGGAGCCACTTCGCGCCGCTCGCGGCGTGGATCGAACTCGCCGAGGCGATCGCGGAGCCGCGCGCGGTGGCGGCGGCGCTCACACGCGTGGACCACCCGTCGGCGGCGGTGCGGCGCACGATCGCGCGGGCGCTCCGGCGCTATCCGCACCCGGAGGCCGACGCGGCGCTCGTGACGCTGCTCGCCGACAAGGATCCCTCGGTGCGCTCGGCGGCGGCGCGCACGCTCGGCGAGCTCGGCAGCCGCAGCGCGGTGCCGTCGCTGGTCCCGATGCTGAGCGACGGCGTCTGGCTCGTGCGGGTGCGGGCCGCGGTGTCGCTGGCGCAGCTGGGCGAGAAGGGGCGCGCGGCGCTCCGCGCCGCGCGCGCCGGTGACGACCGCTTCGCGCGCGACATGGCGACGATGGTCACCGGCCTCACCGAGGGCGCGATCCTCGAGATGGGGGACGCCTGATGGGCGGCGCCTTCGGGGAGGCGGTCCGCGCGATCCTGTGGACGTCGGACCACATCGCGCTGGTGTACCTCGCGCTGCTCAACAGCGCCTACGCGATCCTGCTGCTGCTGGCGATCCCCGAGCTCTGGAAGCACTGGCGCCTCGCCGCCGACGAGCACCTGCAGCGGCTGCTCGCGACCGAGGCGCTGCCGCCGCTCTCGCTCCTCGTGCCGGCGCACAACGAGGAGGTCACGATCGGGTCGAGCCTCCTCTCGTTCCTCACGCTCGAGTACCCGCACCTCGAGGTGGTGGTCGTGAACGACGGCTCCAAGGACCGCACGATGGAGGTGCTGACCAAGGAGTTCGACCTCTACCAGATGCCGCCGGCGTTCTCGATCGCGGTGCCGACGCAGCCCGTGCGCGCCTACTACCGCTCGCGTCTGCACTCGCGCCTGCTCGTGATCGACAAGGAGGGCGGCGGCAAGGCTGACGCGCTGAACGCGGCGATGAACGCGGCGCGCCACCCGTTCGTCGTCGCGGTCGACGCCGACACGATCATCGAGCCCGACGCGCTGCTCCGGCTGGCGCGCCCCTTCCTGCTCAACCCGAACGTCGCCGCGGTGGGCGGCACGATCCGGGTCGTCAACAGCTGCACGGTCGAGTTCGGCCGCGTCACCGACGCGCGCGTCGACCCACGCTGGCTGCCCGGCTGCCAGGTCGTCGAGTACCTCCGCGCGTTCCTCTTCGGGCGGATGGGCCTCAACGCGCTCAGCGCGAACCTGATCATCTCCGGCGCCTTCGGCCTCTTCCGCAAGGAGTACCTGCGCGCGATCGGCGGCTACCGCACGGGCAACGTGACCGAGGACATGGACCTCGTCGTGCGGCTCCACCGCTGGCTGCGCGAGAAGAAGATCGATGCGCAGCTCCCGTTCGTGCCCGACCCGGTGGCGTGGACCGAGGTGCCGTCCACCGTGCGCGTCCTCGCGCGGCAGCGCGAGCGCTGGCACCGGGGGCTGATCGCGACGCTCTGGGAGCACCGCATCATGCTCCTCAACCCGCGGTACGGGCGCATCGGCATGCTGGCGATGCCGTTCTACTTCTTCGGCGAGCTGATCGCGCCCGCGGTCGAGGTCTTCGGCGTCCTCGCGCTGCTGCTCGGCATCGCGGTGGGCGCGGTGGACGGCCAGTTCGCGCTGCTCTTCCTCGCGGTCGCGGTCGGCTACGGGATGCTGCTCTCGTTCTGGGCGATCGTGCTCGAGGAGCTCAGCTTCCGGCGCTATCGACGGCGGCGTGACTTCTTCCGCCTGCTCGCCTTCGCCGTGATCGAGGGGGTCGGCTACCGGCAGTTGACGGTCGCCTTCCGCATGCTCGGCTTCTGGCGCTTCTTCCGCGGCGTCGAGACCTGGGGCCGGATGACGCGCGAGGGGATCGGCACGAAGGCGTGAACGCGCCGCGCGGCGCGCCGCGCGGCTGGCCTCACCGCGCGATCGCGAGCTCCTGCCGCAGCCGGTCGACGAGGACCTGCTCCGCGTCGCGCGTCTTCACGTACGCGTCGGTCGCGCGGATCCCCGCGGCGCGCAGCTCCTCGGCCGCGTACTCCCGGGCGGAGAAGAGCAGCACCGGCATGCGACGCAGCGACGGGTGCTTGCGGACGCGCCGGCAGAACGCGAACCCGTCCATCCCCGGCAGGGTCAGGTCGAGCACGATCGCCGACACCGGCTCGCGCTCGAGCACCTCGAACGCGAGTTCGGCGCTCGACACGGCGATCACCCGCGCCACCGGTTCGATCAGCGCCAGCAGCACCTCGCGCATCGACGCGTCGTCCTCGACCAGCATGACGGCCGGCCGTGGGTCCGTGCGCGCGGCGGGCAGCGGCTCGCGGATGCCCATCATCGGCAGCGCGACCCAGAAGACCGTGCCGCCGCCCGCGGCCGGCTCGAAGCCGATCCGTCCGCCGTGCCGCTCGACGAGACCGCGCGCGATGTTGAGCCCGAGCCCGGTCCCGCCGCTGCGCCGGAGCTCGGCGTCCCCCGCCTGCTGGAACCGCCCGAAGATCCGCATCGCGAACTCCGCGGGGATCCCGGGGCCGTGGTCGCGCACCCGCACGACGATGTCGTCGTCCGACGGGCCCGCCGACAGCTCCACCGTCGCGCCGGGCGGCGAGAACTTCACCGCGTTCGAGAGCAGGTTCGTGAAGACCTGCGTCAGCCGGTCCGCGTCGCCCACGAGGTCGGCGTCGACCGCGTCGTCGGCGATGGCGATCGTGACCTGCTGTTCGCGCGCGTAGCTCTCGACGCCGCGCACCGTCCCCTCGAGCAACGCGCGCAGGCGGATCGGCTCGCGCCGCAGCATCACCTGGCCGGCGTCCATCTTCTCGACGTCGAGGATGTCGTTGATCAGCCGGATCAGCCGCTCGGTGTTCGTCATCGCGACCGGCAGCAGGTCCTTCGCCTTCGCCGGCAGGTCGCCGACCTTGCCGCCGAGGATCAGGCCGAGCGCGCCGCGCATCGACGTCAGCGGCGTCCGCAGCTCGTGGCTCACGGTGGAGACGAAGTCGCTCTTGAGCCGCTCGAGCTCCTTCAGCCGCTCGACGTCCTCCTGCAGCTGGCGCTCGCGCCGCTCGGTGGCGACCGCCAGCTGCTCGAACGCGCGGGAGAGCCGGGACATCTCGCGGTTGGGCGCCTCCGACGCGTCGGGGAGCCGGACTTCGCGATAGCGGCCCGCGTCGATGGCGGCCGCCGCCACCTCGACGCGCTCGAGCGTCCGCGCCACGAGCCGCATGAGCAGCGTGAGCAGCAGCAGCAGGACGGCGAGACCGCCGGTCGACGTCAGGAAGGTCGTGAGGTCGTCGCGGGTCGCGGCCTCGTCGACGAGGATCGTGACGGCGACGACGTCCTCGTGGATGTCGCGCATCATCCGCTCGTGCACCGCCAGCACGCCGTCCATCATCTGCGCGCTGCGCGCGACGCGCGCCGCGCCCGGCGTGCCCGTGTCGAACGCGCGGAGCCCCGCACGGCGGCGCAGCGCGATGTTCGAGTCGACCGCGCCAGCCCGCCAGCGCGCGAGGCCCGCGCGGATCTCGCGGAGGTCGCCGTCGATCTGCACCGATCTCGCGGTCTGCGACAGCCGCTCGGCATCGGCCTCGAGGTAGATGCTGTCCGCGAAGAGGTGCGTGAGCGCCGACTCGTCGCCCGTGAGCAGGAAGCCCCGCGCGTCCCGCGACATCTCGGTGAGGCGCACACCCAGCTGGCTCGCGAGCACCTCGGCCCGCTGGAGCCGCACGAGGTCGGCGTTCCGCGCGAGCGCCTCCGCCTGCTGCCGCTCGGCCGCCGAGCGCGAGGCGAGGAACCACCCCAGGCCGACGAGCATGCCCGCCGCCAGCAGCTGCCCGGTGAGGGGCATCCCGCGCCAGATCGCGAGGGGGGTCCGACGGGCGGGCGGGAGGGGGGGCGGTGCGGATTCTGCCATGACCAGCCGACGAGTGAGCGCCCCGCGGCGGCACAGCCACGCAGGGGGGAGGTTGAGGCTAAATTGGGGGACGCCTTCCGCTCCTCAAGACGCCCCGACGATGACCACCACGCCCCTCACCACGCTGCATGCCGCCGGCCAGTCCATCTGGCTCGATTTCATCGACCGTTCCATGCTCGGCAACGGCGACCTCGAACGCCGCATCCGCGACGACGCCCTCACCGGGATGACGTCGAATCCCACGATCTTCGAGAAGGCGCTCGCGACGGGGTCGGCCTACGACGCGCAGCTGCTGGCGAACGCGGGGAAGGGGGCGTGGGAGCTGTTCGAGCTGGTCGAGACCGACGACGTGCGCGTCGCGTGCGACGCGTTCGCAGGCATCCACCAGGCGTCGGGCCGCAAGGACGGTTTCGTCTCGATCGAGGTCTCGCCCGGCTCGGCGCACGACGCCGCAGCGACGATCGAGGAAGCGCACCGCCTCTGGACCGCGGTCGCGCGGCCGAACGTGATGATCAAGGTCCCGGGCACGCCCGAGGGCTGCGTCGCGCTGCGCCGGCTCATCGCCGACGGGCTCAACGTGAACGTGACGCTGCTGTTCGCGGTGGACGCGCACGCGCGCGTGATCGAGGCCTATCTCGCCGGGCTCGAGGACCGCGCCGCCAAGGGCGGCGACCTCTCGCACGTCGCGTCGGTGGCGTCGTTCTTCGTCAGCCGCGTCGACACCGCGATCGACGCGAAGCTCGAGGCGCTCGCGAAGGCGGGCACGATCACCGCCGAGCGGCTCGCGGCGCTCCGCGGCAGGGCCGCGGTCGGCAATGCGAAGCGCGCGTACAAGCTCTTCCAGGAGCGCTTCAGCGGCCCGCGCTGGGCCGCGCTCGAAGCGAAGGGCGCGCAGCTGCAGCGTCCGCTGTGGGCGAGCACCGGCACCAAGAACCCCGCCTACCGCGACGTGCTCTACGTCGAGGAGCTGGTCGGTCCCGACACGGTGAACACCATGCCGCCGGCGACCATCGCGGCGTACCGCGACCACGGCGTCACGAAGCGCACAGTCGACGCCGGCCTCGCGGGCGTAGACACGCTCTTCAAGGAGCTCGCGACGCTCGGCATCTCGCTCGACGCGGTCACCGACCAGCTCCTGGCCGAGGGGCTCGCCTCGTTCCAGAAGTCGTTCGACACGCTCATCGCCGGCATCGAGCAGAAGACCGCCGCGCTCGCCAAGTAGCCGCGCCGCGGCGCCCCCCTCCCTCGCCCTCGTCCGCCCGTGCGTCCTGACACCACCAAGATCGTCTGCACCCTCGGTCCCGCGTCGGCCAACCCCGACGTGATCCGCAAGCTGATGCTCGCCGGAATGAACGTGGCGCGGCTGAACTTCTCGCACGGCGCGCACGAGGCGCACGCGCGGACCATCGAGACGATCCGCGGCATCGCGCAGGAGCTCAAGCGCCCGGTCGCGATCCTCGGCGACCTGCAGGGCCCGCGCATCCGCATCGGCGCGCTGAAGGAGGCGCGCACGATCAACGAGGGCGACGCGCTCGTGCTCGTGCCCGAGCACGAGGCGCAGCCGGGCGAGATCCCGGTCACGTACGACGACATCGCGAAGGACGTGCAGAAGGGCGGCACCATCCTCGTCGACGACGGCTTGCTCGCGCTGCAGGTGACCGGCGTGGACGGCCACCGCGTCGCGGTGAAGGTCAAGTACGGCGGGCTCCTGAAGTCGAACAAGGGGATGAACCTCCCCGGCATCGACGTCTCGGCCCCGTCGCTCACCGAGAAGGACCGCGCCGACGTCGCCTTCGCGGTCGAGCAGGACCTCGACTACCTCGCGCTCTCGTTCGTGCGCCGTCCCGAGGACATCCTCGAGCTGCGCGCGATGCTGCCGAAGGGCATGCTGATCGTCGCGAAGATCGAGAAGGACTCGGCGCTCGACCGCATCGAGGAGATCCTCAAGGTCACCGACGCGGTGATGGTGGCCCGCGGCGACCTGGGCGTGGAACTGCCGTTCGAGGAGGTCCCGCTCCAGCAGAAGCGGATCATCTCGCTCGCGGCGCGCTACGGCCGGCCGGTCATCACGGCGACGCAGATGCTCGAGTCGATGATCCAGAACCCGCGCCCGACGCGCGCCGAGGCGAGCGACGTCGCGAACGCGATCCTCGACGGCACCGACGCCCTGATGCTCTCGGCCGAGACGGCCGCCGGCCTGCACCCGGTGATGGCGGTCGAGGCGATGCGCCGCATCGCGAACGCCGCCGAGGAGGCGCCGGTGCAGCGCGGCCAGGGGATGGACCGCCTGGCGCCCGGCACCGCGTCGGTCGAGGAGACGATCGCCTCGGCCACCGTGACCGCGGTCCGCCTGCTCGGCGCCCAGACGATCGTCGTCATCACGAAGAGCGGCGCGTCGGCCCGCGTCGTCGCCGCGCGGCGGCCCGCCGTGCGCATCGTCTGCCTCACCGACAATGCGCGCACCTACCGCCAGCTCGCGCTCGTCTGGGGCGTGACGCCCTTCCTCGTGCCGCACTGCGACACCTACGAGCAGATGGCGGCCGTCGCGCGTGAGAAGCTGCGCGAGCACGGCGTCGCGAAGCCCGGCGACCGCATCGTCGTCACCGCCGGCGTGCCGTTCGACATGGTCGGCACGACGAACCAGCTGAAGGTGGAGACGGTGTGAAGCTGACCTTCCTCGGCACGGGGACGTCCTTCGGCGTGCCGCAGGTGGGGTGTTCGTGCGCGGTCTGCCGCTCGGGCGACCCGCGCGACCGCCGGAGCCGGGTCGGCGCGCTCGTCGAGGCGAAGGGCACGCGCCTGCTCATCGACACGCCGCCCGAACTCCGGCTGCAGCTGATCGCCGCCGACGTGGACCGCGTGGACGCGATCCTGTTCACGCACGACCACGCCGACCACACGCACGGCCTCGACGACGTGCGGCCGCTCTCGATCCGCGGCGGCGCCCTGCCCATGTACGGGCCGGCCGAGACGCTCACCGCGCTCGCGCACCGCTTCCCGTACGTCTTCGACCAGGCGATGCAGCCGCTGCCGGGCACGAGCAAGCCGGAAGGACTCGCGCATCCGGTGGGACCGGGCGTGCCGTTCCGGGTCGGCGCGATCGAGATCACCGCCTGCGAGGTCCCGCACGGCCGCACGCGCGTGTTCGCCTACCGCGTGGGTCCCCTCGGGTACGTCACCGACGCGAAGTCGCTCCCGCCCGCGGCGCTCGCGGTGCTGAAGGGCGTCGAGGTCCTCGTCATCAACGCGCTCTTCCGCCGCGCGCACCCGACGCACTTCTCGATCGCCGAGGCGGTCGAGGCGGCCCGCGCCGTCGGCGCGGCACGCACCTGGCTCACGCACCTCACGCACGAGACGGCGCACGCCGAGCTCGAGGCCGAGCTTCCCCCTGACGTCCGCCCCGCGTACGACGGGCTGACCGTGGAGATCCCCGACCGATGACCATCCGGCTCGACGTCTCCGGCATGCTGGCGCGGGCCGTCCCGCACGGCGCCTCGCCGGACCGCATCGCCTCCCTCGCGCCGCGCCTCGCCGCCGCGCACGCCGGCCTCGTGGCCGACGCCGCGCGCGGCATCCTCGGTTTCCGCGAGCTCGAGGCGCAGGCGTCCGAGCGCGCGCGTGTGCTCGAGTGGGCCGCCGCGCAGCGGGGCGCGCTCGACGACGTCGTCGTGCTGGGCATCGGCGGCTCCGCCCTCGGCGCGGTCGCGCTGCGCACGGCGCTGCTTCCGCGCGACTGGAACGCCCGCACGAAGGAGCAGCGGGGCGGCCGCCCGCGCCTGCACGTCCTCGACAACGTGGACCCGCGCTCCGTGCGCGGCCTCCTCGAACTCGTGGACCTGCGCCGCGCGCGCTTCCTCGTGATCTCGAAGTCGGGCAGCACGGCCGAGACGATGTCGCAGTACGTGCTCCTGCGGGAGCGGCTCAAGGCCGCGGGCATCCCCCCGAAGGACGCGATCGCCTTCGTCACCGACCCGGTGAAGGGCGTGCTGCGGCCCATCGCGAGCAAGGAGGGGATCCCGACCTTCGAGATCCCGCCGAACGTCGGCGGCCGTTTCTCCGTCCTCTCGCCGGTGGGCACGCTCCCGGCAGCGCTCCTCGGAATGGACGTCGACGCGCTCGTCGCCGGCGCCGCCGCGATGCGCGACCGCTGCGCGAACGACCGCTTCCGCGACAATCCCGCGCTCGCCTTCGCCGCGCTGCAGTGGCGCGCGCACCTCGAGGCGGGGCAGGGGATGCAGGTGCTGATGCCGTACTCGGACGCCTTCCGCGACGTCGCGCCCTGGTTCGTGCAGCTCTGGGCGGAGTCGCTCGGCAAGAAGACCCCCGACGGCGCGCACGTGGGGCCGACGCCGATCGTCGCGGTCGGCGCCACGGACCAGCACGCGCAGGTGCAGCTCTTCATGGAGGGACCGGCCGACAAGACCGTGACCTTCATCGACGTCGAGGAGCCCGACGGCGGCGAGCTCGCGATCCCGCGCGACGGGCCGGCGGAGCTCGCCTACCTCGGCGGCCACGGCTTCCACGAGCTGCTGCGCGCCGAGTGCCGCGCGACCGCGGGCGCGCTCGCGACGATGGGGCGCCCGACGATGACGCTCCGCGTGACGAAGGCGGACGCCTGGCACCTCGGCGGGCTCTTCATGCTCTTCGAGCTCGCGACGATCTACGCCGGACAGCTCTACGGCGTCGATCCGCTCGACCAGCCGGGCGTCGAGCTCGGCAAGCAGCTGACGTACTACCAGTTCGGCCACCCGGACTGGCAGAGGATGAAGGCGACCTGGGAGTCGCTGCCGCACGCCGATCCGGACTGGGTGCTCTAGCCCGGCCCCTCACCAGCGGCGCGTTGCCCCTCGAAGGGCGCCGGCCGCAGATTCACTCCAGCACGTCCCACCAATCCAGCCCCGACTGATGTCCTCCTGCCCCGCTTCCGTCCGCAGCGCGCTCGGCGCCGCGATCACCATCGACGCGTCCACCCTCGCGGTGAAGGACCCGTCCGCGCTCGCCGGTCCCGGCATGGACGCGCTGGTCCGCCTCGCCGTCTTCGGCTCCGACGACGAGAAGGAGTGGGCGCGCTGGGTGATCTGGGAGGCGGCGCGCGCGGTGGGCGTCTACTCGGCGTCGATCCACGACTTCTACATGGCGCGCGGACGCGGTGACGTGAAGGGCGTCACCGTGCCGGCGATGAACATCCGCGCCGCGACCTACGACACCGTGCGCTCCATCTGGCGCACCGCGCTCAAGCTCGACGGCGGCGCGATCATCCTCGAGATCGCGCGCTCGGAGATCGTCTATACC
Organism: uncultured Gemmatimonas sp.; assembly: GCA_964537945.1. Classification (GTDB taxonomy): domain Bacteria; phylum Gemmatimonadota; class Gemmatimonadetes; order Gemmatimonadales; family Gemmatimonadaceae; genus Pseudogemmatithrix. Next base: position 19,889 of record CAZIDS010000003.1, on the reverse strand, counting down.
GAGCAGCGCCCGGCCGAGTACATCGCGGTGATCCTCGCGGCGGCGCTGCGCGAGGGGTACCGTGGCCCGGTCTTCGTGCAGGGCGACCACTTCCAGGTCAACGCGAAGAAGTACAAGGTGGACCCGGCGACCGAGGTCGCGGCGGTGAAGGCGCTCGCCACCGAGGGCATCGCGGCCGGCTTCTACAACATCGACCTCGACACGTCCACGCTGGTGGACCTGTCGTTCAAGACCCTCGACGAGCAGCAGAAGCTGAACTACGAGGTGGGCGTCGAGCTCACGCGGCATGTGCGCAAGCTGGAGCCGAAGGGCGTCACGATCTCGCTCGGCGGCGAGATCGGCGAGGTGGGCACGGAGAACTCGACCGTCGCCGAGCTCGAGGCCTTCATGGACGGCTACAACCGGACGCTGAAGGCGAAGGCGCCCGGCACGACGGGCCTCTCGAAGATCTCGGTGCAGTCGGGCACGTCGCACGGCGGCGTGGTGCTCGCCGACGGTTCGATCAAGGACGTCGCGCTCGACTTCAAGACGCTTGAGGACCTCTCGAAGGCCGCCCGCGAGAAGTACGGGCTCTCGGGCGCGGTGCAGCACGGCGCCTCGACGCTGCCGGACGATGCGTTCTACCACTTCCCGAAGACGGAGACGGCGGAGATCCACCTCGCCACCGGCTTCCAGAACATGATGTATGACATGATGCCCGCCGGTCTGCGGGCCGAGATCTACGAGTGGCTGAAGGTGAACGCCGCCGACGAGCGGAAGGCCGGCGACACCGACGACCAGTTCTTCTACAAGACCCGCAAGAAGGCCTGCGGCCCCTTCAAGCGTCAGCTCTGGGACCTCCCGGCCGACGTGAAGGCGCGGATCGCCGCGGCCTACGACGCCAAGTTCACCTTCCTCTTCGAGAAGCTGGGGGTGAAGGGAACAGCGGCGGCGGTGCGGCGGTACGTGAAGGGGCCGGCGATCCAGCGTCCGGCACCCGGCACCGGTGGGCCCGCCGTCGAGGCGGCCCCCGACGACGCCGAAGCGGGCGAGTAGTCCCCCACGCGCATGCAGCGCCCAGAACGGAGACCACGCATGAAGAAGATCATCCTCGCAGGTGCCCTGGCGCTCGTCGCGGCCGGGTGCGTCTCGAAGTCCGAGTACGACAAGCAGATCCAGCAGATGGCGTCGATCTCGAGCGAGAAGGACTCGCTCCTGAAGGAGGTCGTCGCGACGACGCAGTTCATCTCCGAGGTGAACGGCGAGCTCGACAAGGTGAAGAGTGGCCGCCCGGTGCAGGGCCCCGGCGGCGAGATGGAGCAGCTCTCGCCGACGCAGCAGCGCCAGGCGCTGGCCGAGCGCGTCAAGGCGCTCACCGAGCGCCTCCGCGAGTCGGAGGAGCGCCTCGCGCAGAGCCGCCGCCGCGTCACGAACCTCACCGCGAACAACGCGACGATGCAGGCCCAGATGGCCTCCTTCGACTCGACGATCAAGTCGTTCCAGGTGATCATCGACGGCCAGAAGGCCGAGATCGTCTCGCTGCTCGACCAGGTCAGCCGCATCACCGGCGAGAACACGGCGCTCCGCGAGACCAACACCCAGCTCGAGGCGCAGCGCGTCGCGCTCACCAGCGACAACGCCGCCCTCACGAACGAGTCGAACACCGTCTACTGGGTGGCCGGCAAGAAGGACGACCTGCTCAAGCGCGGCATCATCGAGCAGCGCGGCGGCATGCTCGGCATCGGCAAGACCGCGGTGCTGGCCCGCACGCTCCAGACCCAGGAGTTCACCTCGATCGACCGCCGGTCGGTCCTCGAGATCGCCCTCCCGAACCCGGCCAAGAGCTACCGGATCATCACCACCAACGACATGGCGGGCTTGGAAGCGACGCCCGCCGATGGCAAGTTCAAGGGCAGCATCCGGATCAAGGCGCCGGAGGTCTTCTGGCGGCCGTCGAAGTTCCTGGTCCTGATGGAGCTCTAACCGGGGGCAGCAATGGCGGAGCAGAACGCGGAACCGGCCGTCGTCGTCGAACGACGGTCGGGCGGGGGAGTCGGACTCTTCCTCTTGGGCGTCGCGGTCGGCGCCGGCATCGCACTGCTCTTCGCACCCCAGTCGGGCGCCGAGACGCGGGAGGAACTGCGTCGCGGCGCCCGTCGTCTTCGCCGGAAGGCGCGCCACCTCGCCGAGGACGCGCAGGACTCGGCCGAGACCTTCGTCCGCCGGACGCGCGAGGCCGCGCGTGACGCGGCCAGCGAGGCCCGCGAGGCCCTCGAACGGCGCCTCGCGCGGCACGGCCGCCGCGACGCCGGGGATGACGAGGCGGACGAGGCCGTCTGACCGCGATCTGGCGGTTCCTCAGTGACGTCGTCCGGCGCGCCGACGCCGACGACGCGCTCTTCCTCGCCGGCGGCGTCGCCTTCAACGTCCTCCTCGCCGGCATCCCGTTCATCCTGCTGATGGCGGCGGGGCTCGGCTACATCCTCAACCAGTCCCCCGAGACCGCGGCGCAGGTCGTCCAGACGACGCTCGAGAACCTGCTGCCCGGCCGCCTCATCACCGGCGGCGGATCGATCCTCGACCCCGTCCTCGTCGACGTCGTGCGCACCCGCACGGTCGTCGGGTTCGGCTCACTCCTCGCGTTCCTCTGGTTCGCCGCGCGCCTCTTCACGACGCTCCGCGGCGTGCTCGCCTTCGTCTTCATGCACGGCCGCGACCGCGGCTACCTCCACGGCAAGCTCGTCGACTTCAACCTGATCATCCTCTCGGTCCTGCTGATGACCGTGTGGGTGACGATCAGCGCGTGGCTGGTCGTGACGAGCGGCCGCGTGGGCGCGCGGCTCGAGGCCACCGGCGCGCTCGCCGACGTCTCCGGCCGGCTCGAGGTCGTCTTCCTGCGCACGCTCGGGATCCTCGTCCTCACCGGCGTCTTCATCGCGCTGTATCGCTGGCTGCCGCGCCGCCCCACCGCCTGGCGCGGCGCCTTCCTCGGCGCCGCCGCCGCGACCGGTCTCTTCGAGCTCGCGCGCTGGCTCTTCACCGAGTTCTTCATCCTCTACCAGCCGACCTCGCTCTACACCGGCACGCTCGGCGCGATCTTCATCGTCATCTTCTGGACCTACTATGCCGCGCTCATCTTCGTCCTCGGCGCCGAGGTGGCGCACGTGACCGAGATGCGCCTCGTCGAGCGCGGCGAGATCGCGCCGCGCACGCCGCTCACCGGCGAGTTCCGCACGACCTCCGAGGCACGGGCGGCCGGCGCCTTCGGCGGGCTCGGCCCCGTCGTCGTGCCGGTCGTCGCGCCGGGCGGCGAACCGGCCAGCGCCGCCACGCCGGACCTCCCTCCCACGAGCAGGCCCTCCGAGCCGTGACCGCCCCGATCGACATCCGCTCCGACACCGTCACCAAGCCGACCCCCGCGATGCGCCGCGCGATGGCCGAGGCCGAGGTGGGCGACGACGTCCTCGACGGCGATCCCACGGTGCGCCGCCTCGAGGAGCGCGTCGCGCAGATGCTCGGCAAGCCGACGGCGCTCTTCTTCCCGACCGGCACGATGGCGAACCAGGCCGGCCTCTGGCTCCTCGGCGAACCCGGGACCGAGGTCTACTGCCACGACGACTCGCACATCGTGAACTGGGAGATCGCCGGTGTCGCCGCGCTCGCGGGGCTGCAGGTGCGCCTCGTGCGCGGCGTGCCGGTGATGGACGCCGACGCGCTCCGCGCCGCCTATCGCCCCTACTCGGTCCACGCACCGCGCGCGTCGGTCGTCTGCGCCGAGAACACGCACAACGGCGCCGGCGGGATGGTGACGCCGCTCGCGAAGCTGCAGGCGATCCAGGAGACGGCGGCGTCGCAGGGGATGCCCGTGCACCTCGACGGCGCGCGGCTCTGGAACGCGTCGGTCGCGACCGGGACGCCGCTCGCCGACTTCGCGGCCTGCGCCGCGACCGTGATGGTCTCGTTCTCCAAGGGGCTCGGCGCGCCGGTGGGCGCCGCGCTCGCCGGCGACGAGAAGCCGATGCGGCGCGCCTGGGAGGTCCGCAAGCGCTTCGGCGGCGGGATGCGGCAGAGCGGCGTGCTCGCCGCGGCCGCGCTGCACGGCCTCGACGCGCACCTCCCGCGCATGCATGAGGACCACGCGCGCGCGAAGACGCTCGCGGCGGCCATCGCGAAGGTGCCCGGCGTGCGCGTCGTGCCGCCCGACACGAACATCGTGATGATCGACCTCACGGCCGGGCAGCAGGCGCCCGACGTCGTCGCGAAGGCGAAGGCGGCGGGGCTGCTGGTCACGATGTGGCACCTGACGCGCATCCGCTGTGTGCTGCACCTCGACATCGACGACGCCGCGCTCGCGCGGGCGACGGCCGTCCTCGCGGACGCGCTCGCGCCATGAGCGCGATCGACGAGGGCCGCGCCGGCGACGCGTCGCTGCGCCTCTTCGCGGCTGGCGAGCGCGAGCTGCAGCGGATCGTGCTCGACATGCACGACGGGCCGGTGCAGGACATCTTCGCGTCGCTCTCGCACCTGCAGGTGCTGCAGCGCGAGGCCGGAGACCGGCCCGAGCTCGAGCGCCGCGCGACGCAGGCGGTGCAGCTGCTCGAGCGCGCGCTCGGCGAGATCCGCACGCTGATCGGCGTCTTCCGGCCGCCCGGCTTCGAGCGGCGCGACCTCGGCGCGATCCTCGAGGGGCTCGCCGTGCAGCACGAGGCGATGACCGACCAGCCGGTGGAGCTCTCGCTCGACGCCGACCTCGGCGACTGCGCCCTGCCGACGAAGATCGCGCTCTACCGGATCCTGCAGGAGGCGCTCGCGAACGGCTTCCGCCACGCGGGCGCGACGCGTCAGACCGTGCGCGTCGAGCGACAGGGCGGGAGCTTCGTGCTCACCGTGACCGACGACGGCCGTGGCTTCGACGCGCGGCCGGTGCTCGCGGCCGAGGAGGGCGTCGGCGTCGAGGGCGGCCACTTCGGGCTGCGCGGCATCCAGGACCGCGTCGCGATGCTCGGTGGCAGCTTCTCGCTCGACAGCGCGCCGGGCCGCGGCACCGTGCTGCGCGTCGGCGTGCCGGCGGTGCCATGAGCGCGCCCATCCGCATCCTCCTCGCCGACGACCACGCGATCGTGCTCGAGGGGCTCCGGGCGCTGGTCGAGGGCGAGGACGACCTCACCCTCGCCGCGGCGACGACCGACGGCCACGACGTGATCAAGCTCGTCGACCGCGAGGCGCCCGACGTGCTCGTGCTCGACTATGAACTGGGCGGGATCCGCGCGACCGACATCATCGGGCAGCTGCGCGCGCGGCCGGATCGGCCGCGCGTGCTCGTGCTGACGGCGTACCACGACGGCGAGACGATCCGCTCCGTGCTCGAGTCCGGTGCCGAGGGGCTCGCGCTGAAGACGGCGAGCCCGCAGCAGACGCTCGCGGCGATCCGGCAGGTGGTGAACGGCCAGCTGGTCTTCCCGCAGGCCGCGCGGCGCTGGCTCGACGCGCGCGGATCGCGCGGCGGCGACGAACTGACCGCGCGCGAACGCGAGGTGTGGGCGCTGATCGCCGAGGGGCGCACGAACGTGCAGATCGCGGCCGAGCTCTCGCTCTCCGAGAACACGGTGAAGTTCCACGTCCAGCACCTGTTCCAGAAGCTGGGCGTGAAGAACCGCACCGAGGCGGCGCTGCGGCACGGGAAGCCGGGGCGCGGCGCGCCGCCCTGAGCGGGCGCCGCGAGCGGGCGCCGGTCGCGTCGTGGCGCGCCGCGGGATCGCGCTTCCCAGAAACGAAAAGGGCGCGTGCGGACGGGAGCCCCCCGCTCCCGCCGCCGCGCAACTGAGCTGCGACTCGAACCTCCGAGAGCCGCCCAATCGGGAAGGACGATGGCGAAGCCGCAGAGATGGCGGAACGCCCGTCTCAGTGGAGGATGGCCACCCGAATGGGTGGGTCGGCGGGCGGCGTTGTAGCGGGGCGGGCGGGCCGCTATCCTTCGGATGTTCCAGGTCCCGGGGGGCATCAGCCCGCCAACTCCGCCAGGGCCGAAAGGCAGCAACGGTACGTGGTGCTCGACGTCGCTCCGTCAGGCCTGGAACACTCGCGCGGGTGAGCTCCTCGAGCTCCCCGCGCGTTTCAGTTGGCGTCGCCCCGCGCGCATCCCGCACGGCCACGGCGCGCGCTAACTTCCCCGCATGTCGCTCGCGCTCGCCCGGAAGTACCGCCCCCGCCGCTTCGCCGACGTCGCCGTCCAGTCCCACGTCGCGAACACCCTCCGGAACGCGATCGCCGGCGACCGCCTCGGCCACGCGTATCTGTTCTGCGGGCCCCGCGGCACCGGCAAGACGACGCTCGCGCGCGTCCTCGCGATGGCCCTCAATTGCGAGCGCAAGCGTGACGACCGCGAGCCGTGCGGCGAGTGCCCCTCCTGCACGCGCATCTGGAGCGGCGGCGCCTCGCTCGACGTGGTCGAGATCGACGCCGCGTCCAACCGCGGCGTCGACGACGCCCGCGAGCTCCGCGAGCGCGCGATGTACGCCCCCTCCGGCGAGGACCGCTACAAGGTCTACATCGTCGATGAGGCGCACATGCTCACGCGCGAGGCCTGGAACGCGCTCCTGAAGATCCTCGAGGAGCCGCCGCCGCGCGTCATCTTCGTCTTCGCGACGACCGAGCCGAACAAGATCCAGCAGGCCGCCGCGCCCGTGCTCTCGCGCATGCAGCGTTTCGACCTCAAGCGGATCGGGCCCGCTGACGTCCGCGAGCGGCTCACGGCCGTGCTCGCGCAGGAGGGGATCGAGGCGCAGCCTGACGCCCTCGCGATGCTCTCGCGCGCCGCCGACGGCTCGATGCGCGACGCCCTCTCGCTCACCGACCAGGTGCTCTCGCTCGGCGGCGGCTCGGTCACCGCCCAGCGGGTCCGCGAGGCGCTCGGGCTCGTCCACGAGGATGAGCACCTCGCGCTCCTCGACATCGTCGCCGAACGGCGCGCGGCCGATGTCTTCGGCGCCGTCGCGCGCCTCGCCGACCACGGCGTGGACTTCGGCATCCTGCTCGCCGACTTCGCCGACCTGCTCCGGTCGCAGCTCGCGGTCGTCCTCGGCGGCACGCTGCCCGACCTCTCGGAGCGCCTCAAGGAGGAGCTGCCGAAGCGCGCGAAGGTCTTCGCCGCCGGCGACCTCCTGCGGATGCTCAACCTCGTCGTCGAGGTCGAGCCGCACCTGAAGCGCAGCGGCCAGCAGCAGCTCCTCTTCGAGACGCTGCTCGTCCGCTTCGCACTGCTCGACCGCACGATCGACCTCGAAGCGGTTCTGCGTGGCGTCGCGCCGGCCACCGGCGGCGGCGTGCGCGCCGCCGCCCCGGGCGCGCGTCCCGCGATGGAAGCCGCTGCCCCCACCGCGCCGGCGGCAGCCGCGCGCGTCGCAGCGCCCGCACCTTCCCCCGCGCCGCCGCGCGTCTCCGAGTCCGCACCGCCACCGCGCCGCAACCCGACGCCGAGCGTCGCCGGTCCGGCCTCGGATGCGCCCGAGGTGGCCGACCGTCCGGCGCCGCGCCGCGACCTGCTCCCGCTCGAGATCAATCGCCTGGCTGAGCACTGGGACGCGGTGGTGGACAGCGTGAACGCCGAACACCGGGCCCTCCTGCTCTCGAGCACGCTCGCGCACGCGACACCGACCGCGGTGACCGCGAGCGGCACGGTGACGCTCACGGTCGAGTCCGACGCGCACGCCGACATCCTCACCGGCGGCGAGGCGATCATCCTCGGCGCGCTGCGGCGCCGGTTCGACGGCGTGCAGAAGCTCGCGGTGCGCACGGTGAGGCCGGAGGGGGAGCGCGCGCCGCGCCGGCTGAACGAGGGCGCGGTGAAGGCGGACCGGATGGCGATGCTGCGGAAGAGCTCGCCGCTCCTCGACGCGGCAGTCGACGCGCTCGACCTCGAGCTGCTCGATTGAGCGGGCGGTCCGGCCCTCCATTGGCGGGGGGCGTTAAATCACGTAACTTGTTCCGACCCTTGGACTTCGCGCCCGTGGTGGGACCGTGGACTTTCTGAAGATGATGCAGCAGGCCCAGCAGATGTCGGGCAAGCTGCAGGAAGTGCAGGAGGGATTGGGGAAGCTCACCGTCACCGGTTCGGCTGGCGGCGGACTCGTGTCCGTCGAGGCCGACGGCCGCGGGACGGTGAAGCGCGTCTCGATCGATCCCTCGGTGGTGAACCCGGCCGACGTCGAGATGCTCGAGGACCTCGTCGCGGTCGCCATTCAGGAGGCGCAGAAGAAGGCGCGCGAGGCGTCCGAGGCCGAGATGAAGAAGGTCGCGGGTGGCCTCGGGGTGGGCGGGCTCCCCTTCAAGCTCCCCTTCTAGCGCCGTGTCGGCGATCGACGACCTCGTCACCGAGCTCTCGCGACTCCCGACCATCGGCCGGAAGTCGGCGCTCCGGCTGACCTACCACCTGCTGCGGCAGCCGGCCGCTCAGAGCCACCGCCTCGCTGAGGCGCTGGTGACGCTCGTCGAGAAGGTCCGTCCCTGCCGCGAGTGCTTCAACCTGACGGAACAGGAGCGATGCGCGATCTGCGCCGACCCGCGCCGCGACACGAGCCTGCTGTGCGTAGTGGAGGAGGCGTCGGACATCCCGGCCATCGAGCGGACGGGGGAGTACCGGGGACTGTACCACGTGCTGGGGGGCCGGCTGGCGCCGCTCGACGGCGTGGGCCCGAGCGACCTGACGGTCGGGGCTCTGGTGACCCGGGTCACGGCCGGGGGGGTCGCCGAGGTGATCGTGGCGACCAACCCGAAGCTCGAAGGCGAGGCGACGGCGCTGTATCTTCAGGAGCAGCTCCGGCCGACGGGCGTGACCGTGAGCCGGTTGGCGCGGGGCCTCCCCATCGGCGGGGACCTCGAGTATGCGGACGGAGTCACGATCGTGCAGGCCCTGGCGGCGCGGCGGGTGATGTGAGCGGTCGCGCGCGCCCGGCGGGATTCGGCTTCACCCTCGGATAGGACGGGAGCATGGCCGTCGGTTCGGCGAGCTGGTCATTCACGGAAGAGGACTTCGGCGCGATCACGCGTGCGCTGCAGAAGTTCCTCGGCGAGACGAACGCGCGCTGCGCGCTGCTCGTCGACCGCTCGGGTCAGCTGGTGGCGACGGTGGGGGAGGCGCCGACCTTCGACCCCACGGCATTCGCGACGCTCACCGCGGCCGACTTCTCGGCGAACGACCAGCTGGCGAAGCTGATCGGCGAGAGCGACTTCAACTCGCTCTTCCACCAGGGCGAGAAGGAATCGATGTACCTCGCCGACATCGCGCGCGGCGTCATCCTCGTCGCGCTGTTCGACAACCGCACGACCCTCGGCCTCGTGCGACTCAAGATCAAGGATACCGTGCTCGAACTCACGAAGCTCTTCCACGAAGTCTTCACGCGCGGCAAGTCGGCAGCGCAGCAGCCCGGCCTCCTGGCCGGCGCTGATGACGAGATCGACCAGCTGTTCGGCTAAGGGGAAACGCGCATGTCGATGATCAACTACGCCTCCCGCGAGATCAACTGCAAGATCGTCTACTACGGTCCTGGTCTCGGCGGGAAGACGACGAACCTCGAGCACGTCTACGGCAAGGTGAAGCCGGACACGCGCGGCAAGCTCATCTCGCTGGCGACGGAGACCGAGCGCACGCTGTTCTTCGACTTCCTCCCCGTCGACCTCGGCACGATCCGCGGCTTCAAGACGCGGTTCCACCTCTACACGGTGCCGGGCCAGGTCTACTACAACGCCTCGCGCAAGCTCATCCTCAAGGGCGTCGACGGCATCGTCTTCGTCGCCGACTCGCAGGTGGAGCGCATGGAGGCGAACCTCGAGGCCATGCAGAACCTGTACGACAACATGGCCGAGTACGGGTACGACCTCACGAAGATGCCGTTCGTGATCCAGTACAACAAGCGCGACCTCCCGAACGCCGCCCCGCTGTCCGAGCTCCAGCAGACGCTCAATCCGGGCTGGGAGGTCTCCGACGCCGCGAAGCAGAAGGTGACCCCCGATCCCTGGCACGACGGCGAGAACCTCGTCGAGCAGCTGCCGTCGGGCGAGTGGGTCGAGCGCGCGGTCTACTTCGAGGCCGTGGCCGTCACCGGCGACGGCGTCTTCGACACGCTCAAGGCGGTGAGCAAGCTGGTGCTCAAGACGCTGGCGTGAGCCGGCGTCCGCCGAGGCAGGGAACGTCCGCGTGAACCTCCCGAACGCCATCTCCAGCGCGCGGATCGTCGCCTCGCCCCTGCTGGCGTTCCTGCCGTTCGTCCAGTCGGTGCCGGTGCGCATCTTCGCGTTCGCACTCTACCTCGTCACCGCGATCAGCGACCACTGGGACGGGAAGATCGCGCGCGCGCGCGGGCTCATCACCGACCTCGGCAAGATCCTCGACCCGCTCGCCGACAAGCTGCTGCTCCTCGGCACCTTCGTGCCGATGTTCCTGCTGCAGGCGCACCCGCAGGACGCGCTGCTGCGGCTCCTGCCCGCCGTCGACGAGCGCTCGGCCTATCCCTTCGTCACGTGGGGGATCGAGGCCTTCTGGTTCCCGTGGTGGGTGCTCGTGCTGATCCTCGGGCGCGAGGCCTTCATGACCTGGTTCCGCGGCTTCGCGCAGGCGCGCGGCGTCGTCATCGCCGCGCAGCGCCTCGGCAAGTGGAAGGCCGGCTTCCAGTACACGTGGATGGGCGCCTCCTACTGCTGGTTCTGGCAGAAGCTCCTCTACCGGCAGATGGGATGGGGCGGCGCGATGTCCACCTTCTGGGCGAAGCTGCTCGGCGGCATCGGTGTCGTCGCCCTCTGCGTCGCCTTCGTGCTCACGCTGGTCTCCCTCGGCGACTACCTGGTGAAGCACGGCAGCATCTTCCGCGCGCCCAAGCGCGCGTAGCGGCGATGGACGTCGAACTCGTCTCCATCGGCGACGAGCTGCTGCTCGGCTACACCATCGACACGAACGCCGCGCACTTCGCGCGCGAGGCCGCCGCGCTCGGCATCCGCGTCGTGCGCCGCGCCACCGTGGGAGACGGCGCCGAGGACATCGCCGCCGGCGTGCGTGAGGCGCTCGACCGCACCGGCGCCGTGATCACGAGCGGCGGCCTCGGCCCGACCGCCGACGACCTCACCAAGCCGAGCATCGCCGCGCTCTTCGGCCGCGGGATGTACCGGGACGACACCATCGTCGAGTCGCTGCGCGCGCGCTGGAAGGCGCGCGGCTGGCCGGGCGAGCTGCCGAAGGCCAACGAGGCGCAGGCGATGATCCCCGAGGGCGCGACGATCCTCGAGAACCGGCACGGCTCCGCGCCCGGCATCTGGCTCGAGGATGCGCGCGGCCGCTGGGTCGCGATGCTCCCGGGCGTGCCGCGCGAGTTCCGCGGCATGACGAAGGATGCGCTCCTGCCGCGCCTCGTCGCTCGCGGCGCGCGCGGCACCGTCGTGCGCTCGCGGACGCTGCGCACGACCGGCATCGCGGAGTCCGCGATCGCCGACGCGCTCGGCGAGGCGGCGAAGGATCCCGGCGGCGTCGCGCTCGCGTACCTCCCGGGCTGGGAGGGCGTGGACCTCCGCCTCACGGTGCGCGACCTCCCCGCGGCCGAGGCCGACGCGCGCCTGGCGCGCGCCGCGGGGATCGTGCGCGAGAAGGTGGGACGGTGGGTCTACGGCGAAGACGATGCCGACGTGAGCGTGCTCGTGCTCGGCGCGCTGCGCGCCAAGGGCCTAAAGGTCGTGGTCGCCGAGAGCTGCACCGGAGGGATGCTCGGGATGCGCCTCACCGCCATCCCCGGTTCGAGCGACGTCGTGCTCGGCGGGATCATCGCCTACGCGAACGAGGTGAAGGTCGGCCAGCTCGGCGTGCGCGAGGAGACGCTGAAGGCGCATGGCGCAGTGAGCGAGGAGACCGCGCGCGAGATGGCCGCCGGAGCGCGCGCGCGACTCCGCGCCGATGTCGCCATCTCGATCACGGGCGTCGCGGGTCCGGGCGGCGGCACGCCGGAGAAGCCGGTCGGCACCTTCTGCGTCGCGGTGGACTTCCGCGGCGAGCTCCGTTCTCTGCGCACGGCGGGAGTGGGCGACCGGCACGAGATCCGGCAGCGGGCCACGCAGGCGGCGCTCAACCTCCTGCGGAAGTCGCTCGAGGGGCAGCCCTAGCGAGCGGCGCGCCGCCTCACGCCGAAACGCCCATCTTCGGACTGCCGTAGGGAGCCTAACCCCGTGCCGGGCCTGCAATTCCGGCACGTTCCGCCCGGCACGGCCGTTGCCCCTCTGGCCCGTCGGACGCGAACTTTCCCTCATGACCGACCCTGACGTGAACCAGGACCCCACCAGGACTTCGTCCTTCACCAACGCGGCCATCGACCCCGCCGCGGCGGCTGCGGCCGCCGCCGAGGCCGAGCGCGCCGGCGCGCCCGCTGACGTCACCTCGGAGGTCGAGGAGCAGGCGACGGAGAACGAGGAGGTCGGCCTCGTCACGGCCGCGCTCGAGAAGGAGGTCACGGAGCAGAAGGAGAAGTACCTCCGCCTGTACGCCGAGTTCGAGAACTTCCGCCGTCGCGCGGTGCGCGAGCGACAGGAGGCCGAGCAGAAGGGGATGCAGAACCTCCTGCGTGGGCTGCTCGAGACGATCGACGACATCGCGCGCTTCGCGCACGTCGACCCGGCGAGCACCGACGCGAAGACCGCGATCGAGGGCGTCGCGATGGTCGAGAAGAAGCTCCTGAAGTCGCTCGCCGGGCACGGCCTCGAGGTCGTGGACCCGAAGGGCCGTCCGTTCGATCCCGCGGTGCACGAGGCGATCACCACGACGCCCGCCGCCTCGAAGGACGAGGACCATCTCGTCGCGCAGGTCTACCAGGTCGGCTACGTCTTCAACGGCGCCCTCCTCCGTCCCGCCCGCGTCGTCGTGACGCAGTGGAACGGCTGACCGCGCGCTGACCGACATGGCCCAGAAGGACTTCTACGCGGTCCTCGGGGTGAGCGCCTCGGCCACGGCCGACGAGATCAAGAAGCAGTACCGGCGCCTCGCCAAGCAGTACCATCCGGACACCAACAAGGGTGACCCGAAGGCCGCCGAGCGCTTCAAGGAGATCTCGGAGGCGTACAACGTCATCGGGGACGCCGAGAAGCGGAAGCAGTACGACGACATGCGCCGCCTGGGGGCGTTCGACCCGTTCACCGCGCGTCGCGGCGGCGGTGCGCCGCGGCCCGGCGCTTCCGGCGCCGGTGCACGCCCCGGCGCGGGCGGCACGTACGAGCGCACCGAGGAGTTCGACATCGGCGGGCTAGGCGGTCTTGGCGACCTCTTCAGCTCGATGTTCGGCGGCAGCCGACCGAAGCCGAGCGGTCCGGAGAAGGGGCAGAGCGTCGAGACCACGCTCGAGATCCCGTTCAAGATCGCGGTGACCGGCGGCAAGGTGCCGATCGAGCTCGACGTCAACGAGGAGTGCGGTACCTGCAAGGGGACCGGCGCGGCGGCAGGCGCGAAGATCCAGACCTGCCCCGAGTGCCGCGGCAGCGGGAACATCTCGTTCGGCCAGGGCGGCTTCGCGACGGTGCGTCCCTGCCCGATGTGCCTCGGCAAGGGCCAAGTGCCGACGCAGAAGTGCCCCGCGTGCAACGGCGTCGGCAACACGCGCACGCACAAGAAGGTGCTGATCACGGTGCCGCAGGGCACCGAGAGCGGCTCCAAGATCCGGCTGAAGGGGCAGGGCGGCGCGGGCCTGCGCGGCGGCCCGTCGGGCGACATCCTCATCACCTTCCAGGTGAAGGACGATCCCGCCTACGAGCGCGAGGGGCTCGACCTCATCGTGCAGGCGCCGGTGAACATCGCGCAGGCGACGCTCGGCTCGAAGGTCTCCGTCGTGACGATCGACGACAAGAAGGTCACGATCACGCTCCCGAAGGGGACGCCGAGCGGGAAGCGGTTCCGCATCCGCGGGCAGGGCATCACGCGCGACGGCAAGACGGGCGACCTGCTGGTCGAGATCCAGCTGACGGTGCCCGAGACGCTGACGCCGGAGCAGGAGCGGCTGATGAAGCAGTTCGCCGCGGCCGGCAAGCTCGAGTACTGAGGCCGGCGCGATGACGCGGCCCGCGCTCCCGCCGGGGACGCCGTCGCCGGG
>CAZIDS010000003.1:0-5702 GCA_964537945.1 uncultured Gemmatimonas sp. | reverse complement strand
CTGAGGCCGGCGCGATGACGCGGCCCGCGCTCCCGCCGGGGACGCCGTCGCCGGGCACGCTCGGCCCGCGCCCGACCGATGAGGCGCGCCGTGCGGACATCGCGCGCGTGCGCCGGCGCGCGACGGCGCTCCTCGTCGTGGCCGCGGTCGTGTACGTGATCGCGCACCTGCTCGAGAGGCAGTGGTGGTGGATGGGGTTCGTGCGGGCGACGGCCGAGGCCTCGCTCGTCGGCGGGCTCGCCGACTGGTTCGCCGTCACGGCGCTCTTCCGCCAGCCGCTCGGACTGCCGATCCCGCACACCGCGATCGTGAAGCGGCAGAAGGACCGCATCGCGCGCGTGCTCGGCACCTTCGTGCAGAATCACTTCCTCACGCGCGAGGTGATCGCGCAGCGGCTGCGCGCGCTCGGGCTCGCCGAGCGCATCGGCCGCTGGCTCGCCGACCCGGAGAACAGCCGCCGGGTGGCTGGCCAGGTGACGCAGGGCGTCGCGACGGCGGTCGAACGCCTGCCGTCGGAGGGCTGGCAGGGCGGCCTCGTCGACGAGGGCGTGAAGCTCGTCGCGCGCGCGGTCGAGAGCAGCGAGGAGGCGATCAGCTCGACGCTCCGCGAGCAGATCCGCGCGAGCCTGCCGCGGATCACGCCGGCGATCGCGATCGACGCGATCCACAAGCGCGTGATGGCCGCGCTCGACCGCTTCCTCGCCGAGGTCTCGGCGAACGCGCAGCACCCGGCGCGCGCGCGCCTCGAGGTGGCGCTGCGCACCGCGCTCGAGAACTTCCGGCGGTCGGCCGAGGGGCCGGAGCCGGCGGAGGACGGCACGCCGAACGCGATCGCGAAGCTGTTGACCTCGGTGGGCGATCACCTCGTCACGGACGAGGCCGCGCGCCGCGAACTGGAGGAGCGGCTCACCGAGATGGCGAGCTCGCTCGTCGAGGAGCACGGGGCCGAGGTCGCTGCGCTCATCGAGCACACCGTCGCCGGCTGGGACCCCGACCTCGCCGCCGAGCGCATCGAGCTCGCCGTGGGCCGCGACCTGCAGTACATCCGGCTCAATGGCACGCTCGTGGGCGGGCTCGCCGGCCTCGGGCTCTACTCGCTCAGCCTGTTGTTCTGATCGTCCCGCGCACGCGCGCGACGACGTAGAGCACCAGCGCCGCCGCGACCACGCCGCCGGTCACCTTCCACTCCTCGGCGGTGATCGAGAAGAGCAGCCAGACGATCGCCGCCGCCGCGAGCACGGGCACGACCGCGGCGCCGGGCACCCGGAACGGCGTCGCCTCCGGTTCGCGCACGCCACGCCGGCGCAGCATCCACGCCGCCGCCGCGCAGCCCAGGTAGGCGAAGAGCGCACCGACGTTCGAGACCACGGCGAGCATCGAGAAGCTGCTCATCGTCGCGAAGAGGATGCTGATGACCGCCTGCATCCAGAGCGCGACGACTGGCGTGCGCCACTCCGGGTGCACGCCCGCGACCGCCTTCGGCAGGAAGCCGTCGCGCGCGAACGCGTAGAGCGAGCGCGGGAGCGCGAGCGTCATGCCGGTGAGATAGCCGAACGTGGAGACGAGCACGCCGATGGTGAGGAGCCGGCTGCCCCACGGGCCGAAGACCGCGCCGGCCGCATCGGCGAGCGGCGTGGCCGAGGTCGCCAGCGCGGCGCCGAGCACGCCCTGCGCGACGAACTGGAGCCCGAGGTAGAGCACCGTCACGCCGCCCATCGCGATGAAGACCGCGCGCGGCACGGTGCGCGCCGGGTCCTTCACCTCGCCGCTCGGCACCAGCGCACTCTCGATGCCGGTGAACGCGAAGAGGAGCACCACCGACGCCCGCGAGATGTCGGACATCGACGGCGTCGCGGTGACCGAGAGGTTCGCGCCGTCGATCGCGAAGAGGCCCACGCCAAGGAGGAGCAGCAGCGGCAGGAGCTTCGCGACCATCGTGACCATGCTCAGGCGCGCGCCCTGCTTCACGCCGATCATGTTCACGGACGTCAGGCCGATCACGATGAGTGCGACGCACGCCATCCGCGCCCCGCCTTCGCCGACCGCCGGGACGAACGTCCTCAGGTTGTCGAGGAAGACGTTGATGATCGCGCCCATCGCGCTCGCGCCGGTGAGCCAGACCATCACGCCGGTGACGTAGCCCGCGAACGGCCCGAACGCGACCTCGACGTAGGCATACGGACCGCCGGTGAGTGCGACGCGGCTCCCCGCTTCGGCGATGCAGAGCACGATCAGCCCCATCACCAGCGCGCAGATGATGTACGCGATGGGCGCGGCGGGCCCGAGCGCCGCCGCAGCCGAGGCCGGCAGGCGGAAGATGCCGCCGCCGACCGTGACGTTCCCGATCGCGGCCGCGAGGCCCCAGACGCCCATCGCGCGGACGAGGTTCTCGGTGCGCTGGGCGGGCGTGGTGCTGTCGGTCATGCGGGACTCGGGGAAGGGGCTACGCGGGGGCGTTCGCGGGCGGCTGGTCGGGGAACTCTCCCTCCCAGCGCGCCATCACCGCGGTGGCGAGGCAGTTGCCGAGGAGGTTCACCGAGGTGCGCGCCATGTCCATCAGGGCATCCACGCCGAGGATCACCGCGACCGCCTCGAGCGGGAGGTGGAACATCGTGAGCGCGCCCGAGAGGATGACCAGCGACGCGCGCGGCACCGCGGCGACGCCCTTCGAGGTCAGCATCAGCGTCCCCATCATCAGGAGCTGCTGGCCGAGCGACATGTCGATCCCGGCCGCCTGCGCGGCGAAGACCGACGCGACCGCGAGGTAGAGCGTCGAGCCGTCGAGATTGAACGAGTACCCTGTCGGCAGCACGAACGCGATGATGCGCTTCGGGATGCCGAACTTCTCGAGGTTCTCCATCGCCATCGGGAGGGCGGCCTCGGAGCTCGCGGTGGAGAACGCGAGCAGCCACGGCTGACGCACGTACCCCCAGAACCGCTTCAGCGGGACCCTGGCGATCACGGTCACCGGCAGCAGCACGACGAGCAGGAAGACGACGAGCGCGCCGTAGAGCGTCGCGACGAGCCAGGCGAGGTTCTTGAGCACGCCCAGCCCGCTCGTGCTCACGGTCACCGCGATCGCGCAGCCAACGCCGAGGGGCGCGAGCTTCATCACCAGGCCGGTGAACTTGAACATCACCTGCGCGAGCGAGTCGCAGAAGTCGAGCATCACCTGCTTGGCCCGTCCCTCGACGCGGGCGAGGCCGATCGCGAAGAGGATCGAGAAGACGACGACCTGCAGCACCTCGTTCTTCGCGGCGGCGTCGAAGAAGCTCGTCGGGAACGTGTGCTCGAGCACGCCGGCGAACGTCACCTTGTTCGTCGCGAGCTGGCTCCCCGCCTCGGCGCTCGCGGTCGTCAGGTCCACGCCGACGCCGGGCTTGATCAGGTTCACCGCGATGAGGCCGATCGCGAGCGCGAGCGTCGTGACGATCTCGAAGTACACGATCGACCGGAACGCGAGCCGCCCCACCTTCCGGATGTCGTCCCCGTGCCCGGCGATGCCCACGATCAGCGTGCTGAAGAGGAGCGGGACGACGAGCGTCTTGATCAGCCGGAGAAAGATCGCCGAGCCGGACCGGAAGGCGGCGATCCAGTTGGGATGGTCGGCGGCGGGGAAGGCGATGCCGAGGATGATCCCGACGATCATGGCGATCACGATCTGCCAGGTCGGGGAGATGCCCTTCTGGGGCGCGGCAGCCTGCGGCGCCGGGGCGGCGTGAGCGGTCATCAGTCGCGTGTCAGGGGAAACAGGGGAGCGCGGCCTAGGCCAGCTTGGACGCCCCAATCTACGGCCCCCCCGGCCCCCTCGCTGGCGCCGGTGGCCGCGCCTTGCGGGCGGGGGGACCGCCTACGGCCTGTCGGGGATTCGCCGCTCACGGAGCGCGGCGCTCGCGCGTTAGACTGGCCCGTCCCCCGCCCGCCCCCTCGAGCGTCCGTCCCGAGGTCCGATGCCCGCCGCGCGCCTCCCGCTCGTCTCACCGGAACCCGCGTGGCAGACCGCGCGCGCGACGGGGCTGATCGCGACGGTCGTTCTGCTCGCGGGCCTCGTCCTGCGGCCGGAGGCGTCGTTGCACGTGCTGTGGGACCAGGTGATCCCGATGCTGCCCGCGCTCTTCGCGCTCAATCCGCTCCTCTGGCGGAACGTCTGTCCGCTCGCGACGCTGAACGACCTCGGTGGCGCGCGGTCGGACCGGCCGGTGCTCGGCGCCGCCTCGCAGCCGGCGGCGTGGGCCGCGGGGATGGTGCTGCTCGCGCTGCTGGTCCCGGCCCGCCACTTCGCGCTGAATGCGAACGGTGCGCTCCTCGCGTCGGTGGTCGCGGCGGTCGCGGTGCTCGCGGTGGTCGGTGGCTTCACGCGTTCGCGGCGCGCCGGGTTCTGCAACGCCTTCTGTCCGGTGCTGCCGGTCGAGAAGCTCTATGGTCAGGCGCCGGTGCTGCGCATCGGGTCGTCGCGCTGCGCGGACTGCAACCGGTGCGCGAGCGCGTGCCTCGACCTCGCGGGCGCGAAGGCCGCGGTGCAGAGCGCGCGGTCGGGGGAGCGGGCGCGCTGGTACCGCACGCCGTTCGGCCTCTTCGCCTGCGCATTCCCCGGCTTCATCCTCGGCTACTTCCGCGCCGCCGACGGACCGCTCTCGAGCGCGCCCGCCGTATACGGCTCGATCGCGGCGTGGACGCTCGGGAGTCTCGCGGTCGCGGTCCTCCTCGTGCGCCTGTTCCGCGTGCGCGACGTGCGCGCGCTGCTGCTGCTCGGCGCTGCCTCGCTCGCGACCTACTACTGGTTCGCGGCGCCCCGGCTCGTCGTCGCGTACGGCGGCCCGGCAGGCGCGTCAGAGGCTGCGCGCACGGTCGCGCTCGCCGCGATCGCGGCGTGGGGCGTCCGGGGGTGGCGCCGGCTGGCGTGAGCGGGCGCGGGCCCGCGCCTACGCGGCCTTGATCGGCAGCACGCGGCGGCTCGCCGCGATCACGCCGCCGCCGAGCACCGTCGCGCCGTCGTAGAGGACGACCGACTGCCCGGGCGAGATCGCCGGCAGCGGCGCGTCGACCGCGACCTCGATCTCGCGCCCTTCGCAACGCACGACCGTGCCCGCCGCCGGCGGCGCGCGATGGCGGATGCGCACCTGCACCGCGTCGCCGGCGCGCGGCGGCTGGCCGACGAGCCAGTTCGTCTCGCGCGCGACGAGTCCTCGCCCGAGCAGGTGCTCGCGCGGGCCGATCACGACGGCGCGGTCCTCAGGACGCAGCGCGACGACGAACATCGGCTCGCTCGACCCGCCGGGCAGCCCGCGCCGCTGGCCCACCGTGTAGCGCGCGAAGCCGTCGTGCTCGCCGACCACGCGGCCGTCCACGGTGACGATCGGTCCGCGCGCGAGCGCGGGTGCGTCCGCGGGCAGTTCGCGCTCGAGCACCTTCACGTAGTCGCCGTCGGGGACGAAGCAGATCTCCTGGCTCTCCGGCTTCTCGGCCGTGAGGAGCCCGAGTTCGCGCGCCGCGGCGCGCGTCTGCTCCTTCGTCATGTGGCCCACCGGGAGGAGCATCCGCGCGAGGACCGCGCGCTCGATCCCCCAGAGGAAGTACGTCTGGTCCTTCGCGTCGTCCACGCCGCGCGCGAGGCGGCCGTCGAGCATCCGCGTGTAGTGACCGGTGGCGACGTAGCGCGCGTCGATCGCGTCCGCCTTCGCGAAGAGGTCCCGGAACTTCGT
>CAZIDS010000002.1:0-52948 GCA_964537945.1 uncultured Gemmatimonas sp. | reverse complement strand
TCGTCTTGCCCGCGCCGTTCTCGCCCAGCAGCGCGTGGACCGTGCCACGCCGGACCATGCATGAGGCGCCGTCGAGTGCGACCGTCGCGCCGAACCGGCGGCGGACGTCGACGAGGGCGAGCGCCTCGTCCGGGTTCACAGTCCCGTCGGTGCGTGCACGAAGCTCCACGGGACGCCGAAGCGTTCAGCGAGATGGGCGGCGAGCGCCTTCACGCCGAGCGTCTCGGTCGCGTAGTGCCCGGCGTAGACGATGACGAGGCCGCGCTCGACCGCATCGACGGCGCTCCAGTGCGGACCCTCGCCGACGATCAGCGTGTCGACACCGCTCGCGTACGCCTCGCGCAGCGTCTCCACCTGCGCGCCGGAGCCGGAGCAGATCGCCCAGCGGCGGGTGCGGTGTCCGCGAGGGACCTCGGATGCGATGGCGTGGTGGCCGAGCGGCGCCGCCCAGTGCGTCACGCGCGCGACGAGCTCGGCGGTATCGAGATCCGACTCGCCGCGCACGCCGCAGTCGATGGTCTGGTGGCGCGCGAAGCCGCCGCTCACCGCAAGGCCGAGCTCGCCCGCGAGCAGGCGCGAGTTGCCGAAGGTCACGTGGGCATCGAGCGGCAGGTGCGCGGAGTAGAGTGCGAGGTCCGCGTCGAGCAGCGCGCGCACTCGCGCGAGATGTGGTCCGGTCAGTGGCTGCAGACCGTTCCAGAACAGCCCGTGGTGCACCAGCAGAAGGTTCGCGCCCTCCGCGGCGGCCCCGGCGATCGTCCGCGCTGACGCGTCCACGGCCGCGGCGATCCGCGTGACGGGCCCCCGATGCGCGACCTGCAGGCCGTTCAGCGCCGGTGGATAATCCTGGATCGCCGCGATGCCGAGCAGCGAGTCGAGGTACGACGCGACCTCGGCGGCGGGGACCGGGCTCACGGTGCGCTGTCCGCGGGCAGGGTGAAGGTGTGCGCGGCGAGGGCCGTGCGCAGCGAATCGATGCGCGCCGTCACGGCGGCGGGGAGCGGCACGACGGCGGGGTTCGGCACCCAGCGCACGACCTCGCTCGAGGTGTCGAGGCGCACGACGCGCGGCGTGAAGCGCGCCTCCTTGAGCTCGCGCGCCACGAGGAGGAACGCGTGGGGCACGTCGATGACGACCGAACCGAGCGTCACGTTCGGCGCGATGCCGTTCTGGTCGGCGTTCGAACCGATGATCCAGGTGCCCTTCGACTCGCGCACCGCCTGGAAGACGCCGAGGCCTGCGGCGTCCGCGTTCTGGAAGATCACATCGGCGCGGCGGGCGATCTGCGCGAGCGCCTGTTCCTTGCCGGCGCCCGCGTCATCCCACGTGCCGAGATAGGCGTGCAGGACCGTGATGTCCGGGCGCACCGACTTCGCGCCCTGCTCGAACGCGCGGAAGCTCGACTTCACCGGCGGGAGTTCCGTGCCGCCGATCGTCGCGATCACGCCGGACTTGCTCACCGTCGCCGCGGCGATGCCGGCGAGGTAGGACGGCTCGTCGAATGCGAACGAGAGCGCCGCGATGTTGGGGCCCGTGCCCGTGCCGCCGGTGGTGACGAAGGTCGTCTTGGGGAACTCGGGTCCCACGCGCTGCGCGGCGTCCTGGAATTCGAAACCATGTCCGATCACCAGTGCGTAACCCTTCGCGCCGTACTGCCGGAAGTTCTCCTCGAACTCGGCGGGCGTCCGCGTCTGGATGTGGCTGATGCTCGCACCGAGCGAATCACGGATCCGCCCGAGACCCTCGTACGCTGCCGCGTTCCACGCCTGGTCGGAGATGGGTCCAGGTGTGAGGAGCGCCACCTGGAATGAGGTCGCGTGGTCGGAAGTCGTGTCGCGAGAACCACATCCGATGCTGAGTACGGCTGCGATGTGGACAACGACTGAAAGCCGGGTACATTTCCAGAGACACATACGTCTTAAGTTGTTATCAGAAAGGGCTATATAAGCCTAAAGAAAACAAATGAATAATGCCAACAAATTCTGTGGAAATGCAGGTTCTGCGAATTCGAGTTGGCTCGATGGTGTCCCTTCGATGTCACCCTTGCCGAGTGGCGCGACCACCCTTCGAGTCGCGCGCCTCAGCCTCCTCGGCGACCAGTGCCAGCTCGGTCATCCGCACAGATCCGTTTATGCGGGCGCCCTCCATCACCACGATTGACTTCGTGGCGATGTCGCCGTTCACGACGGCCGTGGATTGCAGCTCGAGTCGCTCGGCCGCCGTCACATTGCCGTCGATCGTGCCACCCACCACGACCTCGTTCGCGGTCACGTGACCGTGGATCGCACCTTCGCGCGCGAGCATCACCTGGCGCGCGCGAAGCACCGAGCCATCGATGCGCCCTTCGATCTTGAGCACGCCGCTGCAATCGATGTCGCCGCCGACCGTCGTGCCGCCGGAGATGATCGAGAGCGTGTTCTCGCCGCCCTTCGCGCTGCGGGCCGCGTTCTCGTCCTTCCCGAAGATCGCCATGGAAGCCTCCTGTCCGTGGTCGTCAGTTCCGCGGCGGCTGCGGCCGCCGGGTCGTGTCCGTCGTGGTTGCCGGTCGCTTGGTCGTGTCCGTCATGGGCGCCGGCCGCTTCGTGCTGTCTGCCGCAGGCGCTGGGCGCACCGGGTTCGGCGCCTTCGTCTCGGTGACGGGCTCGGTCGATGGCTTCGCGCCAGCGCGCTGGGCGCTCAGCATCGTCTGCACCTGATCGTACCGGGCCTGCAGTTCACTCAACTTCGCCGTGAGCGTGTCCAGGCGCTGCGCATCGCGCGTGAGGGTTCCTACCCGCTGGACGAGCAAAGGGACCTGCACGAGCGCGCGCGAGGCCATCCAGCCCCACGTCACGATCGCCGCGACGTAGAAGAGCAGCATCGGCCGCGAGATGGCCACGGCGAGCAGCCGCACCTGCCACGGCTTCAGCACGTAGTGGCGGTGCGCCAGGCCGGATTCGCGGTGCACGTGCACGTACATCGCGCCCGAGTCACCGTCGAGGATGCTGCCGTGGGCGTCCTTCGCGCCCGCGGCTTTCACCATTCGCGGCGTGACGTTGCGGTTCATGCGAGCCGGTTGGTGCCGAGCAGGAGCTCGAGCAGCCGCTCGAAGTCGTCGGCGCTGTAGAAGGGGACGCGCACTTCGCCGCGCTCCTTCCCGGATTGCACGATCCTCACGTCCGTGCCGAGATGCTTGCGCAGCTGGTCCTCGAGGTGGCGCACCTCCGCCGAGCGCTGGTCCGCGCCGGTGGGCGCGCTCGCCGGCGCGGCGCCATCGCGCTTCGGCGCCCGCGCGCTCTCGCGCACGCGACGCTCGACCTCGCGCACCGAGAGTCCCTGCGCCACGACCTCGCGCGCGAGGTCCGCGATGCGCGCGTCGTCGCCGACGCCAAGCAGGGCGCGGGCGTGCCCGACGGTGAGTTGTCCATCCCACACGAGGCGGCGCACGGTGGCCGGGAGTGCGAGAAGGCGCAACGTGTTCGCGACGGTCGAGCGATCCTTGCCGACGATGTCCGCGACCTCCTGCTGGGTGAGCGAGAAGTCACGGATGAGCTGCTCGTAACCCTCGGCCTCTTCGATCGGGTTGAGGTCCGAACGCTGGAGATTCTCGACCATCGCGAGCGAGAGGAGCAGTCGGTCGTCGACGTCCTTCACGATCGCCGGGATCTCAGTCCATCCGATGCGCTGCGCGGCGCGGAACCGACGCTCACCTGCGATGAGTTCAAAACCACCTCCGCGCGGCGCCGGCCGTACCGTCACCGGTTGCAGCAGTCCACTCACACGAAGAGAAGCCTCGAGGTCGGCAAGCTCTTCGGGCTTGAACTCCTTGCGCGGCTGCAACGGATTGGGGCGGATCTGCGAGAGCGGAATGGCCCGTAGCGGCGATTCAGGAGCGGCCGGGGTGCGCGCAGCGCCCGATGCGCGCGCGCCGGCGTCAGCAGTCGACTCCTGGCGGGTCGGCGTCCGCGCAAGGAGCGCCTCGAGTCCACGTCCGAGCCTTCTGTTCTTGTCAGTGGTCATAGAATCTCGCCTACGCGAATCATTGCTAATGTGTTGCTGTGTAATCACTTACACGGCTGCCGCAATTGGCCAGAAGCTCAATGATCATTATAACCATATGTCTGACAACGACTTACGAATTTTGCTTACTCCGGCTCATCTCAATCAACTCCTTCGCGACACCCATATACGCCTGCGCGCCAACGGAGGCGACATCGTACAGGATGATTGGCTTTCCGAACGACGGCGCTTCGGCGAGCCGGATGTTGCGAGGCACGACGGACTGGAACACCTTGGCGCCGAAGTACTCCCTGGCGTCCGCGGCGACCTGCCTCGAGAGATTCAGGCGCGCATCGTACATCGTCAGGACTACTCCATCGATGCCGAGCGTCGGGTTCACTCCCTGCTGCACCAGGTGCACGGTGTTCAGCAGCTGGGAGAGCCCCTCGAGGGCGTAGTACTCGCACTGAAGCGGGATGAGGAGCGCATCGGCCGCGGCGAGCATGTTCAGTGTGATCAGGCCGAGCGAGGGCGGACAGTCGATCAGGATGAAGTCGTAGCGATCGCGGACGCGCTCGAGTCCGCGGCGCATGGCGAGCTCACGGTCCTCCTCATTCACAAGCTCGACTTCTGCCCCCGCGAGATCCGGCGTCGCCGGGAGGACATCCAGGTGCTTGAACTGGACCGCGTGCAGGATGGCGCCGTCGATCTGACTGGGGTCGAGAAGCACGTCGTAGACCGTATCGCGAATCTCATCTTTCGAGAGGCCGATGCCACTCGAGGCGTTGCCCTGCGGGTCGCCGTCCACAAGCAGCGTGCGCTGTTCGGCGGCAGCAAGCGAGGCAGCGAGGTTCACGGCGGTCGTCGTCTTGCCGACGCCACCTTTCTGGTTCGCGATCGCGATGATTCGAGCCACGGGCTTCCGGGAAGTCGTAGGGGGTGAGCCGGCGAATATACCGGCTCACCCCCCTCCCTACCAGACCGATTGTTTCACGTGAAACAACAGCTTTTCAACGCCCTGCTCCGTTTCACGTGAAAAACTCCCCCGCCCTGGAAGCGGCTAGCGTGAGGCGAAGAGGAAGCGGGCCTCAACGGAGACAATGACCTTCAGGACTCCCGATTCGATTGGCGTCGGGACGTCGGCCCGGTCCGCAGACCGCATCGCGACTGCCGTGACCATCTCAGGCACCACCGGGCCGACGGATCCCGGGTTCGCGATGATCTCGATGATCCCCGCGATCCGCCCGCCCGCCGCATCCGCGATCGCATCCGCGTCGGCGCGCGCACGCAGCACAGCCTTTCGCATCGCCTCGCGAGTCGCCGCCTCGGTGCTCGACGCGAAGAACCGCAAACCACCCACATTCGTCGCGCCGCGAGAGAGTCCGGCGTCGATGACCGTTCCGATGAGCGCGATCTGCCGGACCTCTACCTGGATGCTGTTCTGCGCTTGATACCCGACGACCGTGGGGCGACCGCCCTCGCGAGGGTACTCGTACTCCGGGTTGATGCTCACGCCCTGCGTCTTGAGCTGCGCCGAGGCGATGCCGACCCGCCGCAGGGTGTCCAGCACGGCCGCCTGGATGCGCGCGTTCTCCGTGCCGGCCGCGGCCGCTGTGCGGCCTCGCGTCTCGACGGAGAAGGTGAGCACGGCGCGGTCCGGTGCGATCTCGACTTCCTCGGTCGCCGTCGTGACGATGCGCGGAGCGGATACGGTTGGTGCCGCGGGCGCCTGCGCGAAGAGCGTGGCCGACGGCGCTGTCGCGAGAAGAGCGGCGAGCGCGAGGCCGCGGTAGAAGGCGAATGATCGGGACATCGCGATGCTCCTGATTAGTATCGAAATGTTACTTAATAGAAGTACAACCGGAACATCCTATTGTACCATCGGGACTCGGCGGCGACGGTGCGCTGGCGCACAGGATGTGGGCGGACGCGATGTGCCGCCGCGGCGCCCGAAGCCCGGCGCGGCGAGGAACTAGGGGGAGATCCGCCGCCAGGTGAAGGGCGCGTCCACCGCGCTGCCGGCGCGGCCGAGCAGATAGACGGCGCGCCCGGGATGCTGTGCCGCGATCTCCCCTTCCCGCCCTGGCAACCAGCGCGCATAAACGTTCCCGTCCTGGGCGAGCCGGAGCGGCGCCAGCAGCGCATAGCCGGCACGGTCGTCCGCGAGGCGCGCCTCGCAGACTGGCGTGTACCGTGCGCCCGGCAACTCCCGCTCCGTGAAGTCGGGAGAGCGCTGGCTCTTCACGAGGCGCGCGGAATCCGCCTGGAGCGGCTTCAGGCGCGCAAGCACCGCCGGGCCGCGCACGCCTTCCGTCTCGAGTGTCGTCAGCGTCGTTTCGAGCGCACAGGCGTCCGCCGTCCGGTAGAGCACCTCGGCGTCGCTGCGGGAGACGCCCAGCGCCCACATCCGCACGACGAGCTGCGCGCCCCAGCTCTCCTTCACGAGCACGAGCGCATCGTGCACGCCCGCCGCCGCCGATGCGGCCCCGATGTCGGCGCGCATCGATGTCATGCCGTTGCGGTACTGCGGCACGCGCACGAGGGCGATGGTGACGGCGGCATAGAGAGCGCCGGAACCGAGTGCCACGCGCACCGCGAGCGCGAGTGACGCACGGCCCGGCCACGCTTCGCGGATCACGAGCGGCATCCGTGCCGACCAGAGGACGAGCACGGGGATGAGCGGCACCATGAATCGGGGGCCGAGGTAGAAGCCGTCGTGCCAGTACGCCCAGTAGCCCGCGCACAGCAGTCCGGCGCTCGCGAGCAGGTAACGATCGAGCGCGCCGAGTCGCCGGCGGCCCCAGAGCGCGATCGCTGCCGGCAGGAGCGCCGGGAATGGCGTCTCGAAGAGGTAGGTCGAGAGCCGCGTGAGATAGAGACTGATGAGCTCGACGCCTCGCGCTGGCGAGTGGATCGGGCCCCACGGCGACCGGTGGAAGCCGAGACCGTGACCAGCGCCCCAGAGGAGGTCGTAGCCGAAGAGCGTTGCGTGGCCCGTGGTGCGCGCATTCACCCAGAACAGGAGCGCCATCGGTATCGCGACGCCGAGGCCCGAGAGCATCAACGCCTGCAAGGGCCGTCCGCCGCGCCGCGCGCGCCAGGCGAGCCAGGCCGCGGCGGGAACGGCGAACGCGGCCCCGTCGACCGGCCGGATCGTCGCGGCGATGCCGAGGCCGAGCCCGGCGACGAGCCCCCACACCGGCGGCGCATCGTCAGCGACAGTCGCGAGCGCGAGCCCGACGATCGCGACGAGCAGCCAGAGGAGCGTGGTCGCATGGTTCATGTGCGAGCCGAACATGAACGCGCCGAACGGCGCGACCGCGAACAGGAGGAGCGACCACCGATGCCACCGTCTCGATGCGCGCGGTTCGGCGACGAGCAGCAGCCGCGCGAAGAGCGCCACGGACACTGCGCCTGCCACGGGCCCGACGAGCCACTCCGCGCCGACGAGCGACCCGAGGGCGAGCATCGCCGGGCCGCCAGCGGGGAACTGGCTGTAAGTCAGGTCGCCGATGTCGACGAGGTGGAGGATCGAATAGAACTCGCGCAGGGGCGGCGTCGGGATGGCGAGCGTCCCGTCGGCATACCACCGCGCCTGGAGCACCTGCACGATCTCGTCGATCAGGAGCGGACGCCCCGAGAAGACGTACCGGGCGATGATCGCATACAGGACGAATGCGCCGATCGCGGTGGCCGCGACGAAGGCGCGCCCGGCGCCGTCCGTCGCCGGCGCGGCGTCCGGGATCTCCGCCGTGACGCCGTCCGCGCGACGCCGGATCCGAGTGATGTAGACGGCGAGCGCGCCGATGCCGCCGCAGAGCGCGAGACCATAGGCCCAGTCGAGCAGCCGCGCGCGATAGTCGAAGTCGGTCTCGCCGCCGGGGATCCAGCCCGCCACCGGAAGCAGTGAGAGCGCGAGCAGGAGGGCCGCGATCAGCCGCGTCGCCACCGTTCCACCTCGAGCACCAGGTTCTGGAGGTCGGCGGGACTCACACCGGGGATGCTCGCCGCCTGCGCGAGGGTGCCCGGGCGGCGCGTCGCCAGCTTCTGTCGCGCCTCGACGCTCACGGTGCGCATCGCGGCATACGGGGCATGGTCGGGGAGCACGAAATGGCCGAGCCGCTGGAGGCGGGCGGCGGCATTGCGCTCCCGCGCGAGGTAGCCGGCGTACTTGATCTCGAGGTCCGCCGTCACCACGGCCTCGCGGCCGAGGCCGTGCCCGACGCCGGCGGCCGTCAATAAGTCACCAAGTGCTACTTTCTGGCGCTTCGCGACGTCCACCAACGGGACGCCGTGCAGCAGGCCGCGCTCGCCGACCGCGGCGAGGACGGGATCGGCCGCCGCGGGCGTGAGTGTCGTCGCGCGCGCAAGCCGGTCGGCCTCGGCCTCGTCCGCGAGCCGGCGCTCAGCGAGGGCGCGCTCCGTGGCGGTCAGCAACCCGAGCTCGCGCGCCACTGGGTGCAGCCGCGCGACGGCATTGTCCTGCCGCACCGTGAGCCGGAACTCCGAGCGGGACGTGAAGAGCCGGTAGGGCTCGTCGACGCCGCGCGTGACGAGGTCGTCGATGAGCACGCCGAGGTACGAAGTCTCGCGGCCGAGGACGACCGGCGTGACATCGAGGGCGTGCGCGGCCGCATTGAGCCCCGCGAGCACCCCCTGCCCTCCCGCCTCCTCGTAGCCCGTCGTCCCGTTGATCTGTCCGGCAAGGAAGAGTCCGCCGAGCGCACGGGTCGCGAGCGTCGGATGAAGCTGCGTGGGCGGGACGAAGTCGTACTCGATCGCATAGCCGGCGCGCGTCATCACCGCGCGTTCGAGTCCGGGGACCGCGTGCAGCATCGCGAGCTGCACCTCGGCCGGTAGCGAAGTCGAGAGGCCGTTGACGTAGAGCTCGCTCGTGTCGAGGCCCTCGGGCTCGAGATAGAGCAGGTGCCGCTCGGCGTCGGTGAAGCGGACGACCTTGTCCTCGATGCTCGGGCAATAGCGCGGTCCTCGTGCGCCGATCGCGCCACCGTACATCGCCGATTCGTGGAGGTGCTCCTGCACGAGCGTCTTCACCTCAAGCCCGGCGTGCGTGAGCCAGCACGGCAGCTGCCCGGGGTGGCGCGTTCGCTCCCCCTGGCGTCGCGGCTCGGGCCAGAAGGCGGACCAGGAGAAGTCGAAGTCCTCGATCTCGCTGTCCTGGCGCTCAAGGCGGTCGAGATCGGCGGTGCGACCGTCGATGCGCGGGGGCGTGCCCGTCTTGAAGCGCGAGGTCTGGAGGCCGAGGTCGGCGAACTGTTCGGCGAGCGTGAGGGTCGCCGCCTCGCCGGCGCGTCCACCGCTCACCGAATAGGAGGTGCCGACGTGGATGCGGCCGCGCAGGAAGGTGCCCGTGCAGATGACGACGGCGCGTGCGGACAGACGCTGGCCGTCGGAGGTCTCGACGCCCGAGACTTCGCCACCCGCGCCGAGCAGGAGGCGCGCGGCCATGCCCTGGACCGTCGTGAGATTCGGCTGCTCCTCGAGAAGCCGGCGCACCGCGCGCCGATAGAGCCCGCGGTCAGCCTGCGCGCGCGGCGCCCACACCGCCGGTCCCTTGCCGCGATTGAGCATGCGGAACTGCAGCGTCGCGAGATCGGTCGCGCGTCCCATGATCCCGCCCAGCGCGTCGATCTCGCGGATCACCGTGCCCTTGGCCACACCGCCCATCGCCGGATTGCAGGAGAGCTGGCCGATGGTCTCGAGCGACGTCGTGAGCAGTGCGGTGCGCGCGCCGCGGCGGGCGGCGGCGACGGCCGCTTCGGTGCCGGCGTGGCCGCCGCCGATCACGATGACATCGAATCCCTGCGCGCTGCGGGGCATCCGCGTAATCTATTGACTTGCCCCGCCCCATCACCCGACCGGAACCGCCCGATGCCGCTCCCGCTCGTCCACAACGCCCCGACACTGATCATCCGCCGCGAGGCCTTCGAGAAGGCGCAGCTGACGCGCGAGGCCTTCGACCGCTGGCTCAACCTCACGCCCGAGGAGTTCCGCGTCGAAGGCGGCGTCATCGTCGTCGGCCCGGTCTTCGACGAGGAGGCGCTCGGCGAACTCGTCGCGGCGCTCGAGCTGAAGGGCCTCGCCTACTTCGACGACTTCCTCGAGATGAGCGGCAACCTGCCGGAGTGGCTCGGGGTCTGGGTCTCCGACGCACGGCGCTCCTGATGCAGAGCTGGAACGCACGACGGGGGCGGCCGATGGCCGCCCCCGTCCGCACTCGGGACTTCGCGCTTCAGCGCAGGTAGCGCCGGAACCAGCCGACGGTCTCGGGCCACGCCTGCTTGGCGGCCTCGGCGTTCGGCGCCTGGTCCTGGGCGCGCAGGAAGCCGTGACCCGCGCCCGCGTAGATGTGGCTCACGTAGGTGCCGCCGATCGCCTTCATCGTCGAGTCGGCGACCGGGATCGTCGAGTTCACGCGCTGGTCGTTCTCGCCGTAGAGGCCGAGCACGGGGACCTTCACCTTCGCGATGTCGGTCGCGGCCGGGGCCGAACCGTAGTAGACGACCGCGGCCTTGAGCCCCGGCGCGTTGAAGACGGCGTGATTGAACGACGCAGAGCCGCCCCAGCAATAGCCGACCACGCCGTACACCTTCGCGGCGGCGGGCAGTGCCATGCCGTACTTCGCGACGGCGGCGACCATCGCGTTCATCTTGTCGGGCGTCACGTTGCGGATGAGCGTGCGCGCCTGGTCGTACGCGAGTGTGTCGGTCGTCGCGCCGCCGCGCTCGGCGGAGAGCAGATCGGGCGCGATCGCGATGAAGCCGTCGGCGGCGAGCTGGTCGGCGACGCTGCGCACCCAGGTGGAGAGCCCGAAGATCTCGTGGATGACCACGACGACCGGCGCGTTGTCGCGGCGCTCGGGATAGACCACCCACGCGGCGATCGAATCCCTGGCGCCGGGGGCGCTCGGGATCATCGCCCACTCGCCGTGGCGAGTGGAGGCCTGCAGGCGGGTGGCGGCGTCGGCCGCGCCGGGCGCGATGCGCGGACTCTGCTGCTGGTCGATGACGACGGGCCCGTGCGTCGCCGCGGGCATCTCGTGCCCCGCGTGTTCGTCGGCGGCGAGCGCCGCCGAGCGGTCGGGGGTCACGCGCTGCAGGGTGCAGGCGGCGAGGGCGAGCAGGGCGAGCGGGGCGAGCGAGGCGAGCGAGGCGAGCGAGGTGCGGCGCATGTGATCCTCACGAGGTGGGGGCCGAACGCCGATGGGGATGGCGCCTGACCACCCCCATAACGTGCAACGCCGTCCCGCTGTTCGTGAGTCGGGCGTCGGCCGCCCGCGGACTAGGCGAGCGCGGGCCGCAGTTCCGGGAAGAGCTCGAGGCTGAAGCGCTCCGCGATGACCTGTCGGGCGCGCGCGACGATCTCGTCGGTGGACGGGCTCTCGGCGTACACCTGCAGGACGCGCGCGCGGATCTCGACCACCGTGGGCAGGTGCGGGAGGTGCGGCAGGTGCAGCTGCAGCTCGTGCCAAGCCTCCTCGGCGCGCGTCTGGCCCGCCGCGAGGCGCGCGCGCAGCTCGATCACCTTCGGGTGCGCGTCGAAGCGCTCGCGCGCGTGCGCGACCTGCGACGCGACGCGGCCGGCCGGGAAGCGCTCGGCGATCTGCCGCGCGACGCGCTCGAGGACGGCGGCGCCGAGGCGACGCTCGTTGCGCACGACCTCGACCGGCGGCTCGCCGAGGTCCCAGACCAGGCCGGCCCAGCTCATCGCCTTGAGCAGGTAGTACGTCGGGTCGAACTCGTACCAGCGGAAGCCCTGCCGCGTGGAGCGCTGGTACGCGTGGTGGTTGTTGTGCCACCCCTCGCCCATCGTGATCACGGCGAGCCACCAGTTGTTGCGCGAGGTGTCGCCCGTCACGTAACGCTGCGTGCCGTGCACGTGCGCCAGCGAGTTGATGAAGAACGTGCCGTGATACAGCACGGCAGTGCTGAGGAAGAAGCCGATGAAGAGGCCGGCCCAGCCGTCGATCGCGACGCAGAGCACCGCGAGGGCGATCGCGGGCAGGAGCTGGTGGCGGTCGAGGAAGCGGAGCTCGGGGTACTTCGCGAGGTCCGGGACCTCATGCAGGCGCGTGTCGCTGTGCTTCTTGTCGAAGATCCAGCCGACGTGCGAGTACCAGAAGCCGCGGTGCAGCGGCGAATGGACGTCGTCCTCCTGGTCGGAGTGCCGGTGGTGATGACGATGGAGCCCCGCCCACCAGAGCACCGACTTCTGCGTCGAGCTCATCGCGAGAAGGGCGAAGAGGAACTGCCCCGCGCGCGACGTCTTGAAGGAGCGGTGCGAGAAGTAGCGGTGGTAGCCGGCGGTGATTCCGAACATCCGGATCCAGTAGAGCGCGACCGCGAGCACCACCGACGTCGTCGTGACGCCAGACCAGATCGCGGCGAGCGGCGCCAGATGCACGAACACGAAGGCGAGCGTGTCCGGATAGATGATGTCGTCGTGGAACTCGGCGCTGGTCGCGCCAGTGCTGCTGCTCACGCGGGGGATCCTCGGTCGGGCGTCTGGGACGGCTGCTTCGCAAGCTAACGGGTCAGGTAGCGTGCTCAAACCAATGCATCACACGAGGTTCCATGTGATAGCGGGGGGCCCACGGCGGGCCGGCGACCCACCCGACGTGGCCTCCCTCGGGAGTGAACTCGAGCACCAGCAGGGGATTCCCCTGCGCCGCGTCCCGCACGCGGCCGAGCACGGCGGCCGGCAAGAAGGGGTCGTTCACGGCTGAGAATAGAAGTGTCGGCACGCGGACCCGTTCGATGAAGCCGAGCGAGCTCGAACGGGCGTAGTACTCGGCCGCTCCCGCGAAGCCGTGCACCGGCCCGGTGAAGACATCGTCGAACTCCCAGAAGGTGCCCGCCGCGAGCAGCCGGGTGCGATCGACCGGGAGCGCGCGGTGGACATCGAGTACCGCCAGCGCCTTCCGGCGCAGCGACCGCACGAAATGCCGCACGTAGACCCGCGAGAAACCATGCTCGAGGAAGCGGCTCCCCTCGGCGAGGTCGAACGGCGTCGACACCGCGGCGGCGCGCACGACCTCCTTCGGCACGCGATCGCCCTGCTCGCCGAGCCACTTCAACAGGACGTTCGCACCGAGAGAGACGCCGACCAGGTGCAGCGGCCGTCCCGGACGCTCGGCAGCGAGGCGACGGATCACGAGGTCCGCGTCGGAGGTCTCACCCGAGTGGTAGAGGCGCGGCACCGACGGGACGCGACCGTCGCACGTGCGGAAGATCAGCATCGCGGCCGCCCATCCTCGTCGCCGCGCCTCGTGCATCAGCCCCTGCGCGTATCGCGAGCGCACGGTCCCCTCGAGCCCGTGCAGAATCACGAGCAGCGGCGCGTCGCCGCTCCGCCCGTCGAGCCGCGCGACCGAGACGTGGTCGCCGTCAGGCGCGGGCCACGACTCGATCCGCTGGTGCGCGTCGGGGAGCCGCCGCGCGAGCTTTCCCCACACCGTCGGCAGGTGCGGCCCGGGGAGCCACCAAGCGGGCCTGAAAGGCGGGTGATTCGACAGGATCGACTCGGTAGATTGGTGCGTTCGTGCCCGGAGCGCGGGCAGACCGTGCAATATCGGGGGGCGACGGGGTGGAAGTGCAGGTCTTCGGCACGCAGAAGAACCAGGACACGCGACGGGCGCTCCGCTTCTGGAGCGAACGGCGTGTGAAGGTGCATTTCGTGGACCTGAAGGAGCGCGCCGCCAGCAGGGGCGAGCTGCAGCGCTTCGTCCAGAAGTTCGGGCTCACGCCCCTGATCGACCGCGCATCGAAGCGCTACGCCGAGCTCGGGCTGGGCGCCGCGCGGCTGTCGGACGAGCGGTGGCTCACGCTCCTGAGCGAGGAGCCGCTCCTCCTCGCGCAACCGCTCACTCGGTGGGGCGGGAAGCTCACGATCGGCGTGCACGAGACGGAATGGGGCGCGTGGGTCACGGCGGAGAAGGCGTCATGATCTGGGCCTGGACCGGCTTCCTGCTCTTCATCGCGGTCGTTCTCGCGCTCGACCTGGGCGTGTTCAATCGGAAGGCGCACGCGCCGTCGCTGCGCGAGGCGGGGCTGTTCACGGCGGGCACCGTGGTGATGGCGGTGTTCTTCGCCGTGTTCGTCTACTATGCGTACGAGGGCCACTGGCTCGGGCTGGGCGCGGCGCTCGACGCGGTGGACGGACAGACGAACGGCGGCCGGCTCGCATCGGTGAAGTTCCTGACCGGCTACGTGGTCGAGCTGAGCCTGTCGATGGACAACGTGTTCGTGATCGCGCTGATCTTCGAGCATCTCAAGGTGCCGCTGATGTACCAGCACCGGGTGCTCTTCTGGGGGATCCTGGGCGCGCTGATGATGCGCGGCACGATGATCGGCGTCGGGGCGCAGCTCGTCGCACGCTATCACTGGATCCTTCTGGTGTTCGGCGCGTTCCTGGTGTTCACGGGCGTGCGGATGCTCTTCCAGAGCACGCATGAGCAGGAGGAGGAGGTCGAGAGCTGGGTGACGCGCTGGCTGCGGCGCCACTTCCCCGTCACCGACCGGTTCCACGAGGAGCACTTCGTCGTGAACCTCAACG
This sequence comes from uncultured Gemmatimonas sp., assembly GCA_964537945.1. Classification (GTDB taxonomy): domain Bacteria; phylum Gemmatimonadota; class Gemmatimonadetes; order Gemmatimonadales; family Gemmatimonadaceae; genus Pseudogemmatithrix. The sequence goes on along the minus strand of CAZIDS010000002.1, from coordinate 38,395 downwards.
GGCGGACGTTCCTCACGCCGCTCGCGGTGGCGCTCGTGCTGGTGGAGACGACCGACCTGATCTTCGCGGTGGACTCGATCCCCGCGATCTTCGCGATCACGGCGGATCCGTTCCTGGTGTTCACCTCGAACGTGTTCGCGATCCTGTGCCTGCGTTCGCTCTACTTCGGGCTCGCGGGGCTGATCCAGAAGTTCCGCTATCTGAAAGTCTCGCTCGCACTCGTGCTGGCGATCGTCGGCGTGAAGATGCTCGTGGGGGACTGGATCAAGGAGCGACTGGGCGACGACTCGAACCTCTGGCTCCTGGTGGTGATCTTCGTGGTGCTGCTGGGCGGCGGGGTGGCGAGCTGGCTCGCGGACCGGCGGACGGTGCCGAAGGCGTAATCGCGTCTGAAACGCTGTTGTGCCGGCGATTACAGTTTTCTAGATTATGGAATGCCGCGCCTGACGCGACTCTCGCCTCTCGACGTCGTCGTCGCCCTCCGCCTCACCTCCGCCGCCTCGACCATCGTGCCGCTGGCCGAGGAGCTCGGGGTCGCCCCGAGCCAGGTACACGCGTCCCTCCAACGACTCGGGCTCTGCGGCCTGATGCGCGCCGGGCAGCGCGCCGCGAATCCGCGCGCCTTGATGGAGTTCCTTCTCCACGGGCTCCGCTACGTCTTCCCAGCGCAGAGGGGTCCGATCACGAGCGGCATTCCGACCGCGTACTCCGCCCCGCCGCTCTCGCAGGATGTGGACGCGGTAGACGTCGTCGTGTGGCCCGCCCCGATGGACCCCGCCGCGGTGCAGGGATTCGGCGTGCCGCCGCTCTATCCAGCCGCGCCGACGCTCGCGACCCGGTCGCCGTCGACATACCAGCTCGTCGCGATCGCCGACGCGCTCCGGCTCGGCGACCCGCGCGTGCGCGTCAGCGCGAAGGAGCGCCTCGAGTCGGCACTCGGGGCACGCGCGTAGCCTGCCGCGCGGCCGCGACCTCGGGGCGCCGCGCGCAGCCATCGAGATGGTCGTTGACGAGACCCATCGCCTGGAAGAGCGCGTGCATCGTCGTCGGGCCGACGAACCGCCAGCCGCGCGACTTCAACGCCTTCGACATCGCCGCGGAAGACGGCGACTGCGCGAGGATCCCGGCGCGCGTGAGCCGCTTCGGCTGCGTGTCCGCCGGCGGCTCGAAGCTCCAGATGAAGGCCGCGAGCGACCCGAACTCGGCGCAGAGCGCCTCATGGCGCCGCGCGTTCTCGATGACCGCCGTGATCTTGCCGCGGTGCCGGATGATGCCGGGGTCCTTCAGCAGCCGCGCCACGTCGCGCGCGCCGAATCGCGCCACCGCCGCAGGGTCGAATCCGTCGAACACCTCGCGGAACCGTTCTCGCTTGCGAAGGATCGTGATCCAGCTGAGTCCGGACTGGAACCCCTCGAGCGACAACTTCTCGAAGAGGCGCCGGTCGTCGGTGACGGGGAGTCCCCACTCGGTGTCGTGGTAGCGCACGTAGAGCGGGTCAGTCCCGCACCACCAGCAGCGCACCACGCCGTCGTCGTGGCGGAGCAGCCCTTCGGTGAGGCGCGCCATCAGGCGAAGCCCCGCAGCGCGAGGAACTGCCCCACCTCCTCGGGATCCTCGACGACCTCGAGCCAGCCCGGCCGCAGCGCGATGCGCACGACGAGCGCGCCGTCCTCGTTGGTCACCGCGATCGCATCGGTGAAGTCGCATTTCGCGATCGCGGCGTCCGGGATCGCGATCCCCGGGATGCCGCTGTACTGGATCGAATGCTCCGGACCGAGGTCCGGGCGCAGCTCGAGCCAGGTCACGCCGCGGAAGACCGCGACCTCGTTCTGGTGCGACGTGAAGGCGGAGTCGCGCACGGGGAGCTCGCCCTGCTCAGGCAGGAAGTCGGCGACGAGGCACGCGACCTCGAACCCCGGCTCCACTTCGGCGCGGTCGACGTGCGCGCGCACGGTGCCGCCCGCGCGCAGGCGCACGCGGAACTCGCCCTCGGCCATCTCCCACCCCGCCCATCCGTGGCGCAGCCGGCGGAGCGCGTCGAGCGAATCGGTATCGGCGATGAACGTGTAGTCGCGGCGGCTCACGCGGGAACGATACCACGTCCCCGCGTCAGAAGACGGCCAGCACGACCCCCACCACGACGAGGATGCCGAGGACGTCGAGTATGAGCCCGGCACGCGCCATCTCCTTCACGGAGAGCTCGCCGCTGCCGAAGACGATCGCGTTCGGCGGCGTCGCCATCGGCAACGCGTAGCCGACCGAGGCCGCCAGGCCGACGACCGTCATCACGAGGAGCGGCGGCTGCCCCAGCGCGTGCGCGAGCGAGACCGCGATCGGCATGCCCATCGAGGCGGTGGCGGCATTCGACGCGAGTTCGGAGATGATGACGGTCGCCGTGGCGACGCCGAGGAGCACGACGGGTAGCGGCAGGCCCTGCAGCCCGCCCATCCAGACCCCGACCTGCGCGGCGAGGCCGCTCGACTCCATCGCCGCGGCGAGCGAGAGGCCACCGCCGAAGAGGAGGAGCACGTCCCACGGGATGTCGCGCGCCTCGCTCCAGGTGAGCAGCGGCCGCGCGCCGCCCTCCTTCGTGCGGCCAGGGACAAGGAAGAGCACGATGCCGCCGATGATCGCGATGCCGGCATCGGTGAGGCTCGGCATCAGCTGGGTGAGCCCGGGGATGTGCAGCGCGCCGATCTCCTTCGGCTCGCGGAAGAACCAGCCAGCGGCCATCGCGACGAAGACGAAGAGCACGCGCAGCTCGCCGCCCTCGAGGCGGCCCAGCGCCTCGCGCCGTGCGCGCAGCAGCCCGAGCCCCTCGGCGCCGAGCTCGATGCGCTCGCGATGCAGCACAAGGCAGAGCAGCACCCAGCACGCCGGCAGCAGGATGAGCATCGCCGGGAAGCCGAACCTCAGGAACGAGAGGAAGTCCAGGTCGACGCCCGCGAGCTCCTTCGCCGCGCCGGCGAGGATGAGGTTGGGCGGCGTGCCGAGCAGCGTGCCCATCCCGCCGATGCTCGACGCGAAGGCGACGCCGAGCAGGAGCGCCACGCGCTGGCTCCGCGCCGCCGTGCCGTCGCCGAAGAGCGCGCCGATGGCGAGCGCGATCGGGTACATCATCGCGGCGGTCGCGGTGTTGGAGATCCACATCGAGACGAACGCGGTCGCGAGCATCACGCCGAGCACGAGGCGCCGGGAGCTCGTGCCGACGGCGCCGATCACGCTGAGCGCGATGCGGTGATGCGCGTGCCAGTGTTCGAGCGCCGCCGCAAGCAGGAAGCCGCCGAGGTAGATGAAGATCACCTCGTTGGCGAAGCTCGACGCGGCCTTGGCGGTGGTCGCCACGCCGAGCGCGGGGAAGAGCGCGATCGGCAGCAGTGCGGTGACCGCGAGCGGGATGCACTCGGAGATCCACCAGATCGCCATCCAGGCGCCGACCCCTAGGACCGCAGCGGCGGGACCCTGGAGGCCGCCCGGCTCGAGGGCGCGGAGCGCGAGCCCCACGAGCGGGCCGGCGAGGAGTGCGACGAGGCGCCCCGTGCCGAAGGCGCGGGGGGCCTGACGGTCTGGCGTGGTATTCATCGCGCCAAGGATGCCCCGGCGATGTCCCACGAGCAAGCGAAGGTGTAGAATCCCCGGTCGGCCGGCGGTCGTAGGCCGAATGTCACCGGTCACGCGCCCCGTCCCGCTTGCTCGCCCTTCCCGCGCTCCTTCTCGCGGTCGCCGCCCTCGGCGACACGCTGCCGCAGCCGATCGACACGGCGACTTACGGGTCGGCGGGGTTGCGGGCGCTCGTCGGCGAGGCGGCCGAGCTGAACCGCCGAGTCCCGAGCGGCCTCGGCGGCTACCGTGCAGAACTCGAGAGCGAGATCTCGATCGGCAACCGCCGCTCGCAGGGGATGGAGATGGCGGTCTCGCTCGAGCAGGTGGCGAGCACGCTGACCTGGGACCGCACCGGCGCGTACGAGCAGCTCGTGACGGGGTACCGCACGCAGGCGATCGGCGCGACGTTCGCGAGCATCGGCGTCTTCCGCAGCGGCTGGGCGATCCCGTCGCTCTACGGCAACCGGATCGCGCTGCTCTTCGGCCGCGACACGAGCGAGAGCCAGCGCCGCCGGCGCACGCGGCGCAACGGCGGCGAGCCGCTCTACGCGGTCCATCCGCTCGCCGCCGACCGCGAGAAGTACTACCGGTTCCGCGGCGGCGACACGGTGGTGATCATGCACGCCGGCGAGCGGGCGATCCCGATCGTGCGGATCGACGTCACGCTGAAGGAGGACGTGCCGGCGAAGAGCGTGGTCTTCCTCGGCGAGATCGACCTCGACGTGAACCGCCGGCACATCGTGCGGATGCGCGGCTACTTCGCGGTGGTCGGCGGACCGAAGCCGAAGTTCGACCTGCTGCGCGAGGCGGGCCTCCAGGGCATCGCCTACATCGAAGCCGAGAACGCGGAGTCGGAGGGCGCCTTCTGGCTGCCGTACCGCCAGCGATTCGAGGCGCATGCGACGTCGAACACCGTCGGTGACAGCCGCGCGGTGTTCCGCATCCTGACGAAGTTCACGTCGCGCGAACTCCTGCCGGTGCCGGCGGGCGTGACGCCGGGGTCCGACGAGGACACGCTGCAGATCCGGCCATTCCGCCTCGCGATCGCGGCGCCCGAATCGCTTCGCACGTTCACGCGCTGGACGACCGAGCTCGGCGCGATGACGGCCGAGGTGAGCGCCGAGGACTTCAACGACGTCGCGCCGGATCGCTGGCGGCCGACGGGTGCGCCGCGCTTCTCGGTGGAGACCGAGCGGCTCAGCGACGTGATGCACGTGAACCGCGTCGAGGGCCTCTACACGGGCATCGGCGCCGTCATGCGGTTCCGCGATGCGGCGCCCGGTCTCACACTGCGTGCCGCCGCGGGGTGGGCCTGGAGCGAGCAGACCGCGCGCGGGCGGTTCGTGATCGAGCACCGGCGCGAGCGCACGCTCGTCGCATTGCGCGCGCAGCGTTCGCTCGACCTGACGAATGACTTCCGCAATCCCTATGACTCCGGCTCCACGCTCGGCGCGATCCTCGGGCGCGACGGCTACGACTACGTCGACCGCCGCAGCGTGGTGCTGCAGCTGCAGCGCTTCCTCGGCCAGCGCGAGCGGACGCAGCTGCGCCTCGAGGCCGCAGCTGTGGACGATCGCAGCGCGCTGATGCGGCTCTCGCGGAGCCCGCTCGGCCTCGGCCGCGCCTTCCTGGCGAACCGCGCGGTGCGCGAGGGCACGTACACGCGCAGCACCGCGATCCTCGAGTACCGACCAGACGTGTCGCTCGAGTTCCTCCGCTCCGGCTTCGGCGCGCGTCTTTCATATGAACGGGGAGACGGTGAGCTCGACTACCAGCGCGCCGAGGTGCGGCTCACGACGCGGGCGAACCGCGGGCCATTCTCGCTCGGGGCCCGTCTCGACGCCGGGCTGGCCGACCCGGACGCGCCGCCGCAGCAGCTCTTCGAGCTCGGCGAGAACCAGAACCTCCCGGGCTACGACTACAAGGAGTTCGCCGGGGACCAGGCCGCGGTGCTGCGCGCGCTCGCGCTCTGGCGGCTGCCCTACATGGGCGCGCCGGTCCGCCTCACGCCGCGCATCTGGCTCCCGCCGATCGCCCCGGCGATCGCGCTCGGGGTACAGTCCGGATGGACGCGCGCCTCGACCGCGAACGCGCTCGCGACGGTGACGGCGCTGGGCTCGGTACCCACGGGACACCCGCGGACGTCGGTGAGCCTGTCGATGCGCTTCATCGGCGGCGCACTCGGGGTGGGGATCGCGCAGGCGGTGGACCATCGCGCCTCGCCGCGGCTCTTCTTCGAGTTCGCGCAGCGGCCGTGACCAACGCATGATCCCCTGATGCGGCGACGTGACCGGACCGGATTCATCGCCCTGGTGTCGGTGGCGGTGCTGGCACCGCTGGCCGCGCTCGTGCTCGTGCGGCGCGGCGTGCATGAGGCGCACGCCGCGGCGGCGCCCTTCGCCACGCTGGCGGCGGACTCGGCCTACGCCGACTCCGTCGCCATCGCCTCGCTGCCGCCGGGCCTGCAGCCGCTCTTCGCGCTGCACGACGCGATCGCGGATGCGACGCCCGACTCGCTGCCGCTGCGCGAGTGCATCCAGATCCGCGGACGCCGAGACGACGAGGTGCGGCGCCGGCTGCAGCTGCGGCTGCCCGATTCATCGGCGGCCGTGCTCTTCGCGATCGCCGACCGGAGCCGCGGCACGCTCGAGCGCGTCGAGTTCCTGCGACGCACGCCGGGCGTGGGGCAGCGCGGCTTCATCTGGGAGCGCGCACGCGACCGCACCGAATCGGTGTGGTGGTGGGAGGGGCCGCGGGGGCTCTCGCGACGGGACGAGCGCGGCGAGGTCCCGCGCGGGAGCCCGGTGCCGCGCGCCGTGCGCGCGCTGGGGCGTCAGCTCTTCGCGGTGCCCTGCACGGTGTCGGACACGAACTCGCCGACGAACCCGATCTCCGGCTCCAGGGACTGAGCGAAGCGCTCGCGCACCGCGCGCTGCGCGTGCGCGATCAGCGCGCGCACGTCGTCGGCGGTCGCGCGGCCGAGGTTCACCATGATGTTCGCGTGGATGTGCGAGATCTGCGCATCGCCGATGCGGAAGCCCTTGAGCCCGCACTGGTCGATGAGCCGCCCTGCCCCGACGCCCTCGATCTTCTTGAAGATCGACCCCGCGCTCGGGTGGATCTCGAGCCACGGGTGCCGCGAGCCGCGCCACGAGAGGTTCTCCTGCATCACGCGGTGCATCTCAGCGGGGTCGCCCTTCGTGAGCGCGAAGGTGACCGCGAGAGCGACCTCCTCGCCGCGGTGGAGTCGCGAGGTGTCGTAGCCGAAGGCCATCGCGTCGCGCGTCACGGTACGGCGCACGCCGTCGGGTCCGAGGAGCTCGACCGATTCGACGACCTCCTCGATGAACATCGTGCGCTCGCGCGCCGGCGCGGGGGAGAGGAAGTGCAGGTTCTGCCAGACCGCGCCGCCGACGGTGCTCGGGATGCCGACGTAGTGCTCGAGCCCCGACCAGCCGGCCGCGACGGCCTGCTTGATGAGCTCGCCGACCACGGCGCCGCTCTCGACGCGCAGCCGACCGCCGCCCAGTTCGTCGACGCGGCGCGCGACGTTGCGGATGACGAGGCCGCGGAACCCCAGGTCGCCGACGAGGATGTTCGCGCCGAGTCCGAGGACGAAGCACGGTACCCCGTGCGTGCGCGCCGCCGTCACCGCAGTGGCGAGCTCGGCCGCCGACGTGGCATCGTACAGGACGTCGGCCGGACCGCCGATACGGAAGGTGGTGTATGGAGCGAGCGGCTCGCCGAGGCGCAGCCGCGCAGCTCCCAATGCCGGAGTCAGGGCCGCCGCAATCTCCTGCGGCGACCGGCGCGGCCCACTCGATTGCGACGGATGCATAGGATGCGCGAAATCAACCCGCGGCGGCGCAGCATCGCCAGCCGCATCGGGATCCTGCTCGTCACCCTGTTCGCGTTCGCGCTCGCGCCCGCGGCGCACGCGCAGCGCGCCGAGCTCGAGCGGACCATCCGGCAGCGCGTCCTGCCGAACGGCCTCGAGGTGATCGTCGTGCCGGCGGAGGGCGTGCCGATCGCGACGGTGGAGCTCGTGGTGAAGAACGGTGCCTTCACGCAGACGCCGGAGTACGCGGGGCTCGCGCACCTGTTCGAGCACATGTTCTTCAAGGCGAACGATGCCTACCCGGAGCCGGATGCGTTCATGGACCGCGCGGCGACGCTCGGCGCGGCGTTCAACGCGACGACCCGCGAGGAGGAGGTCAGCTACTACCTCACGGTCGTCGCCGACTCGGTCGCCGGCGGGATGGAGTTCCTGAACGCCGCGCTGCGCGGCGCGCAGTTCCGCGCCGACGAGCTCGCGCGCGAGAAGGTCGTCGTCCTCGGCGAGTACGACCGCAACGAATCGTCGCCATACTTCCGACTCGACCAGGCGGTCGGCCACCGTCTGTGGGGTGATTCATGGAGTCGGAAGAACACGATCGGCGACCGGCAGGTGATCAACGACGTGACGCCGGAGCAGATGCGCCGCATCCGCGACATCTACTACGTGCCGAACAACTCGGCACTCATCGTCGCCGGGGACGTTGAGCCCGAGCGAATCTTCTCGATCGCGGAACAGGTCTTCGGCAGCTGGCCGCGCGGCGAGGACCCGTTCGCGAAGGCGCCGATCCCGCCGGTGCGGCCGCTCGACGGGAACACCGGCGTCATCGTCGAGGAGCCGGTGAACGCGGTGACCGTGCAGATCCAGTGGCACGGCCCCGGGGCGAGCGCGGACATGGAAGCGACGTTCGCCGCCGACGTCTTCTCCGACATCCTCAACGCCCCCGCCTCGCGCTTCCAGCGCCGCCTCGTCGACAGCGGGCTCTGGCAAGGCGTCGTCGTCAACTACTACACGCTCAACCACACCGGCCCGATCACCGTCAGCGGGCAGACGTCGCCCGAGAAGTACCGCGAGGCGATGCGGGCGCTCGACGCCGAGCTCGCCGCGGTGCTCGAGCCGGGCTACTTCAGCGCCGATGAACTTGAGGCGGTGAAGGCGAACCGCGCGGTCTCCACGGCCTTCGGCCAGGAACGCGCCTCCGAGAACGCGCACACGATCGGCTTCTGGTGGAGCGTCGTGGGCCTCGACTACCACATGCGATACATCGACGAGATGGCGAAGCAGACGCCGGCGCAGCTGCAGGCCTATGCGCGCAAGTACATCATCGGCCGGCCGCGCGTCGTCGGGGTGATGCTGCCCGACGGCGAGAAGGCCCGCCTCCGGCTCACCGAGCAGGAGCTCGCCGGCCGGGGGGTGACGCCGTGATGCGCGCCCTGAACCGTGCCCTGCTCGTGCTCGCGCTGCCCGCGGCGCTCCTCCGCGCGCAGGGCGGAAAGGACGGCGGCCGCGCGCCGGCCGCATCGCCCGCATCGACCAAGGCCGCGGCGGCCAAGCCCGCGGCGACGCCCGTCGTCGCGGTGCACGACTCGCTGACGACCAAGTATGCCGTCGAGGGGATCACGGTGATCCACCGGCGCACGAACACGAACCTCTTCGTCGCGAACCTCTATCTCCTCGGTGGCGTGCACCTCGTGCCGGCGGCGCAGGCGGGCCTCGAGCCGCTGCTGCTCGAGGTGACGGAACGCGGCACGCGGAAGTACCCGGGCGAAGCGCTGCGCCGCGCGATGGCGCGCACCGGCAGCGAGATCGGCGCCGCCGCGACCGACGACTACACGGTCTTCGGCCTGCGTACGACCACCGACCGGATCGACTCGACCTGGAGCATCTTCGCCGACCGCCTGATGCATCCGACGCTCGCCGAGGCGGACTTCGAGTTCGTGAAGCAGAGCCGCGTCGCCGCCGTGTCGCAGCGCGCGGACGACGCCGACGCACTGCTCGAGTACCTCGCCGACAGCGTGGCCTTCGCCGGGTATCCGTACGCGCTCTCGGCCGTCGGATCGGAGCGGTCGCTCGGCGGCCTCACGCTCGAGCAGGTGCGCGAGTTCCATCGCGCGCAGATGGTGAAGTCGCGGATGCTGCTCGTGATCGTCGGCAACGTGCCGCGCGCGCGCGTCGAGTCGCTGGTGCGCGCATCGCTGGGAACCCTGCCGGCGGGTGACTACCGGTGGCAGGTGCCGGCCGCGCTCGGCCAGCGGCAGGGCTCGTCGGTGCACATCGTCTCGCGCCGGCTGCCGACCAACTACATCCTCGGCTGGTGGAGCGGCCCGCCCGCGGGCGATCCCGACGTGCCGGCGCTGCGCGTCGCGACCGCGATCCTGCAGGGGCGGCTCTTCGCCGAGGTGCGGTCGCGCCGCAACCTCACGTATGCCGTTGAGGCGCGGTTCCGCGACCGTGCGGTCACGTCGGGCGGGCTCTACGTCACCACCACGCGGCCGGACGTGACGCTCGGCGTCATGCGCGACCAGGTGCGGATCCTGCAGCAGGAGACGATCCCCACCGCCGCGCTCGCGCCGCTCGTGCAGCAGTTCATCACGGAGTACTTCCTCGACAACGAGACCTCGGGCGCGCAGGCGGACTTCCTCGCCCGCGCCGAGCTCTATCGCGGCGACTTCCGCGCCGGCGACCGCTTCGTCGCCGACCTGCGCGCGGTCACCGGTGAGGACGTGCGCCGCGTCGCGGACAAGTGGATGCGGAACGTGCGCTTCACGTACATCGGGAACCCGTCGCAGGTGGACCGGTTCCGGCTGATGTCGTTCTAGCGCGCGGCGGCGGGCTGCGCGCGCGCGTCCAGCGCGCGCCGCAGCCCGTCGAGCGAACCGCCGACCGCGCGCAGCGCGACGAGCGCGTGGTACACGAGATCCGCGGCCTCCTCGGCCGCGCGCGCGGCGTCGCCGTCGGCGCAGGCGGTCACGAACTCGCTCGACTCCTCGCCGATCTTCTTCAGCCGGAGGTTCCGGTCGGCGAGCAGCCGCGCGGTGTAGCCGCCGCCGCCTGCCGTCGCGCGCCGGGCGATCGTCTCGTCGAGCGTGGCGATCACGTCGCCGCGTGCAGCACCGAAGCAGGTGGGCGCGCCAGTGTGGCACGCCGGGCCCGCAGGCCGCACGCGTGCGAGCACGCTGTCACCATCGCAGTCGGCCGCGAGGCTGACGACGCGCTGCGTGTTTCCGCTCGTCGCGCCCTTGCGCCACGGCCCGCGCGAGCGCGAGCGGTAGTGCATCTCACCCGACGCGATCGTGCGCTCGAGCGCCTCCCGGTCGGCGTGCGCGACCATCAGGACCGCGCCGGTGACCTCGTCCTGCGTCACCACGGTGACGACACCGCCGCCCTTCGCGAAATCGAGCGCGTCGAGGTCAAGCACCGAAGTAGCTCCGCACCACCGTCGCGAGAGCGGCGTTGGTCGCGACCACGCTGCCGCCGAACGCCGTGCGCCGGGCGGCGAGGTCGGTGAAGCGCCCGCCAGCTTCCTCGACGATCGGCAGGAAGCAGGCGGCGTCCCACGGATTCATCACCGCGTCCACCATCACCTCGGCGCGGCCGGTGGCGAGCAGCAGGTAGCCGAAGCAGTCGCCCCAGCCGCGCGCGATCCCCGAGTCCTCGACGAGCCGGCGCCAACCACGGGCGTGCGCAGGATCGGCGAACGTGCGGTCGTCGGTGGTGAGCACGGTCGCCTGCGCGAGCGAGGAGACGTCGCTCACACGCGTGCGACGGCCGTTCCACCAGCAGCCCTCGCCCGGCGCGGCGGCGACGATCTCGTCCACCGCAGGGAAGAAGGCCGCGCCCGCGAGCACCTCCTCGCCCTGCACGACGGCGACGAGCGTGCCCCAGAGCGGCACGCCGCGCACGAAGCTCTTCGTGCCGTCGATCGGGTCGAGGAGCCAGCGACGGCCACTGGCGCCGTCCGTCGCGCCGAACTCCTCGCCAAGGATGCCGTCAGCGGGGAAGCGCTCGGCGATCCACTCGCGCGCCAGCCGCTCCGCGGCGCGGTCGGCGACCGTGACCGGCGAACCGTCCGCTTTCGCTTCGACGGCGAGCGACGTGCGGTAGTGGCTGAGCGCGACCGTGCCTGCCGCGCGCGCGACGACCTGCACCGCTTCGAGGAGCGCGCCGCTCACGCCGCCGCCCCGCGCACGGGCGCGCCACTCTCGCGCATCGCGGCCTTCAGCTCCGAGACACTCGTGGCGCCGTCGTGCAGGATGCCGGCGACGAGCACCGCATCGGCGCCCCCGACGGTGATGGCGTCGCGCGCGTGCGCCGGTGCGCCCGCGCCGCCCGACGCGATCACCGGCACGTGCACCGCATCGACGACCGCGCGCGTGAGGGCGAGGTCGAATCCGCCGCGGCCGCCATCGCGGTCGATGCTCGTGAGCAGGATCTCCCCCGCCCCGCGGCGTTCGCACTCGCGCGCCCACTCCACCGCGTCGAGCACCGTCGCCTCGGCGCCCCCGCGGATGTGCACCCGCCACGCACCGTCCGCGCGCTTCGCGTCGATGCTCGCCACCACGCACTGCGCGCCGAAGCGGAGCGCCGCCTCGCTGAGGAGCGCCGGACGCCGCACGGCCGCCGAGTTCACGCACACCTTGTCGGCGCCAGCGCGCAGCGCCTCGCCCACGTCGTCCGTCGACCGGATCCCGCCGCCCACGGTGAGCGGGATGAAGAGCCGCTCCGCGGTGCGCCGCGCGAGTGCGAGCAGCGTCCCGCGCGCCTCCTGCGTCGCGGTGATGTCGAGGAAGACGACTTCGTCCGCGCCCTCCGCCTCGTACCGCATGGCGAGTGCGACCGGGTCGCCGACGTCGCGCAGTGCCTCGAACCGCACGCCCTTCACGACGCGCCCGTCGCGCACGTCGAGGCAGGCGATGAGCCGCTTGGCGAGCGTCACCGCGCCTCCAGCGCCACGGCGCCCTTCGTCGAGAAGACCGCACCCGAGTCGACCGCGGCCTGCCGGAGCGCGAGGCCGAGCGCCTTGAACGCCGCTTCGACGACGTGGTGCCGGTCGTCGCCGCGGAGCACGCGCAGGTGGAGCGTGAAGCGCGCCGCGTCGCAGAACGAGCGCATCCAGTGTTCGTAGAGGCCGCTCGGCACCGGGCCCTGGTAGAAGGGCCGCCCGCCCGCGTCCAGCACGGCCTGCACCAGCGCATCGTCCATCGCGACCGTGCGCTCGCCGAACCGCGCTGCCGTCGCCGGCAGCGCGGCAGCGATCGCGGGTCCGACGGTCAGCGCGACGTCCTCGACGATGTGGTGCCGCAGGTCGCCCTCGGCGCGGATCAGGAGGTCGATCCCCGAGTATCGCGCGAGCACGCGCATCATGTGATCGAGGAACGGGACCGACGTGCGCACGTCGGCCTGGCCGTCGCCGAGTCGCGCCTCGACGCGCACGGACGTCTCGCCGGTGCGCCGCGCGCGCACCACCGCGCCGCCGCTCACTCGGCGAACTCCTCGGCGACGGCACGCGCATCGAGTGCCTCCGTGTAGAGGCCCATGCCGAGCACCGTCGCGTGCACCCCGCGGTCCTCGAGGTTCCGGAGGTCCTGCATCGAACCGATGCCGCCCGAGGCGATCACCGGCCACGGCGATTCGAGCACCGCCTGCTCGATGAGCGGAAGGTCGGTGCCTTCCATCTTCCCCTCCTTGTGCACGGCCGTGACGAGCAGCCCGGCGAGCGGCGCGCCCGCGAGTTCCGCGATGAGGTCGCCGAGCCGGAGCGTGGTGCGCGCGGTCCATCCTTTCGCGACGATGACGCGGTCGCGCACGTCCGCGGCGACGATGATCCGGCCGGGCGCGAGCGCCGACTGCTCGCGCAACCATTCCGGGTCCTCGATCCCGCGTGTGCCGACGATCACCTGGTCCGCACCATCGTCGAGCAACGAGCCGAGTGCGTCCTCGTCGCGCACGCCGCCGCCGACCTGGATCGGCAGCGTGACCTGACGCAGCAGGTCGCGCACGAGGTCGCGGTTGTCGCCGCGACCCGTCGCGGCGTCGAGGTCGACGACGTGCAGCCGCGCGAAGCCCACGGCGGCCCAGCGCCGCGCCACGGCCACCGGGTCGTCGAGGCGCAGCGCCTCATCGTCGTAGTCGCCGCCCACCAGCTGCACACAGTGGCGGTCGCGGAGGTCGATGGCAGGGATCGCGAGCATCAGGATTCGGGGAGTCGGAGTCCGCGGCGCGCCGCGGCGCGCCGGACGATCTGGTCAAGGAAGCGAAGGCCCGCGGCGCTGCTCTTCTCGGGATGGAACTGCACGCCGACCGCGTCGCCGCAACGGACTGCCGCCGCGAACGTCTCGTCCTCGTGCGTGGACCAGGCGGTCACGGTGCGGAGATCCGCGACGCGACAGGCGTAGCTGTTGGCATAGTATGCGGTGACGAGGCCGCTGGCGTCGAACGCCGCGTCGGACGGCCGGTCGATGTCGTTCCAGCCGATCTGCGGCAACCGCGACGCCCGGAGCCGCGTCACGCGCCCCTCGAGCAGTCCGAGGCCGTGGCCGTCGCCCTCGTCGCTCGACTCGAAGAGCAGCTGCATGCCAAGGCACACACCGAGCGCGGGCAGCCCCGCGCGGATCGCGTCGCGCATCGCCAGTCTCGCGGGCGCGAGCCGCGCCGCCGCCGGCCCGAACGCGCCGACGCCGGGCAACACGAGCAGGTCCGTCGCGAGCGCCGCGAACGGGTCGGGCTCGATCGCGACCGTGCGTCCCGCGCCAGCGAGCGCCTTCGCGAGCGAGTGCAGGTTCCCCGCCCCGTAGTCGAGCAGCGTGATCCTCATCGGGGCCAGCACTCCTCGATCACCGGCAGCAGCCGCTCGAGCATCGGCCAGGGCGCGACGCCGATCCGCAGTACATCACCGATGCCGGCGAGGCAGGCGAACGCGCGGACGCCGATCCCCGCCGCAGCGAACCGCGCCTCGAACTCGGCCGCCGACCCTTCGACCTGCCAGCAGCAGAAGTTCGCGCGCGACGGGAGCGGACGGATGCCGCGACGCCCGCGCACGAAGGCGTCGAGCCGATCGCGTACAGCGATCGCGTCGGCCGCGCAGGCACGCATCCATCGTTCATCGGTGACGAGCACGCGCGCCGCGACACGATCGGCGAGCACGTTCACCTTGTATGGCCCGCGCGAGCGCACGACGGCGTCGACGAGCGCGCGCGACCCCACGCCGTATCCGGCGCGAAGGCCTGCGAGTCCCCACGCCTTGGAGCAGGTGCGGAGCACGAGCAGCCGCTCGAGCGCCGGCGCGTCGGCGCGCCAGTCACGCGCACCACCGAACTCGGCGTACGCCTCGTCGAGCACCACGATGCCGCCGGACTCGGCGACGCACCGCCGGATGTCCTCGTCGGGCGTCACCGTGCCGGTCGGGTTGTTCGGTGAGCAGAGATATATGATCCGCGCGCCGGTCGCGAGGAGCGCGCCCACGTCGGCCGAGCCATCGGGCCGCAGCGGCACGGCGATCGGTTCGAGGCCGTTCAGCCGTGCGAAGCGGGGGACCATCGTGAACGTCGGGTCCGGATGCGCGACGCGGTCGCCAAGCGATGCCACGGCGCGGAAGCACGCGTCGAGCAGGTCGTCGCTGCCGCAACCCGCCACGACCTCGTCGGGCCGCACGCCGAGTCGAGCCGACAGCGCGGCCACGAGCGTCGCGCCGCTCACCGACGGATAGCACGCCAGCTCGCTCGCGGGCACGTCGCGAAGCGCCGCGAGCGCACTCGGCGGCGCACCCCACAAGTTCACGTTGTCGCGCAGGTCGAGCGTGATCGCGTCACGCACGCTCGGCGCGTAAGCGGGTATCCGGTCGAGTCCCGGTCGTGCGATCGTCGTCATGCCGTGGTCCAGGCCGACGCGGCGTCGGCGTGCGCGGGAAGACCCTCGGCGCTGGCGAGGGCCGAGGTGTCGGTGGCGAGACGCGCCGCCGCCGCGCGGTCGATCCGCTGGATGGTCGTCCATCGCACGAAGTCAGGCGTCGAGAGCCCCGAATACGAACGCGCGGCACCGCCGGTCGGCAGCACGTGATTCGCTCCGGTGAGGTAGTCGCCGAACGAGACACTCGCGCCGGGTCCGGCGAAGACCGTGCCCGCGTTGCGGACGCGCGCGATCGCGCGCGCCTCGTCCTCTGGCGACAGCGCGAGCATCAGGTGCTCCGGAGCCCAGTCGTTGGTGAGGTCGATCGCGGCTTGGAGTGACTCGACCGAGATCAGCGCACCGCGCGCCGCGAACGCTGCGCGCGCGATCACGCCGCGCGGTGCCATGGCGAGCAGGCGCGCGAGCTCGGACGCGACGTCGTCGATCAACGACGGCGCCAAGGAGACCAGGATCACGGCCGCCTGGGGATCGTGCTCCGCCTGCGCGAGCAGCTCGCGCGCGACACCTGCGGTGTCCGCCGTCGCGTCGGCGATGACGAGCAGTTCGCTCGGCCCCGCCGGTGCGTCGATCGACACCAGTCCGGCGAGCTGCGCCTTCGCCTCGGCCACGTACGCATTGCCCGGCCCGACGATCCGCGCCACCGGCGGCACCGATGCCGTGCCGTACGCCATGGCCGCGATCGCCCCCGCGCCGCCGAGCGCGAACACACGGTCGACCTCCGCGACCTCGGCGGCCGCGAGCACCAGCGCGCTGGGGAATCCGTCCACCTCGGGCGGCGAGCACAGGATGACCTCACCGACGCCGGCGACGCGTGCCGGGACGGCCCCCATCAGCACGGAACTCGGATAGGCGGCGCGTCCGCCGGGTGCGTAGACGCCGACCCGTGCGAGCGCGTCGGGTCGCCGCACGACCACGACGCCGTCACGCGTGCGGATCTCCTGCGCGACCGGGCGCAGTGCCGCATGCACCTCGGCGACGTTCGACGCGGCGTGCTCGAGCGCGCCGCGGACGTCGGGGGCGAGCGCACGGAGCGCCTCGCGCCATCGCGCACGCGGCACCTCGAGTGAAGGGAGGCTGACGCCATCGAGATCCGACGCGAGCCGCCGCAGCGCGTCGTCGCCATCACGACGTACCTCCGCGATGATGGCCGCGACGCGAGATCCGAGCATTGGTGTCGCACCGCCGGCGCGCTCCATCAGCGCGCGCCGCGTGGCACCGCTGAGCGCCGCGAGCGGTCCGCGGTACGCGAGATCGAGCGCCGTCATGCGAGCAGCCGCTCGATGCGCGTCACGAGGATGCCCTCGCCGCCGATCGCCCGCAGCGCGTTCAGCGTGCGGTAGATCCCCGCCGCCGCACAGACCGCGTGCACGGCGACCATCTCGCCGCCGTTCATCACGTCGATCACCGTCGGACCGGAGATCCCCGGCAGGATCCGGCGCACGTCCTCGAGGCGTGCGCGCGGGACGTTCGCCATCACGTACCGCTGACCTCGCGCGGCGAGCACCGACCGCAACGCGGCGACGAGTTCGTCGAGCGCGGCGGCGCGCGAGGGCTCATCGACGGGACGCGATCCCGCGGGGCGCTCGGCCACCACGAAGTGCGCGCTCGACTCGAGCACCGTCGCGACCTCGCGCAGGCCATTCACGCGAAGTGTCGAGCCGGTCGAGGTGAGGTCGAGGATGACGTCGGCGATCCCGAGGTGCGGCGCGACCTCCACCGCGCCCGAGACCGGCACGACCTCGACGCGGCGCGCGCGTGCGGCGAAGAAGGAGGCCGCCGTCCGCGGGAACACCGTCGCGACGCGCACGCCGTCGGTGAGGTCGTCGATCGCGCGGATGCCGCTCTCGTCGCGCGCCGCGACCACCAGCCGGCAACGGCCGAAGCCGAGGTCGCATCGCGAACGCAGCGGACGGCCGGACTCGGCGACGAGGTCCCAGCCGGTGATCCCGGCGTCTGCCGCTCCGTCGGCGACGAGCTCGGGGATGTCCTGGGCGCGGACGAAGATCGCCTCGAACTCGCCGCCCAGTGAGGCGACGAGCGCACGGTCGGACGCGGCGCGCACCTCGAGGCCGGCGTCGGCGAGGAGAGATCGCGTGTCATCGTTGAGGCGCCCCTTGTTGGGGAGGGCGAGTCGAAGCATCGGGCAGGATGTCAGGGTGGCCGCGGCCGGGGAGACGAAAAAGACCCGTGCGCGGGAGCGGACGGGTCGAAGGCCTGCAGGCGGTGGAGCCGGTGCTAGATCCGGTGCTCCGCGCGCGCCCAGCACCCCCGACCCGTGGGGCCGTGGTGATGCAGCGCGTGATGGTGGCGGAGGGCGGACATCGTGGCGCGAATGCTAAACGAGCCGGCCCGGGTGGGTCAACTCCGTGGCGTCCCGGGGGGCCGGGCCCCCTATGTTCCGATTGCATTCCCGGCGCTTTGTGAATAGTTTCACAAACCGCGGGGAGACCCGCGGCACCAGCATCAACCAACAATTCGGATCGGCCTGGAGGCTATCAGCAATGCAGTTCAAGGGTCTGGCGCTCGTCGCGAGCGCGTTCGTCTTCGCAGCGTGCGGCGGCAAGGGTGAGAATGCGCCGGCTGAATCCACTCCGGCCACGACTCCGGCCGCTTCGGCGCCCGCCGGCGCGGTGGCGGCGATGCCGGCCACCGGCACGACGCACGAGATCAAGATGGTCGGCGACGACAAGGGCTATCGCTTCGAGCCCGCGAACCTGACGATCAAGGCCGGCGACGCCGTGAAGTTCACGTTCGTCTCGGGCGGCCCGCACAACGTCGCGTTCGACGGCAGCACGCTCGCCGCGAACGTCAAGGCGCAGCTCGACGCGAACTTCGGCACCTCGAAGATGGCCGAGCTCAGCTCCAACATGTTCATGGCCGCGGGCGAGGGCATCACGATCTCGTTCGCCGGGATCCCGGCCGGTGAGTACCACTTCAACTGCACGCCGCACCTCGCGATGGGCATGAAGGGCATCCTCACGGTCCAGTAAGCCTCGGCGCGGGCGACCGCGCGACGCTTCGATCGAGGACGCGGGCGGCGAGGAAGTTCCTCGCCGCCCGCGTCGCATTAACGCGGCGGAGTGATGATACTTCTGTCGCGATGAGTTCCTCCCCTGCCCCGTCCGGACTCGCCGCTGCCCGCGCGAAGGCGGGAAGCGCCTGGCTTCCCGCGCGCACCGCGCTGGCGTTCGCGCGCAGCCGTCCATTCGCGATCCGGTGGGCCGCCGTCACCGGCGGCGCGGCGGTGATCGCGTTCATCCTGCCGTTCCTCTCGGGCGACTCGGGACGCGCCGACCGCGCGCGGCTCGAACGGATGGCGGCCGACACGCTGCGCAGTGCGCAGCGCCTGCGCGCGGCCGACCAGCGCGTGGCGGCCGCCGAGTCGCTGCTGATCGAGGTGCGCCGCGAGCACGAGACGGCGCGCGCGGCCGCGGCCCGCCCGCGCACCTCGGGGACGACGGCTGCACGACTCGCGACCGCGGACCCGAGCACCGATCCTGCGGTGATCGACCTCGACGCGCGCATCGCGGAGGCGCGCCGTGCGCGCAGCGTCGCAGCGTATCTCGAGGTGAGCGAGCATCCGGCCGTGCGCCTCGGACCACGCATGCGACTGCTCGCGGACTCGCTGCGCACGATGGATGGCCGCATCGCGTCGGAGCCGGACAGCCCGGACCTCGCGGTCGCGATCGGCCGCGTGGGCCGCACGATCGTCGCGATGGCGGAATACCGCCGGCAGGAGATGACGGGCACCGCGCCGGTGGACGTCGCGGTGGAACCGCCGCCCGCCGCGACGCTGCCGACGACGATCACGTCGCCGCCGCCGGACACGAACCCGATCATCGAGCGGCTCTCGTTCGCGCGCGACACCGTCGCCCGCGCGCGCCGGACGCACGATTCGCTCACGATCGCGATGCGCGCGACCGGCGCCGCACGCGGCCCCGCGCCGCAGAGTCTCGCTTCGCGACTGCTGCCGGGCATCGCGCTCCTGGTTCTGCTCGTCGTCGGGATCGCGGCGCGGGTGATCGCCGCGCTGCGGCGCGAGTTGGCGACGCCGACGGTGGCCGATGCGGCCGAAGCCGAACGGATCACCGGACTGCGCGTGCTCGCCGCCGTGCGCGAGGCGCCGGAGGAGGGGCCCGCGCGCTTCCGCCCCAGCGGCGTCGATCCCTTCCGCATGCTCTACCTCGGCCTCACCGCGACGGGGACGCGCGCGCGCACGGCGATCGTCGTCGGCGAGGACCCGGACGTGACGGCCGCGGTCGGCTCGCGCCTCGCGATCGCCGCGGCCGCCGATCACCGCAACACGCTCATCGTGGACCTGGATCCGGCGCGCATCGCGGTCTCGCGCACGTTCCGCGAGCGTGCTGAGCCGGGTCTGCACGACGTGCTCGCGCGCGCGTTCACGTGGCGCGAGGTAGCCCGCCCGGTCGGCTCGAGCGATGGCCTGCCGATCACGCTGCTGCCCGCAGGCACCGAACGCGACGATCGGGCGACCGGCGACGCGGGCACGCAGCTGCTGGCCGAGTTCGCACGGCTGCGCGCGGCCTACGAACTCACGATCGTGGTGACCTCGCTGAAGGACCTGACTCTCGCGCTCGAACTGGTCGAGGGAAGCCAGGTGGTGCTCAGCACGGTCGCTGGCGAGAGCACGGTCTCGGCGCTCGTGGACGAAGTGAGCGCGCTCCGCTCCGGCGGGAAGAAGGTACAGGGGCTGGTGGTGTGGTCGGCGCCCCGCCCACAACTTCCCACGCGCGCAGAGCTCGCGGCGCTGCTCGGCAAGCGGAAGGGCCGGACACCGGGCGGATCATTTGAGGCGGTTCGCAGGGTTGTCGGCGACAACGACAAGGGCACTAAAAAGCCATAATGGGCGCACTACAGGGCCAGTGGGCTGATTCTCTGCTGGCTGCGGAGCGGTTGTTCGCAACCAAGCTCCTCGCCTGGGGTCTGATTTCGCTGCTCGTCGGGAGCACTCTCCTCGCCGTCGAGCGGATCCGCGGCGTCGCCTCACCGATCGTCCGCCACTTCGCGATCCAGTCCGCACTGTGGGGCGCCGCCGCCGCGGCATTCGCCATCCGCACGCGGAGCGCGGCGCAGCTGCGCGACCTCGCTTCCGCGGTCGCGCTCGACCGCGCGCTCTCGTTCGAAGCAGGGCTCAGCATCGGCATCGCGGCCTCGGCCGTGGTGATCGCCGGCAACGGGCAGCGTGAGGCGCGGCCCGCGCTCGTCGGGGGAGGCGCAGGCATCGCCATGCAGGGCATCGCGTTCGCCTGGCTGGCGGTCCAGCTGTCGGGCGCCATCGTCCGTTGATGCACCCGGACACCCATCCGGCTATGTTCCCCGCACGAGCGATGACCGGCTACTCCGACCGCATCAACCACGCTCTCGCGTTCGCCGCGAAGCACCACGACCGGCAGGTGCGGAAGGGCACGCGCCTTCCCTACCTCACGCATCCCGCGAATGTCGCGATCATCCTCACGCGCTACCAGCGCGACGAGGAGACGGTCATCGCCGGCATCCTCCACGACGTCGTCGAGGATTGCGTCCGCGAGGGATGGACGCGCGAGATGCTCGAGGATCGGATCTCGGCGAAGTTCGGCGCGGCGGTGCTCGACACCGTGCTCGCCGTGACCAAGCGCCGCACCGACGAGGACGGCGTCGAGTTCTCGCGGGATGAGGTGCGCGCCGACTACCTCGAGCGACTCGCCGGCGCGAGCGACGCCGCGCGCTGGGTCTGCGCCGCGGACAAGGTGCACAATGCGGGCGCGACGCTCGCCGACCTGCGGCGCACGATCGATCCCGACTCGGTGTGGGGGCGTTTCGGCGCGGGCCGTGAGGGTACGCTGCAGTGGTATCGCGACGTCACCGCGCGGCTCCACGCCGTCGGCTTCAGCGGACCGATCCTCGCCGAGCTCGACGCGCTCGTCGCGCAGCTCGCCGCGGTCTAGTCCCCCGCGCCGCGCCTCAGGTGCGCGCGACGGCCGGATAGGTCCGTTCGACGTACGCGTTCAGGATCTCGAGGAACTCGGCGACGATGCGGTCGCCCTTGAGCGTGACCTTGAGCTGGCCGTCGACGAAGACCGGCGCCTTGGGCTCCTCGAACGTGCCCGGCAGCGAGATGCCGAGGTTCGCGTGCTTCGACTCGCCCGGCCCGTTCACCACGCAGCCCATCACGGCGACCTTCATCTCCTCGACGCCGGGGTGCGACTCGCGCCAGACGGGCATCTGCTCGCGCAGGTAGTTCTGGATGTCCTCGGCCATCTTCTGGAAGAAGGTCGAGGTCGTGCGCCCGCAGCCCGGGCAGGCCGTGACCTGCGGCGTGAAGGAGCGCAGTTCGAGCGACTGCAGGATCTGCTGCGCGACGTGGACTTCCTCGGTGCGGTCGCCGCCCGGCTCGGGCGTGAGCGAGACGCGGATGGTGTCGCCGATCCCCTCGCTGAGGAGGATCGCGAGCGCGGCCGTCGTCGCGACGACGCCCTTCGTGCCGAGTCCCGCCTCGGTCAGGCCGAGGTGCAGCGGATAGTCGCAGCGCGCCGCGAGGCGCCGGTAGACCGTCACGAGGTCCTGCACCTGCGAGATCTTCGCCGAGATGAGGATCTGGTCGTGCCGCAGGCCGACCTCCTCGGCGAGCGCCGCCGATCGGAGCGCCGACTCGAGCATCGCCTCGAAGTAGACCTCCTTCGCGTCGAGCGGCTCCGCGTGCGAGGCGTTCGCATCCATCATCTGCGTGAGCAGGTCCTGGTCGAGCGAGCCCCAGTTCACGCCGATGCGCACCGGCTTCCCGTTGTCGACCGCGACCTGCACGATCGTGCGGAAGTTGTCGTCGCGGTGCTTGGTGCCGACGTTGCCCGGGTTGATGCGGTACTTCGCGAGCAGCTCCGCGGCCTTCGGATGCTTCCGGAGCAGCAGGTGACCGTTGTAGTGGAAGTCGCCGACGATCGGCACCGCGACGCCGGCATCGGCGAGGCGCGTCGCGATCTCGGGGATGGCCGCCGCGGCCTCGTCGTTGTTCACGGTGACGCGGACGATCTGCGAGCCGGCCTTCGCGAGCGCGGCCACCTGCAGCGCGGTCGCCGCCGCGTCGGCGGTGTCGGTGTTCGTCATCGACTGCACGACCACCGGGTGCGCGGATCCGACGTGGACGCCGCCGATGTTCGCGGTGACGGACTGCCGGCGAGGCTTGAACGGGAGCACGGGACGCTGCGGGAGTGAGGGGCGGGAAGGACAGGGCGGGGGAGCACGACCCTCGCCCCCGCCGCAGTGACAACTTACTATCCTCGGCGCGTTTCCTCCCACGCCCTGGAGCCGTTCCGATGGCCGCCGACCCGAGTCCCGCCGCTCCCGATGGATCCTCAGCGGCCGCGCCTGCGACACCCGCGACGCCCGCGGCGCCCGCGGCGCGCCCCGGATTCGCGCGGCGACATTGGGGCAAGCTGACGCTGCTGGCGCTCTTCGGGCTGCCGCTCGTCGGCTTCGTGAGCTGGTCGGCGCTGGCGCTCGGTTACACGTACTCCTCGGGCACGAGGACCGGCTATCTGCAGAAGCTCTCGAACAAGGGCTGGGTCTGCAAGACGTGGGAGGGTGAGCTCGCGATGGCGACCGCGCCCGGCGTCTCGCCGCAGATCTTCGTCTTCACCGTGCGGAATGACTCGCTGGCCGAAGCGCTGCGCGCCGACATGGGGAAGGGCCGGATCGCGGTCGACTATTCGGAGCACAGGGGCGTTCCGACCTCGTGTTTCGGGGACACGCCCTACTTCGTCACAGCCTATCGGATCGTGGGCGACGAGGGCGCTCCTCCACTTCCGTAGGAGGGGTGGGGGCGCAACCGAATGGCACCAGCGGAAATAGGGGGCATTGCGGGCTGGACCCGGAGCCCCTAGTTTCCCTCCGTCCCTTGGACTCTCTGGGGGTCGGTCCAGCACGGGGGGCCTCTTTTGTCCCGTGATCTCGATTGTGCAGGGTCGGCGCGTTCCGCTCCCGGCGACAATCACCAAATCAGGAGTAGGGAATGCGTACGACCGGCAAGGTGAAGTGGTTCAACGATGCGAAGGGCTTCGGGTTCATCACCCCGGACAACGGCACCAAGGATTGCTTCGTGCACTACAGCGCGATCCAGGGTTCCGGCTTCAAGTCGCTCGCTGAGGGCGACACCGTCGAGTTCGACATCGTGCAGGGTGCCAAGGGCCCCGCTGCCGAGAACGTCTCGAAGGTTTCGTAAGCCACGCCGGCACGATCGAGGGGCGCCCGGAGCTTCGGCTCCGGGCGCCTTTTGATTTCCCGTCGACCGGCGCCCCGGTTCAACGACGCGCGCGAGGCGGCCGTCCCCGCCGGCGACGTACGAGGGTCTCCACGACCTGCGCCAGGTCCCGATCGATCGCCTTGCGCAGCGCGGGAAAGTCGGCCTTGAGCTCGAAGTGGACGCCGCTGGCTAGTTCCCCGGCCTCGAGAGCGCGCGCGAGCTGGAACGCGGGCCCGATGGGGATGGCCAGTTCAAGCGAGAACTCGTGCGCCAGGCGGAGTGCGGCCAATGACGCCACGGGAATGCGGCGATCGACGCCCTGCCGGCCCTTGGGAAACTCTCCAGGTCCGATGCGCGCGATCAGGTTGTCGAATGCTTTCCGCTCGATTCCGAGTATGGCGGCAGCTGCCGCGCTCGTCACGGCGCGCATAAATAACCTTGTTGGCGACGATAATTAATCTGCCATCAAGCGCGTTGGAATACAACAGGTTGCGAAGGACTGAGCTGTGCGGCGCACGGTGGTCGTGCGTTCTTGAAACAACGATCGTGGCGACCAAAGGCGCCGTCTAGGCCACCTCGAACGCGCTCGCAGATAACTGTACAAAATTATTCCAAGTCGCAAGTAATATTCCGTATCTTGCTTCTTGGCAGCAAGTTATGCGAGAAGCGCCTCCGCTGACGCCAGCTGCGCGCGCACGGCTCCCTTCCCGGTGCCTCCCGCGATCTCACGGTGGCTCAGCGACGTCTCCGGCTTCAGCTCCTCCAGGATATTCGGCTCGAACGCAGCGTGCGCTGCCGAAAAGCTCGTGAACGGGAGCGCGCTGATCTCGATGCCCTTCTCCTCGGCCTCCCGCACAAGGCGCCCGACGGCGCCGTGTGCCTCACGGAACGTCACGCGCTTCCGCACGAGGTAGTCCGCGAGGTCCGTGGCCATCATCGCGCTCGAGCATGCCGCGCGCATGCGCGCCCGATCGAAGCTCAGCGTCGCGAGCGAACCCGCGACGGCAGGCAGCAGCAGCGTCATGCCATCCACCGCATCGAAGAGCGAGCGCTTGTCCTCCTGCAGGTCCTTGTTGTAGCCGCTCGGCAATCCCTTGATCGTGACGAGGAGCGCCGTGAGGTCGCCGAGCACGCGAGCTCCGGAACCGCGAGCGAGCTCGAGCGCATCGGGGTTCCGCTTCTGCGGCATCATTGATGAGCCCGTCGAGAAGGCGTCCCCGAACCGGACGAACCCGAACTCGCTCGAGCCGAAGAGAATGAGGTCCTCGGCGAGGCGGGACAGATGGGTGCCGAGCAGCGTGAGCGCGTAGAGCGTGTCGGCGATGAAGTCGCGGTCGCCGACGGCATCGATGGAGTTCGGGGAGAGGCGGTCGAAACCGAGCGCCTGCCGGATCCGGTCGCGCGGGACCGCGAAGGCAGAGCCCGCGATCGCGCCGGAACCGAGGGGCAGGACGTTGCAGGACGTGCGCGCCGCGCAGATCCGGGTGACGTCGCGCTCGAGCGGCCAAAAGTGATTGAGCATCCAGTGCGCGACGGAGACGGGCTGCGCGCGCTGCAGGTGCGTGTACGCCGGCATCACGTCGTCCACGTGCGCCTTCGCCTGCGAAACGATGGCGCGCTGGAGCTGGCGCACGAGCGACACTACGCGGTCGCAGGCGTCGCGCGTCCAGAGCCGGGTGCCGGTCGCGACCTGGTCATTGCGGCTGCGTCCGGTGTGAAGCCGGCTCGCGGGTTCACCCGCCTCCTGGTGGAGGAGGCGATCGACGAAGGTGTGCACGTCCTCGTCCGAGGCGATCGGGGGCTCGCCGCCGCGGATGCGCGCGGCGACGCGGTCGAGGCCCTCTCGGATCGCGCGCGCGTCCGCGTCGCTGAGGACGCCGGCCGCCGCGAGCGCATCGGCCCAGGCCTTCGAAAGCTCGATGTCGAACGGCCAGAGGCGCACGTCGGTCGTGATCGACCGGTTGACGGCTTCGAGCTCGGGTGCGGGACCGCCAGCGAAGCGGCCGCCCCAGAGCTTGTGATCGGTTCCACTCACGATGCGTGCCTTGCCGGTCGGAGCCGGAGGGAAGGGAAGGGGGGCCGCGGGCCGGCCTGAAGAAAGAATAGTCGCATAACTATGCGATTTCCACCCCGAGCGCTATCCGGGGCGTCTCCCGAGGGTGGCGAGGCGCCGCGTGACGCGCTCGCGGGCCTGCTCACTGCGGCAGATCATGAGGATCGTGTCGTCACCGGCGATCGTCCCGAGGATGTCGGTGCTGACCTCGCGGTCGAGCGCGTGGGCGACGGTCTGGGCGCCGCCGGTGACGGTCTTCAGGACGACGAGATGGTCGACGCCATCCACGCGGACGAAGAGCTGCGGCAGCAGCGTCGCGAGCGGCGTGCGGCCCGCGCCCTCGTCGCTCCCGCCCTCAGGACTGACGACATAGCGGAGCCCGTCGTCGGTGGGGACGCGCGCGATCCGGAGGTCGCGCAGGTCGCGCGAGAGCGTCGACTGCGTGACATCCCACCCCTTCTTCAGGAGCAGCTGTCGGAGCTCCTCCTGGCTCCCGATCTCGCGGGTGCCGATGAGCTCGAGGATGGCGTGCTGGCGGTCGCGCTTGCTGGCCGTCACTGGCGGGTCTCCGGTCGCCGGAGTCTAGCACCGCCGGCGAGAGGCGGTAAGGAAGCGGTTGACAGGGCGGTGCGGCATTAGTATGCATTCACCGTGCATAAGATTCCAGTGGGGGTGCTCGGCGCGTCAGGCTATGCCGGACGCGAACTCTGTGCGCTCATCCAACGCCATCCTTCGCTCTCGCTCGCGTTCGCCACCGCGAACTCGCAGCGCGGCGAGACCGCCGTGCTCCCGCTCGGCGGGAAAGTGACGTTCATGGCCACCGAAGACGTGAACCTCGGCGACGCGCAGCTCGTCTTCTCGGCGCTGCCGCATGGCGCGAGCGCCGAATGGGTCGCGCGTGTGCGCGCCGCGCGCGCGCGCGTGGTGGATCTCTCGGCAGACCTGCGGATCGGCAACGGCGCGAGCGCGGGGATCCCGTACGGACTGACCGAGCTGCGGCGCGACCAGGTGCGGGACGCCGAGTGCGTGGCGAATCCCGGCTGCTATCCGACGTCGGCGCTCGTCGCGATCGTGCCGCTGCTCGAACAGGGTCTCGTCGCGCCGGGCGCGACGATCGGCATCTCCGCCGCGAGCGGCGTGACCGGCGCCGGGCTGTCGCCGCGCCTCGACCTGCTCTTCGGCGAGATCACCGAGAACTTCCGGGCGTACGGCGTGGGGAACGCGCACCGGCACCTGAAGGAGATGCGCGCGTTCGCCGGTGAACTCCGCGCCGATGTCGACCTCCTCTTCACGCCGCACCTGCTGCCGATCGCGCGCGGGATCCTCTCGACCATCACCGTCCCGCTCGCGAAGCCGCTCGGCGACCTGCTGTCGCCGTACCGCGCCCGTTACGCGGCCGAGCGCTTCATCGAGGTGGTGGAGGACCTCCCGGAACTGCGGCAGGTCGCGCATCGTAACGTGGTGCGTCTCACGGTCCGTCCGGTCGAGGGCGTGCGCACACCGACGATCCAGGTCTTCAGCGCGATCGACAATCTCATGAAGGGCGCCGCCGGCCAGGCGTTGCAGAACGCCAACCTGATGCTCGGCCTCGACGAGGCCGCGGGGCTGCCCGCGTGACGGGACAGCGCCGCCGCTCCGACGCGCATCATTCCGCGCTGCATCGCCGTGCGGACCACGCGCCGCACGTCGCCTCGCACCTCACGGCCGACCTCGTGATCCGCGTGATCAAGATCGGCGGCCGCGCACAGGGCGACGCCACGCTGCCGTCGCGGCTGAAGGACGCGTCACAGGACTCGGCCACGCGGCTGGTCATCGTGCACGGCGGCGGCGACGAGGTGAGCGCGCTGCAGCGGCAGATGGGCGTCGAGCCGACCTTCGTCGGCGGGCGGCGTGTCACGAGCGTGAGCGACCTCGACGCGGTGCGGATGATCCTCTCCGGCACGGTGAACAAGCGTCTCGTCGCGCAGCTCAGCGCCGCGGGGCTCCGCGCGGTCGGCGTGAGCGGCGAGGACGGCGGCCTGCTCACCGCGCGCGTCACCGATCCCGCGTTCGGGCGCGTGGGCGGCGACGTCTTCGCCGACGCGACGCTCGTCGCCGACCTGCTGAACGCGGGCTGGGTGCCCGTGATCTCGCCCCTCGCGCGCGACCGCGAGGCCGATGATGCAGCGGGGCTGAACGTGAACGGCGACGACGCCGCGGCCGCGATCGCCGCCGGGCTCGGAGCCGACGAACTGCTCTTCCTCGCCGACGTGCCGGGCGTGCTGGACAGCGGCGCGACGATCCACGGCGTCGATCCCGCCGGCATCGACGCGCTCATTCGGCGCGGCGTGGTGCAGGGCGGCATGCGCGCGAAGCTCGAAGCCGCCACCGCGGCCCTCCGCAACGGCGTCCGCCGCGTGCGCGTCGCCGACCTCACCGGCGTGACCGACACCTCCGTCGGCACCGCCGTGACGCTCTCTCCTCCCACCAGCAGGACCGCCGAATGACCACTGCCGCCGATCCGATGACCGACGCCTTGCTGGGACTCTACCGTCGCGCGCCGATGGTGCTCGTCCGCGGCGATGGCGTGCGGCTCTACGACGCCGACGGCCAGGCGTGGCTCGACTTCGCCGCGGGGATCGCCGTGAACGCCCTCGGATACAACGACGCCGGCGTGAAGGCGGCGATGGCCGAAGCGATGGAGACGGGGCTCGTCCACACGTCGAACCTCTTCCGCACGGAGCCGGGCGAGCGTCTCGCCGACAGGCTCGTCTCGTCGTCGTTCGCCGACCGCGTCTTCTTCTGCAACTCGGGCGCCGAGGCCAACGAGGGCGCGTTCAAGTTCGCGCGGAAGTGGGGGAAGCTCGAGGGCGGCGTGGCGAAGCACGAGATCATCTCGCTGCGCGGCGCGTTCCACGGCCGCCTCTTCGGCACCGTCGCGGCGACGGACCGGCCGCAGTACCGCAATCCGTTCCGCCCGCTCGCCGGCGGCATCCACATCCACGAACGCAACATCGCCGACCTCTCGGCGGTGATCTCGGACGAGACGACGTGCGCGGTGGTGATGGAGCCGGTGCAGGGCGAGGGCGGCGTGCGCGTGCTCGACGCCGGGTTCGTGAAGGAGCTGCGCGCGCTGACGGCGGAGCGGAACGTCCTGCTCATCCTCGACGAGATCCAGTGCGGCTACGGCCGCACCGGGACGCTCTTCGCCTACGAGCAGTTCGGCATCACCCCGGACATCATGACGCTCGCGAAGCCGATGGCGGCCGGTCTCCCGATGGGCGCGGTGCTCGTGACGCAGAAGGTCGCCGACGCGATGCAGCCCGGCGAGCACGGCACCACCTTCGGCGGCGGACCGCTCATCGCGCACGTCGCGAACCACGTCTTCGACCGCATCAGCGACCCGAAGTTCCTCGCGCACGTCGCGAAGGAAGGGAAGTGGCTCGGCGAGCAACTGATGAAGGTGAAGCAGCGGTCGCCGAAGGTGCGGGCGGTGCGCGGACGCGGCTTCATGTGGGGCATCGACGTGACCGATCCGGCGAAGGACGTGGTCGCGCGGGCGCAGGAGCACGGCCTCATCATCGTGTCGGCGGGCGACCACACGCTGCGGCTGCTGCCGCCGCTCGTGATGACGCGCGCCGACCTGAAGGCCGGCATCGAGAAGCTCGAGGCGGCGATCGGCTGACGCCAACTGTCCGTCTCGAACGAAACGCCCCGGGTGCGCGAGCATCCGGGGCGTTTCACTCGCCGCGCGGCGCGCGGCTACATCACGACCTTCGGCTTCGGCTTGGGCACGATGAGCCCCGGCACGTTCGCGCGCTCGAGGAGCTTGTTGAAGCGCTCCACGTCGGTCGTCTCGAGCACCTCGACCTCGGCCCGCAGCGCGTCCCACATCCGTTCGAGCTCGGCGAGCCGCTCGCGCACCGGCGCGGTGAGCCCCGGGTTCCCCTCGACCTGGCCGAGCAGGAAGCCGAACTGACCGTTGAGCCCGTTCGCGAAATTGATGATGTCCTGCCCGTTCGACGCCTTCGTGGTCATGCGCGGGTCGAGGTTCTCGGCCTTGGCGGTGAGCTTCTTCCCTTCGGCGGAGATCGAGTCGGCCATCGGGTCGTTCGCGGTCCGCGTGATGATGCCGTTCACCTGCGCGCGCAGGTCGCGCACGCGGAGCACCGCGTCGTGGATCTCGCCGATCCGCGCGACGAGCCGGTTCGCGATCGAGTCGCGCGCCGCGACGACGGCCTCGGGGATCGCGTCGAGCCGCGGGTCGCCGCGCACGTCGAACGGCTGGACCTGCACGGTGGTGCCGACGGTCAGGCGCGCCTGGTAGCGCCCGGGGAGGACCTTCGCGCCGCCGCCGGAGGGTGCACCGAAGAGCTGGACCCCTTGCAGCGTGGTCGGCGCCTCGCGGCGCAGGTCCCACGAGAAGCTGTTGATCCCTGCCCGCGGCGTGATCCGCGCGCCGCCGGTGCCGGTGCGATTCGAATAGGTGCGCACGACCGCGCCGCGCGCGTCGAGGAACTCGAGCGCCACCTTCGTGGTGCTGTCGGGCGCCGTGGCGAGCCGGAAGAACACGGTCGCGCCGGAGGGCGGGTTGCGCCCGACCCGGTCGGCGCCGCCGCCGCCGCCGAAGCCGCCCCCGCCGGCGAGCAGGATCGCCGCGCGGGGCGTGAAGAGGTGCACCGGCGCGCGCGCGACGTCGGCGGTGTGCTGCCGCATCGGGGAGAGGTCGTCGAGGATCCAGAAGGCGCGACCTTCGGTGGACGCGACCAGGTCGCCATGCCGCACGTCGAGGTCGGTCACCGGCGTGACGGGCATGCGCGTGAAGCGCTGCCAGTGCGCGCCGTTGTCGAGCGAGAAGTACGCGCCGTTCTCGGCGCCGGCGTAGAGCAGCCCGCGACGCTCGGGGTCCTCGCGGACCACGCGCACCGGCTCGCCGGCCTTCAGGCCGTCGACGGTCTTCGTCCAGGTACGGCCGTAGTCGGTCGAGCGGAAGATGTACGGCTCCGGGTCGCCGACGCGGTCGCGGCGGAACGCGACCCAGACGGTCGCGGCATCGAACGGCGAGACCTCGATCTCGTTGACGAGTCCGTCGCCGGCCGTGGGCGGCGTCACGTTGGTCCACGTCGCGCCGCCGTCGCGCGTGAGCTGCACGAGGCCGTCGTCGGTGCCGACGTAGAGCGTGCGTGCGTCGTGCGGCGACTCGTGGATCACGAAGATCGTGCCGTAGACCTCACCGCCGGCGCCCTCGTTGGTGATCGGCCCGCCGCCCCAGCCCTGGCGCGCGGGGTCGTCTCGGGTGAGGTCGGGCGAGATGGGACGCCACGTGGTGCCGCGGTCGGTCGTACGGAAGAGCACGTTGCCGCCGTGGTAGATCACGTTCGCGTCGTGCTCGGAGACGAGGATCGGCGCGGTCCAGTTGAAGCGGTAGCGCGTCCGGTCGGTCGGCTCGGTGAGGTTCATCTCCGGCCACGGCATGATGTCGCGCGTGAGCATCGTGCGCTGGTCGAGCTCGTCGATGAGCCCCTGATAGCAGCCGCCGTAGACGTAGCGCGGGTCGCGCGCGCTGACGCCGATGTTGGCGCTCTCGCAGCCCGCGCCGTCCCACCAGTCGCGCTCCGAGATCGAGCCGCCGTTTCCGCGGCTGCGGATGACGACCGACGAGTTGTCCTGCTGCCCGCTGTAGAGCTTGTACGGGAAGTCGTCGTCGACGGTGACGTGGTAGAACTGCGCCGTCGGCTGGTTGTCCTGCGTGCTCCAGCTGCGGCCGCCGTCGAGGGAGATCGATGCGCCGCCGTCGTTGGCGTTGATCATGCGGCGCGCGTCGGTGGGGTCGATCCACAGGCCGTGGTTGTCGCCGTGCATCGCGTTGACCACGCTGAACGTCGCGCCGCCGTCGATCGAACGCAGCACCGGGGCATTCATCACCCATACCACGTCCGCGTTGGCGGGATCCGCGACGACGTTCATGTAGTACCACGACCGCGTCTGGATGAGGCGGTCGCCCGAGAGCAGGCGCCAGGTGCGCCCAGCGTCGTCGGAACGGTAGAGCCCGCCACGCTCGGCCTCGATGATCGCGTAGATGCGGTCGGGGTTCGCCGGCGACACGGAGACGCCGATCTTGCCCATCAGCGCGGGCAGCCCCTGCGTGAGGCGCATCCAGGTGTCGCCGCCGTCGCTCGACTTCCAGATGCCGCTGCCCGGTCCGCCCGAGCGCACGAACCACGGTTGCCGCTGGTGGTCCCAGAAGGCGGCGTAGAGGATGCGCGGGTTCGTCGCGTCCATCGAGAGGTCGCTCGCGCCGCTGAACGCGTTCTCGCCCTTCAGCACGAGGGTCCAGGTCGCGCCGCCGTCACGCGTGCGATAGATGCCGCGCTCGGCCGTTCCCTTCCACCGGTCGCCCTGCGCGGCGACGTAGACGGTGTTCGGGTCGTTGGGATGGATGCGGACGGCCGAGACCTGCCGCGTCGCGGCGAGGCCGACGTTGGTCCACGTGCGGCCCTGGTCAGTGCTGCGATAGATGCCGTCGCCGTACGGCGACGACTGGCCGCGGATCGCGTGCTCGCCGGTGCCGACGTAGATGACGTTCGCGTCGGACGGCGCGACCGCGATCGCGCCGATCGAGCTGGAGGTGAACTGGCCGTCGGAGATGTTCCGCCAGCTGATCCCCGCGTCATCGGTGCGCCACAGCCCGCCGCCGGTGTAGCCCGCGAACCAGGTGAGCGACTGGCCGGCGATGCCGGCGACCGCGACCGAGCGACCGCCGCGCATCGGGCCGATGTTGCGCCACGGCAGGGCCGCGACGTCGCGCAGGGTCGAGTCCGTACGTGCCGCCGGGGGCGGCGCGGCGGTGCCGCGCGCCTGCGCATCCGCGAGTGAAGGCAGGGCGGCGAGGGCGAGGAGAAGGCGAAGGGGACGCATGGCGGCAGGAAGTGGAGGGGATGCCACGTTGTCCGTTCGGGCCAAGGGTCGTCAAGGTGCGATCCCCGCCCCTTCCCCATCTGGTGGGATGGGTGCATCGTCGGCAACGTTCGCCCGGCACCTCCCGTACCCGCACTCATGATCAATCGCACGGTCGCGCTCGTCCGCACGCTGCTCCCGCTCCTCCTCGTCAGCGCGTGCCGCCTGGGCGCGCAGGGTCGTCCGCCCGCGACGCGCCCGCCGGCGTCGCCGGCCGTGCCGGCGCCCGCCAAGCCGACGCTCGTCGTGTTCATCACGATCGACCAGTTCGCCTCCGACTACCTGGTGCGGTACGGGGGCAACTTCAACGGCGGACTCGCGCGGCTGCGCGACGGCGGCGCGACCTGGGTCCGCGGGCGGCACGACCACGCGATCACCGAGACGGCGCCGGGGCACGCCACCACGATGTCCGGGCGGTTCCCGGTGCACACGGGGATCGCGAGCAACTCGCAGGGCGTGAACACCGCCGAGGCGCCGCTCATCGATTCGCGCGACCTCGGCGCGTCGCCGTTCCGCTTCGAGGGCACGACGCTCTACGACTGGATGAAGGCCGCCGATCCGCGGGCGCGTGCGCTCTCGGTCTCGCGCAAGGACCGCGGGGCGATCCTGCCCATCGGGACGGCGAAGGCCGACGTCTACTGGTACGTGTCGGAGGGGATCTTCACCACGTCGCGCTACTATCGCGACACGCTGCCGTCGTGGGTGCGGGCGTTCAACGCGCGGCGCATCCCGCAGTCGTATGCCGGGAAGGCATGGACGCCGCTCCTGCCGGCCGACCGGTACGCCGAGCCGGACACGAACCTGCTCGAGAGCGGTGGCACCGACATCGCCTTCCCGCACGTGCTGCCGGCCGACTCGGCCGCGGCGGCGCGCGCGATCCGCGACTTCCCGTTCATGGACTCGCTCACGCTCGCCTTCGCGCTCGAGGGCGCGCGCGCGCTCGGTCTCGGCGCCGCGGCGGGGCGCACCGACCTGCTCGCGGTGTCGGTGAGCTCGACCGACGCGGTCGGCCACAAGTGGGGCCCGGACTCGAAGGAGATCCACGACCACCTGCTGCGCCTCGACCGCTACCTGGGCGCATTCCTCGACTCGCTGACGGCGATGCGCGGGGCGGGGCGGTTCATCGTCGCGCTCACCGCCGACCACGGCATCTCGCCGTTCCCCGACTGGCGCTCGCCGTACTATGCGAACCAGAACGCGCAGCGCGCCGACGCGCGCAACGCGTGGCGCACCGCGTACGCCGCGATGCGCGCGGCCGGCATCGACACGAGCGCCGCCGACGCCGACGACGGCTTCCGCGTGCGCGACGCGGATGCGTTCCGCCGCGCCGGCGTCTCGCCCGACTCGATCGCGGCGATCTGGGTGCGCGCGCTGCGCCCGCTGAACGGCGTGCTCCGCGCCGACCTGCTCGCGGACCTCGCGCACGCCGATACGGTGAACGACGCGATCGCGCGCCGCTGGCTGCACATGCTCCCGCTCGACGGCGCGGTGCGCGCCGTCGTGACGCTGAAGCCGTTCGGCTACTGGTCGAGCGTGACCTACGCGACCCACGGCCAGCCGCACGACTCCGACACGCAGGTGCCGATCATCTTCTGGGGGCCCGGGATCGCCGCGGGCCGCCGCGCGGGCGAGGCCCGCGTGGTGGACATGGCGCCCACGCTCGCCGCGCTGCTCGGCATCCGGCCGCTCGAGACCGTCGACGGCCGCGTCCTCACCCTGAGCCCATGAGGGCCTGATGCCGCGCGCCGCCAAACCGATCGTGCCGCTCGAACACCGCGCCTTCCCGCGCGGTGGCGCCACGGGCATCCTCGGCCTCGGCACGCGCCGGCTCGCCGAGGCGGGCCAGCAGGGGACCATCCGGCTGGTGCGCGAGGCGATCGACAACGGCGTCACGCTGCTCGAGCTCGCGCCCGAGTACGGCGACGGACGCACCGAGCGCTGGGTCGCGCTCGCGCTGAAGGACGGCTACCGCGAGCGCGTGCAGATCCTCTGGCAGTGCTGCGCGCACCTGCGCGACTACAAGACGGCGATGCTGCAGTTCGAGGCGACGCTGTCGCTGCTCAAGACGGACCGGTTCGAGTTCTGGTCGTTCCACGAGGTCATCTACGACAACGACCCGGACTGGATCTACGACCATGGCGGCCTCGACGCCGCGCAGGAGGCGCGCGACCAGGGGCGCGTGAAGTGGATCGGCTTCCACGGCGAGAAATCGCCGCACATCGCGTTGAAGCTCATCCAGCGCGGCTTCCCGTGGGACGTCGCGCTGATGCCGCTCAACCCGTTCGACGCCGGCTTCCGTTCGTTCGAGAAGCAGGTGCTGCCCGAGGTGATCCGGCGCGGCGGTGCGGTGATCGGCACGAAGCCGCTCGCCGGCGGCGCGATCCCCGCGCACAAGGTCATCAAGCCTGACGACGCGCTGCGCTACGCGTGGTCGCTGCCGGTCGCGTCGGTCCTGGTCGGCTGCGACTCCGCGGCGGTGCTGCGCAAGACGCTGAAGGCCGCGCACGGCTTCAAGGCGTACCACGCCGGCGAGATGGACGCGCTCCGGCAGAAGGCGCGCCCGACCGCGGGCGACGGCCGCCACGAGCGCTACAAGACGACCCAGGAGTTCGACGGCGCGGCCGGCAAGGCCGCCCACGGGTACGAATAGGCCCCGTCACCGCTTCCCACATCGCCCGGAGTCCCACGTGCTCTCGACGCGCACGCTCTGCATCGCATCCCTCGTCGTGGCGCTCCCCGCGGGCGCACAGCAGGTCACCGGCTACGCCCCCGCGCGCGCGGCGGCGCAACGCGCCGCCGAGCAGGCGGCGATCGCCCGCGCCGACTCGGCGCGCGTCGGCACCCTCGCGCGCGCGCTCGCCGAGCGCCCGCACATCGCCGGCACGGAGGCGCAGGCGCGCACGCGCGACCTCGTGATCGATGCGCTCAAGGCAGCCGGCGTCACGGCCGAGACGCGCGAGTACCGCGTCTGGCTGCCGCACACGGTGGAATACGGCGTGTGGCGCGTCAGCCCGGACCCGAAGCCGCTCGAGCTGCGCGAGGGTGCGGTGCCCGAGGACCCGACGACGGTCGCGTTCCCCGAGTACCCGACGGTGAACGGCTACAGTGGCACCGGCGACGTCACGGGCGAGGTCGTCTACGTGAACTACGGGCTGATCGAGGACTACGCGGTCCTCGACTCGCTCGGCGTCTCGGTGCGCGGCAAGGTCGCGATCGCGCGCTACGGGCGGAGCTTCCGCGGCATCAAGGCGCGCGAGGCCGAGAAGCACGGCGCCGTCGCGTTGCTCATGTACAGCGATCCCGCCGACGACGGCTACGTGCAGGGCGACGTCTATCCGGAGGGGCCGTTCCGCAACAGCCGCGGCGTGCAGCGCGGCAGCGTGATGAACGGCGCCGGCGACCCGACCACACCGGGATATCCGTCGCTCGCGAACGCGCCACGCATCCCGGTGGCGCAGCTGCCCGTGCCGCGGATCCCGGTGCTGCCGCTGTCGTACGGCAACGCCGTCGAGCTGCTGAAGGACGTGCGCGGTGGCACGCTGCCGCGCGGCTGGCAGGGCGGGCTGGCGTTCCGCTACCACGTCGGGCCCGGCCCGGTGCGCGCGCGCGTGAAGGTCTGGAGCGACTCGGCGACCGCGGCGTACAAGCCGATCTGGGACACCTTCGGCGTGATCCGCGGGACCGACTTCCCCGACGAGATCGTCGTCATCGGCGGGCATCGCGACGCGTGGAGCCCGGGTGCGATCGACAACGTCTCGGGCACGGTGAGCGTGGTCGAGGCCGCGCGCGCCGTCGCCGAGCAGATGAAGGCGGGCTGGCGCCCGCGCCGCACGCTCGTCTTCGCGACGTGGGACGCGGAGGAGTGGGGCCTCGTCGGTTCGACCGAGTACGTCGAGGACGATTCGCTGCGCTTGATGCGCGGCGGCGTGGCGTACCTCAACCAGGACGTGAGCGCGAGCGGCCCGAGCTTCGGCGGCGGCGGCTCGCCGACGCTGCGCGCGGTGCTGCGCGACGTCGCGCGCGGCGTGCGCGACCCGAGCGGCGAGGGGAGCGTCTACGACGTGTGGCGCGCGCGGAGCGGCACGCGCGCCGGCGAGGAGCCCGCGATGGGCGATCCCGGCGGCGGCTCCGACTTCGCCGGCTTCTACAACCACCTCGGCATCCCGCACTCCGACTGGGGCTTCGGCGGCGGCAACGGCGTCTATCACTCGAACTACGACTCCTACACGTTCATGGAGCGCTTCGGCGATCCGGGCTACCGGTATCACACCGCGGCCGCACGGATCGGCACGGCGATGATGATGCGCCTCGCGAACGCGGATGTGCTGCCATACGACTACGCGGAGTTCGCGCGCACCATGCGGCGCTACCTGAAGCCGGTCGACGACGCGCTCGCGGCGAAGCAATGGCCGGGATCGAGCGCCCCGCTCGCGGCCGCGATCGACCGCATGGAGCGCGCCGCGACCGCGTTCGCGACCGCGCGCGACGCCGCGCTCGCCGAAGGACTCCCGACCGCGCGCGCGCAGGCGACGAACCGCGCGCTGCTGCAGGTCGAGCGCGCGATGACGCGGCCCGAGGGCTTGCGTTCACGGCCGTGGTATAGGAATCTCATATACGTGGCCGACGTCGATAACGGCTACAGCAACATGGTCTTCCCGTCGGTGAACGAGGCGATCCGCTATGGCGATGCGGCCCTCTTCGACCGCGAGATGACCGACCTGGTGCGACGGTTCGATGCGGCGACGGCGGCGATCGACGCCGCGCGGGCCGCGCTGCAGCAACGGTAGCCGGGACGGCAGGACCGCACGACCTCCGCGGGCGCGCGCGCCCGGCGTGAGGCGGGGGTGGTTCCGGGATCACTCCCGAAGGCGAGGGGGCATCGTCAGGCGAAAGCCGGCGATGCCCCCTCGCGTATATTGCGACGATGCCGCTCTCGGGCGAGGAACTCCAGCGCTACGCGCGCCATCTCGTGCTGCCGCACGTCGGCGAGACGGGGCAGGAGCGGCTCCGCGCGTCGTCCGCGCTCGTCGTCGGTGCCGGTGGGCTCGGCTCCCCCGCCGCGCTCTATCTCGCCGCCGCCGGCATCGGGCGGCTCGGCATCCTCGACTTCGATGCGGTCGCAGTGCACAACCTGCAACGGCAGGTGCTCCACGACACGGCCGCCATCGGGCAGCCGAAGGTCGAGTCGGCGCGGGCGCGGCTCGAGGCGCTCAACCCGCACGTGCGCGTCGAGACGTGGCGCACGACGCTCACGCGCGACAATGCGCGCGGCATCATCTCCGACTACGACGTCGTCCTCGATGGCACCGACAGCTTCGCCGCGCGCTATCTCGTGAACGACGCGTGCGTGCTCGAACGGCGGCCCTGCGTGCAGGCGAGCGTCCACCGCTTCGAGGGACAGCTCTCCGTCTTCGCGACCGCCGACGGGCCCTGCTACCGCTGCGTGCATCCCGAACCGCCGCCGCCGGGCTCGGTCCCCGACTGCGCCGAGGGCGGCGTGCTCGGCGCGCTGCCGGGGATGCTCGGCACCATGCAGGCGCTCGAGGCGATCAAGCTCCGGCTCGGCATCGGCCAGACGCTCGCCGGGCGGATCCTCCACATCGACGCGCTCGCGATGCGCTTCCACGAGGTGGAGGTCGAGCGCGACCCCGCGTGCGCCTGGTGCGGCACGCGTACCGCGACCGCGCTGCTCGGCGACTACGCGGCCTTCTGCGGCGCGGCGCCCGCGGCGCGCACGGACGCACCGCCGGCCGAGGAGCCGCGCGCGATCGCGCCGCGCGACCTCGCGCTGCGGCTCGCCCGCGGCGAGGCGCTGCGGGTGCTCGAC
>CAZIDS010000001.1:0-60531 GCA_964537945.1 uncultured Gemmatimonas sp. | reverse complement strand
GGTGATGTCGATCCTGAAGGATGTGGCACTGCGCCACGGCCTCCAGGTGCTCCTGCACGAGAAGCCGTTCGCCGGGATCAACGGCTCGGGCAAGCACTGCAACTGGTCGCTGTCGATCGCCTCGGACAACGCGCTCAATGGCATCAACCTGCTCAAGCCGGGGAAGACGCCGCACCAGAACGTGCGGTTCCTGATGTTCCTCGCGGCCGTCCTCAAGGGCGTCCACAAGCACCAGGGGCTGCTGCGCGCGGGCATCGGCACGAGCGGCAACGAGCACCGGCTCGGTGCCAACGAGGCGCCGCCGGCGATCATCTCGGTCTTCATGGGCAACGCCCTCACGAAGATGATCGAGGACATCATCGCGGGCCGCGCCGGCACCAAGGCCGAGCAGGCGATGATCGAGCTCGGCGTCGCCAAGCTCCCCGAGATCGAGAAGGACAACACCGACCGCAACCGCACGTCGCCCTTCGCGTTCACCGGCGCGAAGTTCGAGTTCCGCGCGGTCGGTTCGTCGCAGTCGATCGCCTTCCCCATCATGCTCCTCAACACGATCGTCGCCGAGGCGATCCTCGACATCACCGCGGCGGTGAAGGCCGAGCAGAAGGCCGGCGGCTCGGTGGACGACGCCGCGCTCAAGGTCGTGCGCAAGGTCTTCAAGGAGACCAGCGCGATCCGGTTCGAGGGGAACGGCTACTCCGAGGAGTGGGTGAAGGAGGCCAAGAAGCGCGGCCTGCTCAACCTGCGCCGCGCCCCCGAGGCGCTCGCCCAGCTCGAGACGAAGCTCGCCAAGGAACTCTTCGCCCGCACGCGGATCCTCTCGGCGGCCGAGCTCGAGAGCCGCTACCACGTCCGCGTCGAGCGGTACGTGAAGGACGTGCTGATCGAGATGGAGATGATGGCCGAGATGATGGACACGCTCATCCTCCCGGCGGCCTACGCCTACCTGGGCGTCCTCGCCGAGGGCGCGGCGAAGGCGAAGCAGGGCGGCATCAAGTCGGTGCCGCAGAAGGCGGCGGCCGAGGCGATCGGCAAGCTCGCCACCGCGCTGCAGGGCAGGACCGCCGCGCTCCACGCGGCGATCAAGAAGGCGCACGGCATGCATGACGACATCGCCAAGTGCGCCGCCTTCCTCACGAGCGGCGGCCACGACGCGATGGCGGCCTGCCGCGAGATCTCCGACAAGCTCGAGCTCTCGGTCGGCGACGAGCACTGGCCGCTGCCGCGGTATCGGGAGATGCTCTTCCCGGTCTGAGACGAGGATCGAAGAGCGAGGAGCGAGTGGAAGGGGTGAAGACGAAGGGAGAGGGTTGGATCACGGAGGGGGAGAGGCCAGGTGGCCCCTCCCCCTCTTGCTTCATCCCCTGCCCTGGCTCCTGTGTCTTCTCCCCCTTCCTCCCGCTCTTCGGTCCTCGCCGTCAGCGCACCTCGAGGAACAGGTCCACGCTCCACCCCTTCCGCTGGTTCAGCGCGCGTGCGATGTCGAAGCGCACGAGGCCGTCGAACATCGCGGCGCCGAAGCCGGCGGCC
The DNA here is from genome assembly GCA_964537945.1 of uncultured Gemmatimonas sp. GTDB lineage: Bacteria > Gemmatimonadota > Gemmatimonadetes > Gemmatimonadales > Gemmatimonadaceae > Pseudogemmatithrix. Next base: position 59,004 of record CAZIDS010000001.1, on the reverse strand, counting down.
CAGAGGTGGTCACGCGGCGCGATGCGCGCGAGCGCATCGCGATCGCCCGCCCACCCCCAATCGGCGAAGACCACCGGCCGCACGAGCGGGAAGCCACGCGTATACTCCGCGCGCCCCATCCAGAAGGCGTCTCCCGCGAGCGCACCCACCTGGTGCGCATGGATCGTCTGCGCGCCGCCCAGGAACCAGCGCCGCTGCGCCGGCAGCGTGCCGACGGAACTGCCCGCGGCGCCGCTGAGCGACAGCACCGAGCTGCCGCCGAGTCCTCGCGCCACCCGCATCTCGGTCATCGCGCGGCCGTAGCCGAGCTCGCCGCCGGCGCCTTCCAGCGCGAGCCGCGCCGAGAACTGCGTGCCCGTCGGGTCCAGCCCCCAGGCGCGCGCGAGCGAGAGCGCGCCGCCGAGGTAGACTCCTTCGTCGGCGACGACGTTCGGCGCGAAGTCGGTGCCCATCAGCCCGCGCGCGAGCGAGAAGGACGTGCCGACCTCGGCCGTGCGCTGCTGCTCGGCGAAGAGCCGCCAGCCGACCACGGCGCCGCCCGAGACGCGCGCGTGCGTCCCGCGCAGCTCGGCGCCGAGCGCGCGCGAGTACATCCAGTCGTCACGCGCCATGAGGAGCGCGTTGAGCGAGGCTGAGAGCCCGAGCGGCGCCCCCCAGTCGTTCGCGGCGTCGAGCCGCCGGTAGACGGCGCCGCGCAGCACCGCTCGCCCGCTCCGGCGCTGCAGCGCGAGCTCGGCGTTCGGCTCGAGGTCGGCGACTCCGATGCGCGCCGATGCGTCGAACGCGTACCCCTTCCCGAGCTCGCGCTCGGTCTTCACGCCCGCCGAGAGCGCCTCGATGCGGTCATAGCGGAGCAGGCCGTCGTCGAGGCCCCAGCGCACGGTCGCCTTGCGCGGGCTCCACGCCGCCTGGTCGGAGAGCTCGAGCGCCGCGCGCGTGTCCTGCTGCAGCCGCGTGAGGTCGCGGTCGGTGAAGAGTTCCTCGCTCGGCGAGTAGATCGACGGAGGCAGCAAGGAGGACGAGAGGAGCTCGGCCTCGGTGCACGGGAGCATCACGCGGATCGGGATCCCCTCCTGCGTCCTGCGCCGCGAACCGCCGCGCGCGAGCATCGAGTCGGCGGGGAGCGCGAGCGACGTCGTGTCGCCGGTGCGCTCGCACTGCGTCGAGCCGGGCCGCCGCTCGAAGCCGCGCCAGTAGCGGTCCTCGTCGCGGCGTTCGGCCTCACGCAGCCCGCCCGGCAGCCGCTCGGGCTGCGGCGCGCGCACCTCGCCCACCGCGAGCGGCGTCACCTTCTCGTACGTGAAGCTCTGCTCGATCGAGATCGTCACGCGGCCGCCCTTCGCCGTGCCCTCGGCGTGCGCGATGCGCGCCTTCGGCAGCCAGAAGCGGCCCGCGTACAGGCCGTGCTCGACTACGATCTCCTCCACGGTGCCGCGGAAGGGACCGAACTTCCGGACGATCTCGCGGTCCGACTCGTCGAAGTTCTTCTCCATGTACGGCCAGAGGTCCACCGGCACCGAGGGGCGGTAGACCGCGTGCACCAGCGCACCGTCGACGATGTCCACCCAGAGCGAGCCGACGATGAGCCGGTGGTCGGGACGCACGGGGCGCGTGACGATCTCGCGCACCTGGATGCGCTGTCCGTCCGGCAGCGTGATGACCTGGCGGCCACCGAGCGAGAAGTGATAGAGCGAGTCGGAGCCGGCGTCGAGCGGATGTGAGATCCAGACGTCGGGCGCGTCGGACAGGGCATCCTCCATCTCGTCCATCGGCCAGAGCCGGTCGCGGCCCGGATGGAACGGGAGCGCGAAGGCCCACTCGTCATCGACGATGTCGGGATCGGTCTCGCCGGCGATCGGCGCGACGGCGCGCGACGCGAGCAGCTCCGCCCACGCGCCAAGCCGGTGGTGCCAGCCGATGCGCGCGACGGTCTCGAAGCGCGCGGCGAGGCGCATCCGCCCGAGCGGCCCGAGGCCCGCCGCGGAGGCCACGCCGACCTCGCCCGTCCAGCGCTGACGCGCGAGCGCGCGGTACTCGGCCAGCGTCGAGTCCTGCTGGTACCGGTTCGCCCGGGCGAGCGCGACGAGCTGCGCGGCGGTGCGGTCGCTGTCGGCGACCGCACGGGACGACACCGGTGCCGCGGCGACCTGACAGAGGCAGGCGACGGCCACTAGGAGGGACAGGAGGGGCGCTCCGCTCGAGTGTCGGCTCTACGCCCGTCGCGAGTGTGCGGTTTCGCGCCGTGCCGCCGCGGGACGACACAGGCTATCGTTCACGGCCATGGCGCGGATGACCATCGGCTGCTGGGGCTCGCACGGCGACGTGGACCCATCCATCGGGCTGGCACTCGGCCTGCAACGGCGCGGCCACGAGCTGACGCTCGCCACGCTGCCCTACTTCGAGCCGCACGTACGGGCCGCCGGCCTCGGCTTCCACGCGATCCGCCCCGACGCGCGCCCCGACGACGCGACGCTCGTGAGCCGGATCATGGACCGCGACCGCGGGACGGAGTTCCTGCTGCGCGAGCTGATCTTCCCGGGAATTGACGCGATGTACGAGGACGTCGAGCCGCTCGCGGCGCGCACCGACCTCTTCGTGAGCCATCCGCTCACGATGGCGATCCCCATCCTCGCCGAGCAGCGCGGCATCCCGTGGGCGAGCACCGTACTCGCGCCGATGTCGTTCTTCTCGGCGACCGACATCCCGGTGCTGCCTCCGGCGCCCTGGCTCAAGGCGCTCGACGTGCTCGGCGAGTGGCCCGGACGCTTCCTTGCGGCGGCGTCACGCCGCATCACCGACGGCTGGGCCGGCCCGTACCACGCGATGCGGGCGCGGTTCGGCCTGCCGAGGGCCGGCAATCCGCTGTTCGACGGACAGCACAGCCCCTCGCTCGTGCTCGCGCTCTACTCGCGGCTGCTCGGCGATCCGCAGCCCGACTGGCCGGCGAACGTCGTCGTGACCGGGCACATGTTCCACGATGCGACACACGGCACCGCGCTCGCGCCGGAGCTCGCGCGCTTCCTTGACGACGGGCCGCCACCGGTGGTCTTCACGCTCGGCTCGTCGGCGATCCTCGCGCCGGGCACCTTCTGGGCGGAGAGCCTCGCGGCCGTGCGCGCGTTGGGTGTGCGCGCGGTCTGCCTCGTGGGGCCCGGGAACGTCGAACCGCTGCGGCCGTCGCTGCCTGATGGGGCGCTCGCGGTGGAATGGGCGCCGCACTCGCTGCTGATGCCGCGCGCGGCCGCGGTCGTCCAGCAGTGCGGGATCGGCACGCTCGCGCAGGGCTTGCGCAGCGGCGCGCCGATGCTCGCGGTGCCGTTCGCGCACGACCAGCCGGACAATGCGCACCGTGCCGCGCGCCTCGGCCTCGCGCGGATCCTGCCGCCGCACCGCTATGTCGCGCGCCGGGTCGCCAGGGAACTCGACCTCCTCGTGCGCGACCCGGCCTACCGCGAGGCGGCGGGCCGGGTCGCGGCGCAGGTGCGCGCCGAGCGCGGCGTCGAGGCCGCGTGCGATGCGCTCGAGGCGCGCTTCGCCCTGCGCTGAGAGGTCCGGAGCCGCTAGTCCTTGTTCACGTCGAGGATCCGCTTGCGGTCGAGCCAGCTCTGGCCCTCGGTGATCCACTTCGCGGGCGGCTCGCCCTTGAGGTAGTGCGCGAACCACTCGGTGATGCGCCGATGGTAGTCGATCGCGTTCTCGCGCTTGCCGAGGCCGTGCCCTTCGCCAGGGTAGAGGAGCATCACCGCCTGCTTCCCGGCGCGGCGCGCGTAGTTGTAGAACTCGACGCCCTGCCGCATGTCGACCGTCGGGTCGTCGCCGCCGATCTCGATGAGGATGCTCTGCGCGGGCATCACGTGGACACGCTCGAGCGGGTTGTTGCGGCTCATCGCGGCCATGTCCTCCCAGGGCGGCACCTGCATGCGGAACTGGCCCGTCTCCCAGTGGTCGAACTCGGGGACCGAGCTCCAGTGCATCTGCCCGGCGAAGGAGTACATGTCGGAGATGCCCGCGCCCATCACGGCCGTCCTGAAGAGCGTGCTGTGCGTCGCAAGGAAGGCGGCTTCGTAGCCGCCCTGCGAGTGGCCCATGTGGCCGACGCGCGCCGGGTCGACGTGGCCGCGCGCGAGCACCGCGCGGACCGCCGGCTCCACCGCGTGCAGCACCGACACGCCGGGCTCGCGCGGCCGGAAGACGATGTCGGGCATCAGCACGAAGTAGCCCTGCTGCGTGAAGGCGTTCGCGTTGTAGTAGTCGTACTCACGCGGCACGATGTAGCGGTGCAGTCCCTGCGAGAGCAGCTCGTACGTGTAGACGATCATCGGGTACTTCCTCGCCGGATCATAGTCCGCGGGATAGTAGAGGATCGCCTGCAGCCGCCGGCCGACCGTGCTCGTGAAGTCGACGAGCTCGGCCCGGCCCCACGCATAGTCCTTCTGGAACGGGTTCGTGTTCGTGAGCGCGCTCGCGTTCGCGAGGTCGGCGCCGGCGGCGAAGGCGTTCGGCGACTCGGTGAAGGTCTGCCGCGTGAACACGTAGCGGTCGGTGCTGTCGGCCTTCGCGAGCGCGCCGACCAGCGCGTCGGCGAGGAGGAGCCGCTCGATGCGGCCGTTCACCAGCCGCGCGTAGCCGCTGCGCTTGGTGCGCCGGCCGTAGAGCGAGAGATACACCGGCTTCGTGAGGTCGGCCGAGCGCTCGACCGCCGTGCCGTTGAAGGGCGCGAAGCTCACGATGCGGTGCTCGAGCCCCTCCGCCGCGCCGTCGGTGAGCTTCGTGCCGCCCGAGCCATCGAGCGCGAGCGACCAGAGGTCCACCTGGTCGTAGACGAGGAAGCGCTCGCCGTCGCGCGACCAGGTCGGCCCGCCGATGGGCGACAGGACGTCGCTCGGATGGTCGTCATCGCGGTCGACGAAATCGACGCGGCGCGCACCGGTGAGCGGCGCGGTGAGGTTGGTCCGCCGGCCGCTCGCGATCTCGACCGCCCAATAGTCCTTCCCGTCGAACCAGGCCACGCGGCGGCCGGTCGGGTCGGGTGCGAGGACGAAGCGGATCTTCTCGAGCAGCTTCTTCCGGCTCCCATCGGTCACGTCGACGATCCAGACGTCCTGGTCGCGGCGACCGAACATCGTGCCCCACGCGTACGGCTTGGTGTCGATCTCGATCAGCCAGCGATCGCCCGGCAGCAGCACCTGCTGCTCCATCGCATCGCTCGCGAGCGGCAGCACGGTCGCGCTCCCGGGCTTCCACGCGGCGAGCCGAGTCGCGCGGAGGTCCTGCGCCTCAGACGAGCGCTGCTGCGGGATCACGCGCACATCGTTCGGGTGCCAGATCTCGACGTCGGAGACCTTCTCCGTGCTCTTCTTCGGCGCGGCGGCCGTGTCGAGGCGCGCCTGCAGGCCGACGTAGAGCGTCGTGCCGTCGCGCGACCAGCCCGGCCGGCGGCCCTCGGCGATGCGCAGCGTCGCCACGAGGCCGGCCGGCGTCGCGGACGGATCGAAGCGCTGCGCCGGCGTCGTCGGATCGTTCACGCCGCGCCACGAGAGCACCGCGTTCGCCGTGTCCGCGAACGCCTTGTCGGCGATCGAGCGCAGCACCGCGACGTCGGCCGACCGCGCGCGCCACCCGATGGCGCGATAGACCGACGCCGAGGCGTCGAGCACGCGCGCCACGCCGAGGTCGCCGTCGAAGAGCTGCACGCTGTTGCCGGTCCCTCCCTCGACGGTGACGGCGAACGCGAGCAGCGCCTTCACCTCCGCCCACGCGTGCTCGGCGACGTTCGCGAAGGCGTAGCGCGCGCCGGTGCGCAGGTCGTGCACGACGACCTCCTGCACGCGCTTCCCTTCCGCGGGATAGCGTGTGAGCGCGACGAACCGTCCGTCGGCACTGAACGAGAAGGCCGAGACCTCGGCGAGCTCGATCGTCGCGCCGGTGGTGAGGTCGCGCGCGCCGAAGGAAGTGCGCACCGGCTTCCGTTCCTTCGTGAGCCGCTCGCGCTCCTTCGGCGGGAGCTGCACGAGGTATCCGACCCAGCGCGAATCGGCGGTGAAGGCGGCGCCGATCGCGAGCGGCGTGACGATCGTCGTGTCGCGCGCAAGACCGCGGAGGCGGAGCTCGTTCTCGTCGCTCACGCGATTGAGCGTGATCGCGGCCCATCGGCCGTCGGGTGAGAGGCGGGTGGCGCCGAGGATCTCCCACTTCTGGTAGTCGGCCGGCTTGAGCGTCGGGAGCTGCTGCGCGGCGGCGCTGATCGACGACGAGGCGACGAGCAGCGTGAGCGCGAGAAGGTGGCGCGGGCGCATGTGCACGGGGCTGGGATGTGGGACCGCGCGCGGGCGCGGCGGCGGCTACTTCCGCTTTGACGACCGCTTCGCGGGTTTCGTTGGCTTCGCGGCGCGTTTCGCGGCGCGCGTCGCGCGCGCCTTGGCGGATGGCTTGGCGGACGCCTTGGCCTTCGGCGCGCTGGACGATTTCGCAGGGGCCTTCTTGCGCGGCTGGCCAGCCGTCGACTTCACGGGTTCCGCCGCGACGTGCCGACCTTCCTCGCGCGCCTTGATGAGCTTCTTCGGCGCGAGCAGCCGCCATCCGTCCTCGATGAGGAGCGCGATCTCATCCCAGTTCGGCGACTGGTCGAGGAAGATGCCGACCCATCCCGACGGGCCGACGTATGGCGGCACGTAGAAGCGCTTGGGGTCGTCGCGGACCATGAACTCCTGGTTGCCGGGCCCCGCCTTGAGCCAGACGCCTGGCCGTCCCTGCGAGTGCTTCTGGTCGGACGGATGTGCGTACATCGCGAAGATCTTCGGGCAGCGGAACGTCGACGTGCCCCAGGCCGGGACGTCGCTCACGCCGGGGAGCGCGAGGCAGATCTTGCGGAGGCGGAGGAGTTCCGGGCTGGGCATGGCGCGGACGGGGAAGCGGTGGGACGGATGGTCCCGCAATCATATCGCACGGGGCGGCACCGGGCGATGCGCCATCCGGTGCCAACGGCATTCACGGGCTCGGCGTAGGTTTGTCGCACTGAACCCCACCACCGGAGCCCGCTGCATGACCCGAATGTCGCTCCTTCGCCCCCTCGTGCTGGCCTCGGGCCTCGCGGCCGCCGCCCTCGTGCGGCCGGCGCACGCCCAGACCCAGCCGATCGACCGCGAGTACACGGCGAAGATCCGCGAGTACCTCCAGGACCCGCGCATCACGACCGAGCTCGTCGCCGACCTCCCCGCCTCGGCCACCGTGCCGACGCCGCTCAAGTTCCTCGGCCGCATCCCCGGTACGCCCGGCGAGCTGACCTACGCCAAGGACATGTACCGCTACTACGACGCGCTCGACGCCGCGTCGGAGCGGGTGAAGGTCTGGCGGATCGGCCAGACGGAGGAAGGCCGCGACATGATCATCGTCGCGATCGCCGACGAGGGCGTCATCCGCGACCTCGACCGCTACAAGGGGATGCTGAAGGAGCTCACCGACCCGCGGCGCACGAGCGAGGCGCGGGCGCAGGAGCTCCTGAACACCGCGAAGCCGATCTACTGGCTCACCAGCGGCCTCCATTCGCCCGAGACGGGCGGCCCCGAGATGCTGCTCGAGCTGGCGTACCGGCTCGCGGTCACCGAGAACCCGTTCTACGACAACATCCGGAAGAACGTCATCACGTTCATCACGCCGGTGCTCGAGGTGGACGGGCGTGAGCGGCAGGTCGACACCTACTATTTCAACAAGAAGCGGGCGACCGGCGACGCCCGGCTCCCGCTCATGTACTGGGGCAAGTACGTCGCGCACGACAACAACCGCGACGGGATGGGGCAGTTCCTCGCCCTGACGCGCAACATCAACCGCCAGTTCCTCGAGTGGACGCCGCAGGTGATGCACGACCTGCACGAGTCGGTCTCGTACCTCTATTCGTCCACCGGCACGGGCCCGTACAACGAAGGGCTCGACCCGATCACGGTGAACGAGTGGTGGATGTTGGCGCAGAACGACGTGATGGAGCTGACCAAGCGCGGCGTGCCCGGCGTCTGGACCTACGGCTTCTATGACGGCTGGGTCCCGAACTACCTCTTCTTCGCAGCGCACTCGCGCAATGCGATCGGCCGCTTCTACGAGGTGCAGAGCTACGGGCCCGAGAACAATGCGAACCTCCGCGTGCCGGCGGCGACGACGAGCCGCGAGTGGTTCCGCCCGAACCCGCCGCTCCCCGAGATCAAGTGGGGCCCGCGCAACTCGGTGAACATCTCCGAGTCGGGCGTCCTCTTCTCGCTCAGCCACTTCGCGAACAACCGCAAGCTCTACCTCGAGAACTACTGGCTGAAGGGCAAGCGCTCGGTCGCCAAGGGGCGCAACGGCCCGGTGAACGCGTGGATCGTTCCGGCCGGCCAGCGCGCGCGGCAGAACGCCGTCGACGCGGTGAACGAGCTGCAGCGCCAGGGCCTCGAGATCCACGTCGCCGACGCGGCCTTCACCGCCGGCGGGATGCAGGTCCAGCGCGGCGACTTCATCATCCGCGCCGACCAGCCGTACCGCACGCTCGCCGACATGTACATGTCGGTGCAGAACTTCCCGCCGGGCAACCCGCGGCCGTATGACGACACTGGCTGGACCTTCCAGTTCATGCGCAACGTCGTCATCACCGCGGTCGCCGACACGACCGTGCTCGCGCAGCGCATGACGCGCCTCACCGCGCCGGCGAAGGCCACCGGCGGCATCACCGGCACCGGGCCGGTCGTCGTCATCGAGCACACGACCGACAACAACCTCATGGCGATGCGCTTCCGGCTGAAGGACGTCCGGATGTTCGCCGCCGAGGAGGCGTTCGAGGCCGGCGGCAAGCAGTACCGCGCCGGCGCCTTCATCATCCCCGACGCGAACGCCGCGCGCCTCGGCCCGGTGCTCGCCGAGCTTGGCCTCTCCGGCACGGCGCTGGCCGCCGCGCCGACGGTGAAGCAGCACGAGCTCGACATCCCTCGCATCGGCTACGTGCACAGCTGGCAGCGCACGCAGGACGAGGGCTGGGTGCGCGCCGCGCTCGACACCTACGGCGTGCCCTACAGCTATTTCGCCGACACAAAGCTGCGCGAGGGCAACCTCCGCGCCCGCTTCGACGTGATCATCTTCCCGCACGTCGGTGGCACGGCGGAGTCGCAGGTGAACGGCATCGCGATGACCGGCAGCGCGCCGCTGCCGTACCGGCGCACCGCCGAGTCGCCGAACCTCGGCGGCATCGACGAGTCGGATGACATCCGCGGCGGGATGGGCTTCGAAGGGCTGATGGAGCTCCGCAAGTTCGTCGAGGCCGGCGGCACGCTGATCACCGAGGGTTCCACCGCGACGATCTTCCCCGAGTACCATCTGACGAACGGCATCACGGTCGAGGAGCCGGCGAACCTCTTCGTCCGCGGCTCGGTGATGCGCGGCGTCGTGAGCGACCGCTCGAGCCCGATCACGTACGGCTACACGGCCCAGGTGCCGGTCTACTTCAACCAGGCGCCGGTGCTGAACGCCGGCGGCGGTGGCGGCTTCGGCGGGTTCGGCGGCGGCGCGGGCGGTGGAGGCCCGGCGGGCCAGAACACCACGCCGATGGCGAGCCCGCTCACGCTCTCCACGTGGGACTGGGCAGCGCAGGATGAAGCGCCGCGCGCGGGCGGCGGACGTCCGGGCGCCGCCGGTGGCGCGGGTGCGGCTGGCCGTGGCCCGGGCGGTGGTGGCGGTGGTGGCGGTGGTGGCGGCAGTGGATTCGGCGGCGGCGGCGCGGCTGGTGGCGCACGTCCGCGCGTCGTGATGAGCTTCCCCGCGAACGCGGCCGACATGCTGCTCTCGGGCACGCTCGCCGGCGGAGAGGCGCTCGCCAGCCGCGCGCAGATCGTCGACGCGCCGCTCGGCACCGGCCACGTGGTGATGTTCGGCATCCGCCCCTTCTGGCGCTGGCAGACGCACGGCACCTTCTTCCTCGGCTTCAACTCGATCCTGAACTGGAACGATCTCGGGGCCGGGCGATAGCCCGGCACCGAGAGGATCGAAGAGCGAGGGGAAGCGGAAGGAGCGAGTGGAAGGGAGAGGGTAGAGAGTGAAGAGGGCCCCGTGCGATGAGATCGCCCGGGGCCCTGCTCTCTTCCGCTCACTCCTCTCCCTCTACCTCATCCCTTCCCCTCTCCCTCGCTCCTCGCTCCTCCGCACCACTACTTCTGGAAGATCCCGAACCCGAAGAAGCACGGCTCGTCCGAGCACTTCGCCATCGTCACCTTCACGCGGAGCTGGCCGGAGGCCTTCGGCGAGAACGTCACGATCGGGGCGTCGTCGTCGAGGATGTCGCGCGTGAGCACCTCCGACCCGTCGAGGATCTCGATGTCGAGGTCCGAGCAGTCCTTGTCGCAGGCGCCGACGATGCGGTAGGTGGTGCCCTTCTCGAAGTTCAGCGTCCAGCTGTCGGTCTTGCCCTCGCCCATGCGCCCGATGATGTAGTTCAGCGAGCCGTAGCCGTCACGGTTCACGGTCTCGAACGCGGTGTTGAGCTGGCGCCAGACGAGCTGTGCGTGCTCCTGCGCGCGCGCTTCCGACGGACGGACGGCGAGCGCGACCAGGGCGGCCACGGTGAGCGTGAGAGCCTGCACGGTGCGCTTCGACATGTGGATCGGTCCTCGGGGGTGTGGGTGGGGCTTCCGCGACTACAGTAGCAAATCCTGTGCTCACGCGATAGCCGGACACGACGAAGGGCGACCGGCCTCGGCCAGTCGCCCCGTGCGGCGCCCGAAGGCGCCGGTCAGTCCCGCTCGCTCAGTCCTGCGTCTCGTCAGCCTGCCGGGCCGGGATCAGGCGCTCGCTCGTGAGCAGGACGAAGGACGCGGTCACCCAGGCGGCGGCGACGAGCCAGCTGCCCGTCATGTAGCCCTGGATCACGCCCGTCCAGAAGGCGGCCAGGCAGAGGATGATGTTGAGCGGCATCGTGTACGTCGGCATCGCGCCTCCGGAGTGGCAACGCGGACCTCTTCCCTGTACACCCCGGGACGCCCGATGGCTCCCGTGGGCAACGCGAGGTCCCCCCTGATGAGCTTCGGCAGAAGGGGCCGGCACTTTAACTCAACTCCCCCCCCTCCTCGCCCGTTCCCGGGCCGTCACCGAGTTCCCCGGGGTTCCCCTGACCTCCCCGCGGCACCGTGGTGCACCACAGCGACAGGTGAAGCCCGCCCCCGCCTCGTTCAGCAACTCGGCGTAGTCCAGCGTGAGCTCCTCGCCGGGGGCGATGTCGCGCCGGGCCACGACATCAAGGCCGTCGTATCCGGTGTTGGCGTCACAGGAGTGGTTCTGGGGAGCCCAGGCATTGGGGTCCTCGTCCCACATCACGAAGACCTCGTCCGAGACGGGGACGGCGTAGTGGGCGAAGAGCTCCCGGTCGGTCGGACTCCAGGTCCGCTCCACGTGGCCGCGCGTGATCAGCCGCTGGGCCCGCTGCTCACCGCGGAAGAGGATCTCCCCCTTCGCGATCGGGCGGACAGCGGCGATCCCGTACCCCGCGATCGCGTTGCCGCGCATCTCGAAGGCCTTCTGCTTCCGCCGGTGCCGCGCGATCCCCTCGGCGATGATCCGCTGGAGGAACCCGGCCTGGCCGATCCCGTCGAGCTTCAGGATGTGGTCGGCCGACCCCTCGCTCCCCTCGTCGTAGAAGACGGAGCAGGTGAAGTTCACCTCGAGGAAGTGGATCGTGCCGTGGACGTCCATGCGGAAGTCCATCCGTGCGTAGCCGACCCCGCCGAAGCCGGCGAAGAGGCGCTCGGCCGCGTCGCGCAGCCGCTGCGCGAGGGCCGCGTCGGTCACCCGCACGTTCGCCTCGGGGTGCTGCTCGCTGGTCTTGAGCGCGTAGCTCTTGTAGCGGAACCCCTTCGGGAAGATGTACTCGATCGGCGCGAGCGCCGAGCCGTGCCCCTTCCCTGACTCCTCGCCGATCACGAGCACGGTGAACTCGCGCCCGTCGATGTATTCCTCGATCAGCAGGTCGGGATACTCGTCGGCGAGGGCCAGGCACTGCGTGAGCAGCGCGCTGTGGTCGGCGACGATCGCATGCTCATCCACGCCGAGCGAGTCGCCGGCCTTCGCGGGCTTCACGAAGAGCGGATGGCGCAGGTGCTGGGTCTGCACGCGCAGCGCCTCGTCGGCCGCGGCGAGTCCCCCCTCGCCGGCGGCGAGCCGTGCGATCCGCCCCGCATCCACCGTCGCGTGCATCGCCGTCGCGATCCCGACGGTGTGCGCGACGTACTTCATCAGGGGCTTTGGCGGGTCGTACAGCAGCGGCGTGGGGCCGGTGTACGGGAGGCCGAGCTGCTCGAGGGAGTGGATGACGTCGATCGACGGCACGTCCCACTCGAGGTAGCCCTCGCAGAGGTTCACGTAGACGTCGAACCCGCGCGGCGCGAGGCGCTTCAGCTGCCGGTAGGTCGAGACCTTGTCGAGCGCCTCGTGGTGCACCTCGTGTCCCGGCAGGAGGCGGGCGAGGTCACGGGTCGGGTCGTAGTGACGATAATCCACGCCGGACTTCGAATAGTCCGGCTGGAGGACGCAGACCTTCATGCAGAGGCGGCGCGGCGGGTTCGGGGGAGGCGGGCGCGGCGCACCGCGCGTTCCTCGGAGACGGCGATGATCTCGCCGACGGCGCTGGCGAAGGTGCTGCGCGCGAAGCGCAGGATGGCGCCGATCGAGGTGTAGGCCTCATCCTCGGAGATGCCGCACTGGGCGTTCACCTCGAGGACGTAGAGTTCGCCGGTGGTCCGGTCCTGCCGAAGGTCCACGCGGCCGTAGCCGCGGCCGCCGACGGCGCAGTAGGCCGCCCAACTGACCTCCTTCACCCGCTTCGCGATGCTGCGGGCGACCGGGCGGTACTTCCACAGGTCCGCATCCCCTTCGAGCGGCTCCTCGGTCTCGTAGAGCCCCCAGAGACGGTCGAACGACAGGAAGCGCTCGTTGGCGGGAAGGCCGGGATGGAAGCCGCGCTCGACCGGCGGATACACGGTCGCCCGGCTGCGGGCGTCGTGCGACCCGACGATGAACGTCGTGTACTCGGGTCCGTCGACGAATCGCTCGACGAAGACGCCGCCCCCGGCCACGTCCCATCCATGGTAGCCCTTCGTGAGCCGCTTGAGGGCGGCGCGGAGCGCCTGCGGCGTCTGCACGACGCTCTTGGTCGTGATCCCCATCGAGCCCGCCGAGACCGCCGGCTTGAGGATCAGCGGGGCGCCGAGCCGCTTCACGACATCCGTGATGCCGGTGCCGTCCCGCGGCACGACCGCCCACGGGGAGGTCGGCACGCCCGCGCGGTCGAAGGCTTCCTTCATCACGATCTTCGACGTGGTGACGTCGTAGAAGCGCTCGTCGGCGCCGGTGAAGCGGAGGCCGTTCGCCCGGAGGCAGCGGATGACGCTGATCCCCGGGGAGCCGTTCACCTCGTCACCGTCGCAGAGGTTGAGCACCACCGGCTCGTAGCCCCGCGACTCGGCGATGATCCGCTGCACGACGTCCGGATAGTCGCGCATGGTCACCGGCTGCCATCGCCACGCGACGTTCAATGCCGAGAAGGCCCGTTCGTACTCCGCCTTGCTCTGGGAGTAGTCGCTGTACCAGGCGATGTCGGGGTCGTCGGTCTCGACGAGCGGAGCCAGCACCCACACCAGCAGGGGTGCGTTCGCTTGCGCCTGCAGCGCGATCGGTGCCGCGGTCACCGGGTCGGCGTCGAGTGCATGATGCGATGATAGATACTCATTATGACTAATCGCGCAATGGGGGCATCCCATTCGCGATGGTCATCGGATCGATGGGACGCGATGCGATGCGTCCCTTCAGCGCATCAACGGCGCCCGTAGCGGAGCCCGAGCTCCACGCGATCGAGGTATTCACTCGTGCCGCTCGCGAAAGCCATGCGGTCGGCGGTATAGGCCGCGCGCAGTGCGAACGGCGAGTTGGGGAGCTGGTAACTGATCCCCGCCGATGCACCCCGCCCGCCATTCGCGCCACCCTGCGCATTCACGTCGGCGCTGAGCACCTGCCAGAGGTCCACGTCGGCCATCGCGCGGCCAGGCACGATCTCCCGCGTGTAGCGCATCCTCGCCTCGACGCGCATCCAGCGCACGGTGCTTCCCGGCGCCACGAGGGCACGGAAGCGCGGGCCGCCGCCGACAGTGAACCCGTAGCCGACGTTCGCCCCGATGAAGGCCCCCAGTTCGGCGAACGTCTCCTGCTGCCCGCCGACGCTGCCGCCCGGCGGCGAGAGGGCACCCTCGGCGTACGTGCCCTCGATCATGAACCGGCGATAGGCCACCTGCCCCGCGAAGCCGAACACGGTCCCGGCGAGCTCCGACTGCACGAAGCCGTCGCGCGACACCTCGGACCGCGACGCCGTGAGCCCGCCGCCGATCCCGAAGCGCGATCCCCCGGGCGTCTGCGCGCCCGCGGTGGCGGTCACGAAGAGGCCGAGCAGGAGGAGGCAGCGCATCAGCGCGACTCCCGCGCGACCGGCGTGCCGGCGCGGATGAGCACGCCCTGCACCGCGCGGCGCTGCTCGTTCTCGGCCCGGACCCTCGTGACCTCGCGTGCCCACGAATCGCGCTGGCGCCGGTTCCACTCGATGTTCGCCGGGATCGGCTGCGGGCTCGCCGCGCGCACCTTGCCGAGCGTCCCCGCGATCGCGAAGGCCGCCGCGATGCCGAAGCGCATCGACGAGCCGCCGCTCTCCGCGCCGACCACGGACGGCATCGCCGCGACGATCGCCGCGCCGGAGAGCCCCGTCACGAGGAAACGCGTGCCGCCGCTCGCTGGCGCCGTCTCGGGTCGCATGCTGGCGCTCGAGGGCGGCTCGGGCAGCGGCAGCGTGTCGGGCGCGACGCGCTCGATCCGCAGCGGCACCTCCACCTCGCGCTCGTCGCGCCCCTCCGAGGTGCGCGACGTCACGCGCAGCGTGTAGGTGCCCGGCTCGCGGAACCGGCCGAGGCCGTCGCGCCCGTTCCATTCGAGCACGAGGCTGTCGCCGGACGGCCCTTCGTGCAGCAGGCGCACCGCGCTGCCGAGCTCGTCGGTGATCGCGACGCGCACGTCGTGTGACGAGGCCGCCCAGACGCGCACGACGAGCCGGTCGTTCGCCGACGCGATGCGCGTGGTCGGTGGCACGCGGAGGTTAGTGACCCGCAGGCCCGAGCGCGCGGCCTGGAAGACCGTCGTCACCTCGGGCGGGAAGACGAGCAGGTCCGGCCGGAAGCTGGCGTCGTCGGTGAGGATCGCGCGGAACTGCTCGATCGCCGCCTCGCGGCGGCCCCGGAAGACCTCCGATGCGGCGAGGTAGGTGCGCGCGCGCTGCCGGTCGCGCACCGAGAGCGCGCCGCTGCCCTCGACGGCCAGCAGCGCGCGCAGCGAGGTCGCCGCCGCGTCGTAGTCGAGGTCGCGGTACGAGGCGAGGGCGCGCTGCAGCGGGTCGGCCTGCGCGGCCCCCGTGCGCGGCGTCGCGACGAGGAGCACGGCGATCAGCGCGCCGGCGAGCGTCCGCACGAGGGCACCGCGGCGGCCGCGGCTCATGGGTTGATCGGCGCCAGCACGATGTCGGTGAAGCGGAGCGTATCACCCGCGGCGATGCGGATCGTGCGCTCCCACGCGGTGAAGCCCTCGCGCTGCACGCGCAGCGTGTGGGTGCCCGCCGTGATCGGCAGGTTCGGGCGCGGGGTGTTGCCGACGCCCTGGCCGTCCACGAAGACCTGGCCCCACGGCGTCGAGTTCACGAAGAGCCGCGCGGTCGCGGCCGGCGCGGCCGGCGCGGGCTCGGCCGGCGCGGCCGGCGCGTTCGCAACCGGGTTCGACGTGCGCGGCGTCGAGCGTGGCACGTCGCTGCGCGGCGTAGTGAGTACCACCGTCGACGTGGGGTCGGGACGCGCGCCATCGGTCGGCGTGGCGCGTGCGGCGGAGGGCGCGCCTGACGTCGTCTCCTCCGACTGCACCGGCGGCCGCGGCGAGAGCGCCGACTTCACGGTCGGCGCGGCGAACACGAGGCCGGCGGCGAGCGCGACGCCGACGGCGATCCTCCCGGCGAGCTTCGCCTTCCGATGCGGGTCGCTCGGCGCCTTCCAGTCCTTCACCATCACGACTTCGCTGGTCACGCGTGCGGCGGGACCGGTGTTCGCGATCGCGGTCTCCTCCTCGAGCGCGAAGAGGAAGTCGGCGCAGGACGGGAAGCGCTGCGCCGGCGACGCGCTCAACGCACGCTCGACCGCGCGCACGCAGCGCACCGGCAGGTCGGGCCGCAGTTCGGCGAGCGCGCGCGGCGCGCCGGTGAGCGCACGGCCGGCGAGCATCTCGAACGCGAGCGCCGCGAGCGCGTACTGGTCAGCCGCGGGGAACCGCTCGCCGCGCGAGAACTCCTCCGGTGCGACCCACGGCTCGCGCACGGCGGCCTGATCGCCCGCGGGCGCGGCGGTGCCCTCGGCGGGCGAGGGGCGGGGCGGCGCGCCCTTCGCGGGCGCCGGCTTCGGCATCCCGGCGGCCGGCGTCGGCTTCGCGACGCGGCGCCAGGTCGGGCGCAGCGTGTTCGGGTCGGTCAGTCCCACCCAGCCGTTGGCGTCGACGAGCACCGACTCCGCGCGCACCGCGCCGTGCACGAGCCCGCGCCGGTGCAGGTAATCGAGCGCGCTCGCCAGCTGCGTGAGGATCCGCCGGCTCGCGCGCAGGTCCACGCGTTCCTCGGTGCGCAGGCGCGCGCGGAGCGTCGTGCCGCCGCGGTCGTCGGTCGCGTACCAGAAGACGCTGTCGGTGCTGCCGAAGCGGAGCACCGAGAGCAGGTTCGGATGGTCGAGCTGCTGGAAGGCCGCCATCGTCGTGCGGAACGACTCGGCCGCCTCCGGGTCCGCCGCGCGGCGCTGAGTCACGCGCACCAGCACCGGGCGGCCCGTCGCGACCTCCTTCGCCCGCACGACCGCCGAATCCGCGTCGGAGTCGAAGTCCTCGCCGAACACGAACTCGTGCGCGAGCTGCCCCTTCGCGAGCCCCACCACGTCATCGGCGGGATGCGGCGCGCCGCCGGCGTGCTGATACCCGCACAGCTCGCACTTCCCCGTCACGGGGGAGATCTCGGCGGCGGCGCAGCGGGGACAGATCATGCGGGAGGTCAGGGACACTGGGGGGTCGTCAGCGAATTCTAGCGTGGAAGAGCGGGGGCGTTATGGATCGACGGTGATCGTGGGCGCGGGCGCCCTCGTGACAGCTACCCCGCCGATCGTGGCGAGGATGGTGCGGGCGGTGCCGTCGGTGTCGCCGGTGAATACCACCGTGTAGGTGCCGTCGCCGTGATCGGTGACCGACCCGAAGCTGCCGGCCGCCGTGCCATCGGCATCGAGCGAGAAGACGACGGTCTCACCACCCGTCAGGATACGGTTGCCGAGCGCGTCGCGGGCGGTGAGCGTGAACGTGACGGTGTTCCCGACCTGGACGGACGCGGCGGAGACCGTGATCCCGGACATCGCCACCGAGACCGCGCCCGGCGTGACGTTGAAGTCGATCGTGAGCGTGTCGGTGACGCCGGTCGCCGAGGCGCGCAGGCGGTAGCCGGTGCCCGCGCTGTCGATGCGGATGTCATTGAAGGTCGCGACGCCGGCGACGGCCGCGACGGTCGCCGTCGTCGAGCCGGTGAATGCCGCTCCGGCCGTGCCCGTGCCCGTCTCGATCGCGAGCGTCACGTTGCCGGTGAAGCCGGTGGCGAGATTGCCGTGCTGGTCGCGCGCCTGGATCACGATCGCGGGCGAGACCGCGTCGCCGGCGATGACGTTGGTCGGCGAGCCCGTCACGACCAGCTCGGCCGCGACGCCCGGCGTCACCGTGACGGTGTCCGCGGCGTCGATCAGGTCGCCGGCCACCGAGGCCGTGAGCACCTTCTGCCCGACGATCGTCGACGAGAGCGAGCCGGTCGCGACGCCGTTCGCGTCGGTGAGGGCCGCCGGTTGCGTGAGCGAGTTCCCGCTGCCCGTCACGGCGAGGAAGACCGCGATGCCCGGGATCGGATTGCCATGGTCGTCGCGCGCGGTGACGGTCACCGTGCTCGAGCCGGCGTCGGTATCGATGCTGTTCGGCGCGGCCACGATCGTCGAGAGCGACGCCGACGGTGCGCCCGGCGTGACGGTCACCGCCGTGGTGGGTGTGATCGCGTTGCCGTCGATCGTCGCGCCGACGGTCTTCGCCTGCGCTACCGTGGACGAGAAGGTCGCCGTCGCGACGCCGGCGGCATTCGTCACCGCTGCCGGCTGCGTGACCGAGTTGCCGGTGCCGCTGACCGCGATCTCGACGGTGCGCCCCGCGACGGGGTTGCCGTGCTGGTCGCGTGCCGTCACGGTGATCGTGGCGGTGCCGGTGCCGGCGGTGATGGTCGCCGCGTTCGTGCCGATCGTCGAGACCGTGGGCGAGACCGCGCCCGCCGTGACGGTGACGGTCGCCAGGTCGGTGATCGCGACGCCCGCGACCTGGGCGCTGACATCCTTCGCGCCCGAGCCGGTGGAGGACAGCGTACCGGTCGCGACGCCGTTCACGTCGGTCACGGCGGCCGGCTGGCCGAGCGTGTTCCCCGAGCCGGTGGCCGCGAGGACGACGGCCACGCCCGGGATGACGTTGTTGTTCGCGTCACGCGCGGTGACGGTGATCGTGCTCGTGCCGCCGTCGGCGCTGATGCTCGCCGGCGCCGCGTCCACGGAGGAGTTCGCGGCCGAGACGGCGCCCGGCGTGACCGTGACGGCCGTCGTCGGCGTGATGGTGTTCCCGTCGATCGACGCGCCGACCGTCTTCGCCTCGGCCAGCGTCGACGAGAAGGTCGCGGTCGCGATGCCGCTCGCGTCGGTCACCGCCGCGGGCTGCGCGATCGAGTTGCCGGTGCCGCTCACGGTGATGAGCACGGTGCGCCCCGGCACGCCGTTGCCGTGCTGGTCGCGCGCCGTCACCGTGATCGTCGCGACACCGGTGCCGGCGGCGATGCTCGCGGCGTTCGTCCCGATCGTCGAGACGGCCAGCGAGACCGCTCCCGGCGTCACCGTGACCGTGGCATCATCGGTGATCGCGACCCCGGCGATCTCGGCGCTGACGACCTTGGCGCCGGAAGCGGTCGACGCGATGGTGCCGGTGGCGACGCCGTTCGCGTCGGTCACCGCGGCCGGCTGGCCCAGGGTGTTGTTCGCACCGGTGGCCGAGAGCGTGACCGCGACGCCGGCGATCGGATTGTTGCTCGCGTCGCGCGCGGTGACGGTGATCGTGCTCGTGCCGCCGTCGGCGCTGATGCTGGCGGGCGCCGCGTCGACCGTCGACGTCGCCGCCGAGACGGCGCCCGGCGTCACGGGGACCGCCACCGTCGCCGTCATCGGGTCGCCGTCGATCGTCGCGCTCACGGTCTTCGCCTCGGCGACGGTCGACGAGAAGCTCGCCGTCGCCACGCCGTTCGCGTCGGTGACCGCGGCCGGCTGCGTGACCGAGTTGCCGGTGCCGGTCACCGCGATCGCGACCGTGCGGCCGGCAACGCCGTTGCCGTGCTGGTCGCGCGCGGTGACCGTGATCGTCGCGACGCCCGTCGCGGCCACGATGCTTGCCGCGTTCGCACCGATCGTCGAGACGGTCGGCGACACCGCGCCGGCCGTGATGGTGATGTCCGCCGTCTGCGTGACCGCGGTGCCGTCCGCCGTCGCCGAGACCGTGTGCAGTCCGGCGCCCGTGCCCGCGTACGTGCCGGCCGCGACCCCGTTCGCGTCGGTGACGGCTGCGGGCTGCGTGATCGAGTTGCCGGTCCCGGTCGCCGAGAGCACGACGGTCGCGCCCGGCACCGGATTGTTGTTCGCGTCGCGCACCGTGACCGTGATCGTCGCGCTGCCGCCGTCGGCGCTGAGCGTCGACTGGTCGGAGACGAGCGACGAGTTCGCGCCTGAGACCGCGCCAGCCGTGACCGTCACCGTCGCCGTCTGCGTCACGGCGACGCCGCCGGCGTCGGCGCTGACGACCTTCGCGCCCGCGACGAGCGAGCTGAGCGAGCCGATCGTCGCGCCGTTCGCGTCCGTCACCGCGCTCGGCTGCGTGAGCGTGTTCCCCGTGCCGGTCGCGGCGAGCGTCACGCTGACGCCCGGGACGGGGTTCGCGTGCTGGTCGCGCACGGTGATCGTGATGGTGCTGCCGCCGCCGCCCGCTGCGATCGACGCCGGCACCGCGGCGACGCTCGTCGTGGCAGCGGAGATCGCGCCCGGAGTGACCGTGACGGTCGCGTCGTCGGTGATCGCCACGGCGTCGATCGTCGCCGTCACCGTCTTCGCAGCGGCGCCGGTCGAGCTGAGCGAGCCGGTCGCGACGCCGTTGGCGTCGGTCACGGCCGCCGGCTGCACCAGGCTGTTCCCGCTGCCGGTCGCGGCGAGCACGACCGTCGCACCCGGGATCACGTTCCCGTTCGCGTCGCGCGCGGTGACGGTGATCGTGCTGCTGCCGCCGTCAGCGCTGATGCTCGCCGGTGCGGCATCGACGGTGGACGTCGCGGCCGAGACCGCGCCTGGCGTGACGGTGAGCGCCTGCGTCTGCGTGACGGCGATGCCGTTGATGGTGGCGGAGACGGTGCGGGCACCGGTGAGCGTCGCCGCGACGGTGCCGGTCGCGACGCCGTTCGCATCCGTCGTCGCCGCGGGCTGCGTGATGGTGTTGCCGCTCGCCGTCGCCGAGATCACGACGGCCGCGCCACTGACCGCGTTGCCGTTCGCGTCACGCGCCGTGACGGTGACCGTGGTCCCCGCGCCCCCGGCGACGATCGAACCGGTCGAGAGTGTGAGCGACGACTGCGCGCTCGAGATCGCGTCGGGGATCACGGTGAGCGTGCGCGTCTGCGTGATCGCGGTGCCGTTCACCGTGCCCGAGATCGTCTTGGACCCGGTGACCGTGGAGCTGACCGTGCCCGTCGTCGCGCCGTTGGCGTCGGTGACGGCGGCCGGCTGCGTGACGGTGTTCCCGGTGCCGCTCGCGGCGATGACGACCGTCGCGCCCGGCACCGGGTTGTCGAACTCATCGCGTGCGACGACGGTGACGGTCGTCGTGCCGACGGCCGCGGCGATCACGCCGTCGCTGAGCGTGAGGCCGGTGTGCGCGCCGTCGGGCGCGGCCGGCGAGATCGTGATGACCGCCGTCTCGTTCGCGGCGATCCCATCGATCATCGCGGTGATCACCTTCGCGCCGCGCGACGTCGACGAGAAGGTGCCTGTAGTCGTGCCGGCCGCGTCGGTCACGGCGGCCGGCTGCACGATCGTGTTGCCGGTGCCCGGCGCCGAGAGGACGACCGTCGCGCCCGGCACCGGGTTGTTGTGCGCGTCGCGCGCGATCACGGTGATCGTGCTCGTGCCCGCGCCGGCCGTGAGCGCGGTGAGCGACGCCGAGACATCGGACGCGCCCGCCGAGAGCGCGCCGGCGGTGACGTGGAGCGCCGCCGTCTGCGTGATCGCCACGCCGCCGATCGTCACCGTGATCACCTTGTCGCCGCTGACCGTCGAGCTGGCCGAGCCGGTCGCGACGCCGTTCGCGTCGGTCGCGCCGGACGGCTGCTGCACCGACGCGCCGGGGCTGGCCGAGGCGAGGATAACCAGCGCGCCCGGCACGAGGTTCCCGTGCAGGTCGCGCGCGGTGACGGTGAGCGTCGTCGACCCACCGTCGGCGCTGATCGTGTCGGGCGACGCGGTGAGCGTCGAGAGGGCAGCCGAGATCGCGGCCGGCGTGACGGTGACGTTCGTGGTCTGCGTGATCGCGGTCGCGCCGGCGCTCGCCGAGACGCTCTTCACGCCGGTGACGGTCGACGCGACGGTGCCCGTCGCCTGGCCGTTCGCGTCGGTGACCGCCGCCGGCTGCGTGACGGTGTTCCCGGTGCCGGTCGCCGCGATCGTGATCGCGAGGCCGGGCACGGCGTTGTTGAACGCGTCGCGCGCCGTGACGGTGATCGTGCTGCCGGTGCCGCCCGCGGTGATGCTGGCCGGCGCGGACTGGACGGTCGACGTCGCCGCCGAGACGGCGGCCGGCGAGACCGTCACCGTCGCCGTCGGCGTGATCGTCACGCCGTCGATCGAGGCGGAGAGCGTATGGGCGCCCGCCGAGGTGCTCGCATAGCTGCCGGTCGCGACGCCGTTCGCGTCGGTCGTGGCGCCGGGCTGCGTGACGGTGTTGCCTGCGCCGGTCGCCGAGATCGAGACGAGGAGGCCGGGGATCGGGTTGTTGTTCGCGTCGCGCGCGGTCACCGTCACCGTGCTCGAGCCCACGCCCGCGGTGAGCGTGCCC
This sequence comes from uncultured Gemmatimonas sp., assembly GCA_964537945.1. Lineage (GTDB taxonomy): Bacteria > Gemmatimonadota > Gemmatimonadetes > Gemmatimonadales > Gemmatimonadaceae > Pseudogemmatithrix. The sequence goes on along the minus strand of CAZIDS010000001.1, from coordinate 36,735 downwards.
GGCGCCGCGTCGATCGTCGAGTTCGCCGCCGAGACCGCGCCCGCGTTGACCGTCACGCTGGGCGTCTGCGTGAGCGTGGTGCCGCCCGCCGTCGCGGTGACGACCTTGGTGCCGCTCACCGTCGAGCTCAGCGAGCCCGTCGCCTGGCCGTTCGCATCGGTGACCGCGGCCGGCTGCGTGACCGTGTTGCCGGTGCCGCTCGCCGCGAGCGACACGACGAGGCCCGGCACCGCATTGTTGAACGCATCACGCGCGGTGACGGTGATCGTGCTGCCCGTGCCGCCCGCGGTGATGGTGCCGGGCGCGGCCAGGACGGTCGACGTCGCCGCCGACACCGCGGCCGGCGCGATGGTGACCGTCGCCGTCGGCGTGATGGTGACGCCGTCGATCGACGCCGAGAGCACGTGGTCGCCGGCGGACGTGCCGGCGTACGCGCCCGTCGCGACGCCGTTGGCGTCCGTCGCGACGCTGGGCTGCGTGACGCTGTTGCCCGTTCCCGTCGCCGAGAGGGAGACCAGGAGCCCCGCGATCGGGTTGTTGTTCGCGTCGCGCGCCGTGATCGTCACCGTGCTCGAGCCCGCGCCCGCCGTGAGCGAGCCCGGGGCGGCGCCGATCGTCGAGTTCGCCGCGGAGACGGTGCCCGAGGTCACGCTGACGTTCACCGTCTGCGTGATCGTCACGCCGTCCGCCGTCGCGGTGACGACCTTCGTGCCGCTGACCGTCGAGCTGAGCGACCCCGTCGCCACGCCATTCGCGTCGGTGACGGCGGCCGGCTGCGTGACGGTGTTCCCCGTGCCGGTCGCGGCGAGCGTGACCGTCGCGCCCGGGATCACGTTGCTGAAGGCATCGCGCACCGTGACGGTGATCGTGCGCGAGCCGACGCCGGCGACGATCGGCGCCGGCGTCGCGGCGACGGTCGACGTCGCCGCCGAGACCGCCGCCGGCGTCACGGTCACCGTGTCGCTCTGCAGCAGCGTCGTCGTGTTCACCGACGCGGTGATGATCTTGTTGCCGACCGCGGTGCTGAGGAGCGAACCCGTCGCGACGCCGTTCGCGTCGGTGACGCCGAACGGCTGCGTGACGGTGTTGCCGGCGCCGCTCGCCGCGAGGACGACGGTCGCGCCGGGGAGGACGTTGCCGTTCGCATCGCGCGCGGTGACGGTGATGGTGCTCGTGCTCCCGGCGGTCATCGTGTCGGGCGCGGCGTCGAGCGTCGCGAGCGCGTTGGAGACGGCGCCCGGCGTCACGGTGACGTCCACGGTCTGCGGGATCGTGACGCCACCGACCGTCGCGGTGACGGTCTTCGTGCCGGTCACGGTCGAGGCGAGCGTGCCCGCCGCGACGCCGGTGGCGCTCGTGACCGCCGCCGGCTGCGTGACGGTGTTGCCGGTGCCGGTCGCGGCGAGGCTGACCGCGAGGCCCGGGATCGCATTGCCGAACTCGTCACGCGCGGTGACGGTGATCGTGCTCGTCCCGCTGCCGGCGGCGATGCTCGCCGGCGCGGCCTGGACGGTGGTCGTCGTCGTCGAGAGCGCGGCCGGCCCGACGACGACCGACGCGGTCTGCGTGATCACGGTGCCGGCGACGGTCGCGGTGACGACCTTCGTTCCGGCGATCGTCGAGGCGATCGTGCCGGTCACGGCGCCGGTAGCGTCCGTGACGACGATCGGCTGCGTGACGGTGTTGCCCGTGCCCGACGCCGCGAGCGTCACGACGACGCCAGGGATCGGGTTGCCGCTCGGGTCGCGCGCGGTGACGGTGATCGTGCTGCCGGTGCCGCCGGCGGTGAGCGTGCCCGGCGCCGCGGCGACGGTCGTCAGCGCGGCCGAGACCGAGCCCGGGATCACGGTGACGGTGTCGCGCATGACGAGCGCGCCGCCGTCGAGCGTCGCGCTCACGATCTTGTCGCCGGTGACGGTCGAGGCGAGCGTGCCGACGGCGATGCCGCTCGCGTTCGTCGGCAGCGCCGGCTGCGTGAGCGTGTTGCCCGACCCCGTCGCGGCGAGCGCGACCGTGACGCCCTGCACGAGGTTGCCGAAGGCGTCGCGCGCGGTGACGGTGATCGTGCTCGTCGGGCCGCTCGCGCCGATCGTCGCCGGGTCGGCGACGAGCGTCGAGGTGGTGAGCGACGCCACGGCAGCGACGACGTTCACGGTGTCGAGCAGCTGCACGGCCACGCCGCCGACGGTCGCCGAGATCTCCTTGAGGCCGGCGACGGTCGAGGCGACGGTGCCGGTCGTGGTGCCCGCGGCGCTCGTGAGGGCCGCGGGCTGCGTGACCGTGTTGCCGGCGCCGGTCGCGGCGATCGTCGCCGCGAGCCCCGGCACGAGGTTGCCGAAGGCGTCGCGCGCGATCACGGTGACGGTCGCGCCCGTCCCGCCGGCGGTGATCACGGCCGGCGACGCGATGAGCGAGCTCGTCGCGCCCGACACCGCGCCCGCGGTCACGGTCACGATGGCCGGCGTCGAGACGGTCGTCGCGCCGATCGTCGCCGAGACCGCCTTGGCGCCGGCGCCGGTCGAGCTGATGCTGCCGGTCGCGACGCCGTTCGCGTCGGTCACCGCGGCCGGCTGCACCAGCGTGTTGCCGGTGCCGGTCGCCGCGATGGTGACCACCTGGCCTGCGATCGGGTTGCCATGCGCGTCGCGCGCCGTGACGGTGATCGTGCTCGAGCCGCCGTCGGCGCTGATCGTGCCCGGCGCCGCGGCGACGGTCGAGATCGCGCCCGAGACGACGCCGGCGTTGACCGTGACGGTCGCCGTCTGCGTGATCGTGACGCCGGCGATCGTCGCCGAGAGCGTCTTGATGCCCGCGGCGGTCGACGAGAAACTCGCGGTCACCGCGCCGTTCGCGTCGGTCCCCGAGCCCGGCTGGGTGATCGAGTTGCCGGTGCCGGTGGATGCGACCGAGACCGCGAGTCCGGGGATCACGTTGCCATTCGCGTCACGCGCGGTCACCGTGACGGTGCTCGCGCCGCCGTCGGCGCTGAGCGTCGTCGGCGCGGCGGCGAGGGAGGAGGTCGCGGCCGAGACCGCGCCCGGCGTGACCGTCACGTTCACCGTCTGCGTGAGGCCCACGCCGTTGATCGCGGCGCTGACGGTCTTGAGGCCGGCGACCGTGGACGCGAGCGTGCCGGTCGCCTGCCCGCTCGCGTTCGTGAGCGCCGCCGGCTGCGTGACCGTGTTGCCGGTGCCGGTCGCCGAGAGGACGACCGAGACGCCGGCGATCGGGTTCCCGTTCGCGTCGCGCGCGGTCACGGTGATCGTGCTCGTGCCGCCGTCGGCGGTGATCGACGTCGGGAGGGCTGCGACCGTCGACTGGGTCGCCGAGACGGCGTCCGGCACGACCGTGATCGCGGCCGTCTGCGTGACCGGCGTGCCGCCCACGATCGCCGAGATCGTCTTCGCCTCGCTGACCGTCGACGAGAAGGTGCCGCTGGCCTGGCCGGCCGCGTTCGTCACGACGCCGGGCTGCGTGAGCGTGTTGCCGCTGCCGGTCGCCGAGAGCAGCACGGTGACGCCCGGCGCGAGGTTGCCGTTCGCGTCGCGCGCGGTGACGGTGATCGTCGCCTGTCCGACCGCGGCCGAGATCGTCGGCGCGCTCGTGACGACGGTCGACAGCGCGGCCGAGACCGCGCCCGCGCGCACGACGACGGTGTCGTCGTCCGCGAGCGGCACGCCGCCGACGGTCGCGGTGAGGATCTTCGTCCCGGTGACCGTGGACGCGATCGAGCCGGTCGCGATGCCGCTCGCGTTCGTGGTCGCCGCCGGCTGCGTGAGCGTGTTGCCGGCGCCGGTGGCCGCGAGCACGACGGCCGCGCCGACGAGCGCGTTGTTGTGCGCATCGCGCGCCGTGACGGTGATCGTCGTCGCGGTGCCGCCGGCCGTGATCGTGTCGGTCGCGACCACGAGCGACGAATTGGCGTTCGAGAGCGCGCCCGGCACCACGACGACGGTGTCGGTCTGCGGGAGTCCGCTGCCGTTGATCGCCGCGATCACGACCTTGAGCCCGGACGCGGTGGAGCTGAGCGCGCCGCTCGCGACGCCATTCGCGTCGGTGACGGCCGGCGGCTGCGTGATCGTGTTCCCCGTCCCGCTCGCGCCGATCGTCACCGTCGCGCCCGCGACCGGGTTGCCGCTCGCGTCGCGCGCGGTCACGGTCACGGTGCTCGAGCCGCCGTCGGCGCTGATCGTGTCCGGCACCGCGACGATCGTCGACGTCACCGGCGAGACGGTGCCGGCGCCGACGGTGAGCGTCGGCGCCTGCGTGAGGCCGACGCCGCCCGCCGTCGCGCTCACCACCTTCGCGCCCGCCGTCGTCGACGAGAGCGAACCGGTCGCGACGCCGAGCGCGTTCGTGAACGCCGTCGGCTGCGTGAGCGTGTTGCCGGCGCCCGTCGCGGCCAGCACGACCGCCTGGCCCGGCACCGGGTTGCCGTTCGCGTCGCGCACCGTGACGGTGATCGTCACCGGCGGCGCGCCCGCGCTCGTCGTGGTCGTCGCGAGCTCGACCGTCGAGAGCGTCTCCGAGATCGCGCCCGGCGCCACGGTGAGCACCTGGCTCGGCGTCACCGCCGTGCCGCCGATCGTCGCACTCACGGTCTTGCTGCCGGTGACGGTCGACGCGATCGAGCCCGTCGCGACGCCGTTCGCGTCGGTGACGCCCGCCGGCTGCGTGAGCGTGTTCCCCGTGCCGGTGACCGCGAGGACGACCGCCTGGCCCGGGATCGGGTTGCCGTTCGCGTCGCGCGCGGTGACGGTGATCGCGGTCGCGGCGCCGCCGGCGATGATGGTCGAGGCGCCGAGCACGATCGTCGACGACGACGCGCTCACCGCGCCCGGCTGCACCGTGAGCGTGGCGCCCGCGGTGATCGCGACGCCGTTCGCGGTCGCGGTCACGGTCTTCACGCCGCTCACGGTGGAGGCCACCGAGCCCGACGTGACGCCCGAGGCCGCCGTGGGCGAGCCGGGTTGCGAGATGGCGTTGCCCGTGCCCGACGCCGCGAGGATCACCGTCGCGCCCGGGATCGCGTTGCCGAACAGGTCCCGCACCGTGACGGTGACGGTCGTCGACGCACCGCCGGCGACGATCGTCGCCGGCACCGCCTCGACCGCCGACAGCGTGGGCGAGACGTCCGCAGGCGCGACGTTCACTGCCGCCGTGGCCGTGACGTTCACCGTGCCGGCGCCACCGCCGTTCACGCTCGCCGAGATGCTGCGGGCGCCAGTGACGGTCGAGCTGAAGCGGCCGGTGATCACGCCGTTGGCGTCGGTGACGCCGACCGGCTGGATGATCGCGTTGCCGATGCCGGTCGCGGCGAGGGTCACGCTCGCGCCGGCGACGGGGTTGTCGTTCGCGTCACGCACGGTCACGGTCACCGTCGCCGTGTCACGGCCCGCGACGATCGTGGCGAGGTCCGCCGCGACGAGCGTGCGGGCGGCGGAGATCCCGCCGGACGAGACGTCGATCGTGCCGCTCGTCGCGCTGCCGAGGCCCGGCGAGGTCGCGATGAGCGTGTAGCCCGCGCCGGCGCGGTCGAGCGAGAGGCCCGCGAAGTTGGCGATGCCCGCGACGGCGGTGCGCGTGACCGTGCCGGCGAGCGTGCCCGTCGACGGATTCACCGCGATGCCGATGGTGACGTTGCCGCCGAACGTGAAGTTGCGGTTGCCGAGCGAGTCGGCGACGCCGACCGAGAGCACCGGCGAGAAGGCCGTGCCCGCGACCGCCGTCGGCGGCGTGGTGAGGAAGAGCAGCGAGGCCGCGGGCGCCGCGACCACCGTGAGCGTCGGCTGCTGCTCGGCGACGATGCCGTCCACCGTCGCGACGATGGTGCGCGCGCCGGCGCTCGTCGCGCCCACCGCCCCGGTCGCGACGCCGACCGCGCTGGTCGGCGCGACCGGCTGCTCGATGGTGTTGCCGACGCCGGCGGCGGCGATCGTCACCGTGCGGCCCGGGATCACGTTGCCGAAGCGGTCACGCGCCGTCACGGTCACCGTCGCCGGCGCCGTGCGCGACGCCGGGACGCTGGACGGGACCACTGCGACGTTCGTCTGCGCGGCGCTCACGCCGCCAGGCCGTGCGGTCGCGATGAAGTTCACCGGGCTCCCGACGCCGGACGCACGCACGAACTGCGTGCTGTCGGTCGGCGTCGTCGTCGCTCCGAGGGTCCAGGACGTCGTCGCGATGCCGGACGCGTTGGTGAAGGACGTGGACGGCTGCACGCTGCCGCCGCCGTCGATCACGCTCCAGCTGATCAGGACGTTCGGGACGGGATTGTTGTTCGCGTCACGCACGAGCACCGAGAGCGGCGTCGCGAGCGTGCTGCCGACGCTGTCCGCCTGCTGGTCGCCGCCGACGAGCGTGAGCTGCGTCGCGCCGCCGACCGTGGCCGTCACGTTGAACGTCACGCTCGCCGGCCCGCCCGCGAGCACCACCGACGCGGTCGACGTCTGCGGCCCCGCGCCGCCGCCGAGGGTGCGCGTGGCGCTGGCGCGGCCGTCGGTGCCCGTCACCGAGACGGACGGATTGATCGATCCGCCGCCCGTCGCCGCCGACCAGTTCACCGTCACGCCGGCGACGGCATTGCCGTTCGCGTCGGTGACGCGCACCTCGTGCGGCGTGCCGAGCGTCGTCGCGACGGGGCCGGTGAGGTTGTCGCCGCCGAACATCGCGAGCTGCGCCGCCGCGCCCGCGATGCCGTTCGCGGTGAACTGCACCGGACTGCCGACGAGCCCCGGCGAGGTCGCGTTGACGAGGTTGAGGCCCGCCGTCGTGCCGAGCGTCCACGACGTCGCCGTGGCAAGGCCGTTGGCGTCGGTGAGCACGGGCGTCGCCGGCAGCACGGTGCCCGCGCCGCCCGTGACGGCGAAGGTCACCGGCGCGCCCGCGACGACGTTGCCGCTCGCGTCGCGCACGCGGACCGACGGCGGCGTGGTGACGTTCGCGCCCGCGACCGCGTTCTGCCCGGTGCCCGCCACGAGCTGGATCGACGAGGCCGCGCCGGCGGTCACCGTGACGTTGCCGCTCGTGACGAAGCCGAGGCCCGGCGACGCGAACGAGAGCTGCCGCACGCCGACGACGCCGGTGATCACGAGGTCGTCGAACTCGGCCTCGCCGGTCGCGTCGGTGAGCACCGGCGACGTGCCGGTGAGCACGCCCGAGCCGCTCGAGATCGCCACCGAGATCGGCACGCCGGCCTGCGCGACGTCGTTGCCCGACGCGTCCTGCAGGCGCACGCGCGCCGGGGTCGTGAACACCTGGCCGCTGACGACCGTCGCCGACGGCTGGACGCTGATGCCGATGCGCGAGAGCCCGCCCGCGCCGAGCGTGATCGCCGTCGAGGTGTCGGCGGCGAGCGAGCCGCCGTTGAACGCGAGCGTGTACGCGCCGCCCGTGCCGGTGAGCGTGAGCCCCGTGAACTGCGCGAGACCCGTGGCGTTCGTGGTCGCGGTCGCGCCGGCGAGCGTCGCGCCCGGACCCGTCGCGACCGAGGCCGTGATGACGACGCCGTTCGCGTTGACGCGATTGCCGAACGCGTCCTCGACCGCGACCGCCGGCTGCTGCAGCAGCGCCTGGCCGGAGCGCGCGGCGGCCGAAGGCTCGGTCGTCACGTGCAGCTGGGCGGCGATCCCCGGCGTGATGTTGAACGCCGTGCCGGCGCCGCCGGTGAGTCCGGGCGCGCTGGCGACGATCGTGAGGCCGGTGGCCGCGCGCGCGACGCTGAGGTCGCTGAACGTGGCGACGCCGCCCACCGCGGCGACCGTCGTCGTGCCAGCCAGCGTCGCGCCGGGGGCGTTCGTCGCCAGCGCGACGGTGACGTTGCCGGTGTACGCGGTGGCCGCGTTGCCGAAGGCGTCGCGCGCGCGGACGACCGTGGCCGGCGCGAGCGTCGTGCCCGCGGTCGCGCTCGCCGGCGACGTGGTCACGACGAGCGCGGCGGCCGCGGCCGGCGTGACGCTGAACGCGGCGGTCGTCGTGCTCAGTGCGCCGACGTTCGCGCGCAGCGTGAACTGCGTGCCGACGCGGTTGAGCGTGAGGTCGCTGAAGGTCGCGATGCCCGCGACCGCGTTCACCGTGAGCGTGCCGCCGAGCGTCGCGCTGTCGGGGTTCGCTGCGAGCGAGACCGTGATCGGGCCGGTGTAGCTCGTGAGCGTGGCGCCGGCACCGTCGCGTGCGGCGACGGTGACGGCCGGCGCGATCGCGACACCGGCCACGACGGTCGTCGGCGAGGACGTGAACGCGAGCTGCGTCGGCGGGAAGGCGGTGCGGAAGGCGGCGCCGCTCGGCACGAACGGCGTCCACGCGCTCGCACGCGCCGTCTGGTCGACCGTGCGCGCCTGCCACTTGTACGAGACGCCGTCGACGAGGCCGGCGACCGTGACCGTCGCGGTGTTGCCCGGGCCGACGGCCACGCTCGTCGACGTCGCCGTGTTCGTGAACGCCTGCGCGAGCGGGCGCAGCTCGACCTCGAGGCGGAGCTGGTCGCCCGCGTCGAGGTCGTTCAGCGTCGCGCCGAGCATGACGCTCGATTCGTCGGTGACGCCGGCGGCGGCGATCGGCGTCGTGCCGTCGCTCTTGCGCTGGGTCATCGACGCCGGCGCGGTCGGCGCGTCGGGGATCGCGATCGCGAAGTCGACGGCGTCGGGCGCGTTCGCGCCGAACTCCACCCAGGCGCTCGCGCGGCCCGTGACGTCGACCGCGCGCGCGCGCCACTTGTAGCCCGTCACGTCGGCGAGGCCGGCGACCGTCAGCGTCGATGCGCCGAGGCCGAGCGGGCCGCTCGCCGTGGGCACGCCGGTGAAGGCGATGCCGGTCGCGCGCACTTCGAGCTCGAGGCGCGTCGAGTCAAGGTCGGGGTCGGAGAGCGTCGCGCCGAGGCGCAGCGTGGTCGCGGCCAGCGCGCCGCCGACGTCGATCGGCACCGGCGGCGTCGCGTTCGTGGTCTGCACGAGCGCCGTCGGCGCGTTCGCCGCGCGCGGGCTCCCCATGGTGACGTCGTAGGCGCCGGTCGCGCGCGCAGCGACGCTCGTCGCCTCGAAGATGTAGTTCCCCGTCGCCGGGATGCGCACGTAGCGCGCGCAGGCGGCGTTCGCCGCCACCGGGCAGCTGTTCGTCGCGATCAGCGCCGTCGTCGAGCCCTCGGGGAAGACCGCGAGCGACGGCGCGAAGGCCGACGACTCGAGGCGGAACGTCACCGAGTCGTTGACCGTCGCCGCGAAACGGTAGCGCTTCGCGAAGCGGTCGGCGAAGCGCGGCGAGGCGCAGTCGGCGGTCGTGAGCTGGCCGGCGACCGTCGTCGGCAGCGCGCCGAGGTCGGTGACGGCGCACGGCATCAGCGTGAGGCGCACCGGGATCCGCAGCACCGGCGCGTCGGGACCCTCGGAGGTGAAGCGCAGCGTGTCGACGTGGTCGCCCGCCGCGAGGCCGGTCGGGTTCACCGTGACGCTGAAGGTGCCCGGCGCGACGCCGGTCTCACCCTGCAGTTCGATCCAGCCGCTGCCGTGCTCGGCCGACACGACGAAGCGCATGCGCTCGTCGACGCCATTGACCTGCAGGTCGACGTCGTACTGCGTCGTCGCCGTGCTGCCCGCGAAGGCCGTGTCGGCGACCTCGCTCGTGGTGCTCGCGAGCGAGCCGACGGTCCCCGGCGTGAGGAGGTCGTCGAGCTTGCAGGTCGTCAGCGACGCGGCGACGAGGAACGTCGCGAGCGACGCGAAGGCGCGGCGCGCGCGCGAGCGCGCCCGCGGACGCGAGTCGGCAGAGCGGACACCGTTCACCCGACTGGCCTCCGCACCATCAGGAGGCCACTCGGGATCGTGGCAACGACGACGGACATCAATGCTCCAGGACCTGCCGGGGAGGCGAATACTAGGACGACCTGCCCTCTAAGGAAGGGCCATCGTGGAATTCGTAACGCAAGTGGCGTGCTCACGCGTTGAGCGCCGGCGCCGGAGACGGCTCAAAAATCCCCCGATACTTGAGTAAAAAGGCGCTATAGTGGCCGTATTGTGGCCTTATAATGGTGCAGTGGCAGGTGGTCACACTGCCACCGACTTCGAGACCGTCGCGCAGCCGCCGCGACGAAGCCCCAGCAGCGCATCAGCGCTTCATGTACTTCCAGTTCCGCGGCTTCCCCTCCGCCAGCCACTCAAGCGTCGTCGCGAGACGACGTTCGCGCGTCGCCGCGGCCTTCGCCTCCACGATCCACTCGATGTACTCGCGGCGATGGCTCGGCGAGAATGCGTCGAAGGTCGCCCTCGCCTTCGCGTCCGACGCGAGCGCGCGCGCCAGGTCGGCGGGCACCGCGGCCGGCGGCTTCGGCGCGCGCTTCTTCCGCGGCACGCGCGGCGCGCCGTCGTCGTTCAGCTTCATCGCGTCCTTGATGAGCTTCTTCACGCGCGCGTCGCTCGGCAGGTCCTTCAGCGACGTCATGCGGCCGAAGTCCCCCATCGCCTCGGCGTTCTTGCTGTCCTTGCCCATCAGCTGCGAGCCCTTCCAGAAGCCGAACACAGCGTGCGCCTTGAACGCCGCCATGCCCGCCATCATCCCGCCGTTGTAGCCGAAGTGTGGCGTGCTCCACTTGATCCCTTCCTCCACCTCCGGGCACGCCTCGTGCACGAGGGCGCGGATGTGCTTGAGGATCGGCTTCGCGAACGGCGGCGCCTTCGCGATGTAGGCGTCGATGCGCGGGTCCTTCTTCGCCACGGGCTCACTCGGGTTGGGGTGCGCGGGAGAGCTACGGGGGCCGGTGCATCGTGTCAACGGCGGCTGGATGCGCATGCGTAGCGCTCCGGTCGCGCTTGCGGCCGCCATGCGCCGCCCCTCACGTTCCATCACCGATGCGACCCGACCCTCGCCTCCTCCGCGCGCTCGCGCTCGCCGCCGCCTTCGGCGCCCTCGGCGCCCTCGCCGCGCCGGCACGCGCACAGCAGTTCATGGGCACGGTCGTCCTGCCGGACGGCGCGACGCCGGTCGCCGGCGTGATCGTCGTCGCGAACGACGCCGCCGGCCGCCCGGTCACGCAGACGGTGACCGGCGCGGAAGGACGCTTCGTCCTCTTCGTGGATTCATTGAAGCCGGTCACGCTCCGCCTGCTGCGGACGGGCTTCGCGCCCACGGCCGGGCCGACGCAGCGCCTGGGCCACGATGAGGTCGCCGACGTCGTCGTGACCCTCGGCGCCGAGGCGGTGAAGGTGCCGGCGCTGCGCCGGGGCGCGTCGACGTGCGGCCGCGCGAACGCGGCGGATCGCGCCGCGGCGCAGCTCGTCGTCGAGGAGGCGCGGAAGACCTTCGTCGCTGCGCAGGCGACGGTCGGGCGCACCGACATCGTCGCGCGATACGTGACATTCGACCACCGCGTCGCGAAGACCGGCGAGGACACGCTGCGCTCGCTGCTTCGGCGCGCGACCGGCGCGCTGCCGTCGCTGTTCCACGCGACGACGGCCGAGGAACTCGAGGCCTCCGGCTTCTTCGCGACCGTCGGCGGCGAGCGCGTCTTCCGCGCGCCCGAGCCCGCGCTGCTCGGGACCGAGTGGTTCATCTCGACGCACTGCTTCTCGCTCGCGCCGCAGGAGGGCGGCCTGCTGCGCGTCGAGTTCCGGCCGGCACGCGAACGGAAGGGCCTCGTCGACCTCGAGGGCGCCTACCTGTTCGACGCCACGACGCTCACGCTGCGACGCGCCGAGTTCCGCTTTCAGGGCATGCGCGAGGAGGAGCGGTTCGCGAACGCGGGCGGCGTCCTCGACTTCGCGCAGCTCGACAACGGCGACTGGGTGACGGTGCGCTGGTACCAGCGCTTCCCGCTCCTCGGCTACCGCACCGGCGACGGCAACACGACGCTGGTGCGCTCGACGATGACGTTGATCGACATCATCGGCCATCGCGTGCAGGGCGGCCGCGTGCTGGCGGTGCTGAAGGACGACCTGCCGCTGCTGCGCGCCGACCCCGTCGAGGGTGCCGCCGCGCGCTCCGAGTTCGGTCGCGCCTGCCCGGAGCGCGTCACGACGCAGCTCACGGGCGCCGCACGCGGTACCGTCGCGCCGGTCGATTCCGAGTCGGTGAGCGGCGTCCTCGTCCGCGCCACCTGGGACGAGCCGGTGGTCGTGGACCGCACGGAGTTCACGAAGCGCGAGCACCTGCGCGAGGCCTTCACCGACGCGCAGGGCCAGTGGCTCATCTGCGACATCCCGATGCGCCGCGACGTGACGGTGCGGTGGGAGACGCGTGGCCGCGAGCGCACGGTCCCCTTCACGCTCACGGCGCCGGGCATCATCCAGTCGGTCGCGACACCCTCGGTGCCCTGAGGCGCGGCGGTCAGCGCCGCACGGGGTCCGCCGCGACGCCTTCCTTCGTGATCCGCACCGGGGCGATCCGGCCGTCGGCACCGAAATGCAGCTCGTCGATGCTCACCACGCGATGATCGCGATCGGTCTCGCCGAGCGGACGACGGTGATAGACGATGTACCAGTTGCCGGCGGGCGAGCGCAGCACCGAGTGGTGGCCCGCGCCGGTCGCGATGGTCGAGTCCTGCTGCAGGATCCTGCCGATGCGCTCGAACGGCCCGAGCGGCGAGTCGCCGATCGCGTACGCGACCGCGTAGTTCGGCCCCGTCCAGCCGCCCTCCGACCACATGAAGTAGTACTTGCCGTCCTTCACCAGCATGAACGCGCCTTCGACGAAGCCCGCGGGCGTGATCTCCTTGAAGGTCGTGCCGTCGGCGAAGGGGACGAAGCCGGTGAAGTCGTCGTTGAGCTGCGCGATGTTGCAGTGGCGCCAGCCGCCGTAGACGATGTACCATCGCCCTCTCGCCGGGTCGCGGAAGACCATCTGGTCGATCGGCTGCGCTCCGTTGTGGAAGCGGTCGATCAGCGGCTTGCCGAGGTGATCGGTGAACGGGCCGCCCGGCGAACGCGACCGCGCGACGCCGATGCCGCCCGGCTGCGAGTCGTTCTGGATGTCGTTCGCGCCGAAGAAGAGGTAGTACCAGCCGTCCTTCTCGACGATCGACGGCGCCCACATCGCGCGCGTCGCCCACTTCACCGACGCGGTGTCGACGATGCGCTCGTGCTTCGTCCACGTGACGAGGTCGCGCGACGAGAACGCGTCCATGAAGACCTGCTGGCCGTAGCGCGCCGAGTAGGTGGGATGGATCCAGTACTCGCCGGCGAAGACGTGCGCCTCGGGGTCGGCGTACCAGCCGGGGAGGACGGGGTTCCCCGAGCGCGGCCGCGCCTGCGCCGCGGCGAGGCCCCCGAGCGTGAGCGCGACGAGCGCGAGGGCGGTGGTGCGGCGTGCGCGTTCCATCAGCCTGTCCCGGTGGCGGTGATGCGGTCCCAGTGCTCCCAGATGAGTACCATCGCGAGCGTGTCGAGCGCGCAGTACTGCCGAAGCAGCGTCGACCACTTCGCGACGGCCTGCGGGTCCTTCCGTTCGTCGCCGTAGGCCATGCGGAAGTACGCGCGCATGGCCCCGGTGCCCTCGCGCACGCCCTGCTCCTCGCCCGCGATGATGTCCGACGAGAGCGCCGCGTACGGGCCGAGCGCGGGATTGCCTTCCTTGCCCGTGACCGCCCTGAAGCGCTCGCGCACCAACGGCGACGAGCGCCACACGGCGTCGAGCACGGCCTTGATGGAGTAGCTGCCGCCCATCGCCGGGTGGTAGTAGCGCTCGCGGCAGATGGTGAGCATGTCCACCTGCCGCGCGCCCGCCGTGCCCGACTTGACCGCGAGCGCGCGCAGCCAGTTCGCGAGTCCCTGGTCGCCGGTGCCGAGCGCCGTGAGGTCGTCGGCGACCTCCTCGAGCACGCTGCGCTCGAAGTGCGACCACACGAGCACCGAGCCCTCGTCACCGAGCTGGTCGCGCAGTGCGCGCGCGAAGCGCTCGTTCGGCCACGAAGCGTCGGTGTTGAGGTACTCGCCGTGCACGATCGGCGCGCCCGGCGCGCGGATGGTATGGCAGCTCCACTGGAACGCGAGCTGGCCGTAGGGGCGCATCCCCTTGTGGTGCGGCACGGCCATCCGCGCCGCCTCGAAATCGATGAAATGGAGCGGCCAGCGCACGCCGTCGAGGTGCGAACGCAGCGCGGGATCGTGCCACTCCTCGTCGCGCTGCGTCTGCCGGACATGCAGCTGCTGGCGCGACGCGTAGGTCCCGGTCTTCCCCGCGAAGTGCACCTCGTGCGCATCGACGAGCCGGTCGACGCCGGCGGCGATGAGCCGCTCACGCACCTCGCCGCCCTGGTAGAGGTCGAGCACGTGCGGTGCCGCGTGGCCGCGCGCGCCCCAGCATTCGAGGAAGCCGTTCCGCGGCTCGTCCGGCTCCACGCGGAACTCGCACTTCTTGCACCGGCCCGCGAGCACGGGTGGCGTGCGGGTGAGCGTGGGCCGCAGCGTCGCGAGGAACTCGGCCGTCGCCGCCCGCACCTCAGGCTCCAGTTCCGCCACCTCGGCGGAGACGTCGAGCCCGATGGTGAGCGGGTCCTGCCGCGCGAGCGCCGGATCGCCGAGGAATCGTGCCGTGACGAGGTCGCCGTCGGGCGAGCGCACCAGCTCGAACCAGGACGGCATCCCCTCGTGCGCGGCGACGCGCCCCTTGTCCATCAGGATGAGGTGCGGACGCACCGGGACACCCGGGTGGAGGTCCTTGAGCACCGTCACCTGGTACGTGACGTCCTCGAGGTAGTCACGCCAGCCGGAGTGGATGCCGAACGGCGCCTTCATGTTGCGGAACGCGCTGCCGGTCTTCGCGAGCCGCTTCTCCGCGTCCTCGGGATCGAACGACGACGACTTCACCTCGTAGAGGTCGAAGCCGCGCGCGCTCCGCCGGAGGATGTCCACGCGCGCGAGCCGGTCGTCGTGCAGCAGGGTCGCCTCGAAGAGCGTGCAGTCGCCGGCCGCCAGGCGTTCGGCCGTCGCCGCCGCGGCGGCTTGCGCCTCGGCGGAGCCGCGACCGTACGCCATCGTGACGCCCTCGGGGAAGAGCTGCTTCGCGAGCAGCTCCACCATGTAGCCGCCCTCGGCGAGCAGCTCGAGGTACTCGTCGTCCTCGAGCGTCGTCGGGTAGCCGAGCTCGCGGTAGTAGAGCTTCGTCGCGCAGCTGCGCGCGAGCTTGAAGTCGGACTTCGAGAGGGTGTGCACCCGGTCAGGCAATCGCGAACACCCGTACGGGCACGCCGCTGAAGGCCGCATTCCCGGTGAGCTCATCCACGCGCTGGTCGTCGGTGAGGTCGTTGATGCTCACTCCCGCGTGCCGGGCGGCGATCGCGAGCTGCGCGCCGGCGCGTCCGTGCCCCCAGCCGTGCGGCAGGCTCACGACGCCCGGCATCATCGTGTCGGTGAGCTCGAGCTCGGCTTCCACGCTCCCCGCGCGCGCCGAGATGCGCACGCGGGCGCCGTCGGCGAGGCCGCGCGTCGTCGCGTCACTCGGATGCATGAGCAGCGTGCAGCGGTTCTTCCCGCGCACGAGCCGGTCGTAGTTGTGCATCCACGAGTTGCACGAGCGCACGTCGCGCCGGCCGATGAGCGCGAGCTCGTCGGCCGCGGGCGCCGCGGGCCCCAGCCAGCGTGCCTCGAGCCGGGCCACGTCCTCCACGAACAGGTCCGGCGCCGCGTGGATCCGCCGGTCCGCGGTGCGCAGCCGCTGCGGCAGCTGCGATTTCATCGGGCCAAGGTCGATCCCGCTCTTCGCGCGCCGCAGCTTGGAGACGGTGAGCCCGCCGCCGAACGGGCGCCACCCGGTGCCGTAGGGGCCGCTGCGCAATCCGGCGTCGATCAGGAACCGCGGCCCGAGCGCGGCGGTCGCGCGCGCGCGCAGCTGCGAGCGCCAGTCACCGCGAAGCCGAGCCGTGAGCGCGTTGAGGATCTCCCAGTCGTGCCGCGCATCGGCCGGCTTCTCGAAGACCGCGTCCGACCACTTCGCGGTGTCGCGCACGGCGAGCAGGTGGAACGCGAGGTCGTAGTGCTCGCGCTCGAGGGGCGACGACGGCGGCAGGATCAGGTGCGCGTGGCGCGTCGTCTCGTTGACGTGCGTGTCGATCGCGACGAAGAAGTCGAGCTGCGCGAGCGCGCGGTCGAGGCGCGCGCCGTTCGGCGTCGAGAGCACCGGGTTGCCGGCGTGCGTGACGAGCGCGCGCACCTGGCCCTGGCCCGGCGTCTCCATCTCCTCGGCGAGTGCGGCGACCGGCAGTTCGCCGGCGAACTCGGGGAGTCCGCGCACGCGGCTCTTCCAGCGTCCGAAGCGCGGCTTCGACGAGCGCTGGTCGGCGCGCATCACGTCCACCGCCGGTCTCGGGAACATCGCGCCACCCGGTTCGTCGATGCGCCCGCACGCGAGGTTGAGCGCGGTGATCAGCCAGGTCGCGAGCCCGCCGAACTCCTGCATCGACACGCCGACGCGGCCGTACGCGACCGCCGCCTTCGCGTTCGCGAACTCACGCGCGATGCGGCGCATCGCCGCCGGCTCCATCCCGATGGCGGTCGCGACGCGCTCGGGCGCGAAGCGTGCGGCGAGCTCGCGCAGCGCGTCGAGTCCGTCGATCTGCGACGTGAGCCGCCCGGGCCTGTCGAGCCGCTCGGCGAAGACGACGTGCAGCAGCGCGAGCAGCAGCAGCGCATCGCCGCCCGGCTTGATGAAGTGGTGGGCGTCGGCGGCGGCCGCCGTGTCGGTGCGCCGCGGGTCTACCACCACCACGCGCCCGCCGCGCGCGCGGATCGCCGCGATGCGGTCCATCACGCCCGGCGCCGTCATCAGGCTCCCATTCGACGCCGCCGGGTTCGCGCCGAGGATGAGAAAGTGATCGGTGCGGTCGATGTCGGGCACCGGGATCAGCAGCGAGTGCCCGAAGACCATCTGCGCCGCCACGTGCGCCGGCAGCTGGTCCACCGACGTCGCACTGAAGCGGTTCTGCGTCCGCAGCGCGCGCAGGAAGCCGGGCACCATCAGCATCGCGCCGAGCGAATGCACGGTCGGGTTGCCGAGGTACGCCGCGACGGCGTTCGGCCCGTGCGCACGCTGCACCTGGCGCAGCCCGTCGACGGCCATCGCGATCGCCTCGTCCCAGCCGATGCGCTCCCACCGTCCGTCGACGCGCCGCATCGGATGGCGCAGCCGGTCGGGATCGGTGTGCACGTCCTGGAGCGCGACCGCCTTGGGGCAGACATGGCCCTTGCTCAGCGGGTCGTCGGGATCGCCGCGGATTCCCGTGACCTTGTCGCCCTCGGTGGTGATGACGAGACCGCACATCGCCTCGCAGAGGGTGCAGGTGCGGTGGTGGCGCGCGGAGGCCATGTCGAACAGTGTGGCGCGCCGCAGGTGAGCGCCAGCCGCGTTACGCCGCCGCCGTGGCCCCCTCGATCCGGATCTCGCGCCACTTGCCGCCCTTGAACCGC
Organism: uncultured Gemmatimonas sp.; assembly: GCA_964537945.1. Lineage (GTDB taxonomy): Bacteria > Gemmatimonadota > Gemmatimonadetes > Gemmatimonadales > Gemmatimonadaceae > Pseudogemmatithrix. Next base: position 19,351 of record CAZIDS010000001.1, on the reverse strand, counting down.
AGCACCGTCAGCGTCGCCCGCATCACGTGCCCGAGCAGGATCGCGAGCCACACGTTCCACGCCTCGAGCGGGCCGAGCATCTGCAGCACCGTCAGCAGCCCGATCGGCACGCCGATCTGCGAGACCAGCGTGATGTAGAGCGGCCCCTTCGTGTCGCCGGTGCCGGTGAGCCCGCCCGTGTACGTCAGCGCCGTCGTGATGAAGAGCCCGCTCACGCTCAGCCAGCGCAGCAGCTGCGTCCCCATGCTCTGCACGACGGGATCGTTGAGCCCGAAGAGGCCGAGCAGCACGTCGGGGATGAACAGGAACAGCAGGCCGATCGTCACCGCGATCCCCTGCCCCATGCGCGACGCGATCTGCACGGCGCGCTCGACGCGCTCCGGCTTGCCGGCGCCGAGGTTCTGCCCCGCGACCGCCGCCGCGGCGCCCATCAGGCCGACGCTCGTCCACGTGATGAACGAGAAGAGTTCCGAATAGCCGACCGCATACGCCGCCTGCGCCTCGGCGCTGTTGCCGAGCGAGCCGATGAACCGCAGCAGCAGCACGCCGGCGATGTTCATCGCGATGCCCTGGAGCCCGGCCGGCAGCCCGAACCGGAAGAGCTGGCGGATGATCCTCCAGTCCCACCGCCAGTCCATGTCCTTCTCCCAATGGATGGTGAGGTGGCCGGACAGCAGCCGCGTGAAGCCGTACGCCGACACGAGCAGCCCCGCGATCGAGGTGCCGATCGCCGCGCCCATCACGCCCATCGGCGGGATCGGGCCGAGACCGCGGATGAAGACGATGTTCAGGATGATGTTCAGGATCGTCATCGCGACGCCGAGCCGGAGGCCGGTGCGCGCGTCGCCGGTCGCGCGCAGCGCGCCGCCGAGGAGGAACATCAGCATCATGCCGATGCCGCCGAGGAACATCGTGCGCAGGTACGGCAGCGCCTCGGCCTGCACCGCCGGCGCGGCGTTCACGAGCTGCAGCAGCAGCGGCGAGACGAACCATCCCACCGGCGCCATCACGAGGAAGCTCATCGCGATCGACGCGAGGAAGGCCTGGTACACGGTGCGGTTCACCGCCGCCGCGTCGCCGGCGCCGGCGAAGCGCGCGACGAGCACGCCCATCCCCGTGTAGATCGACATCACGAACACGATCACGACGAGGAAGATCTGGAACGCCACGCCGACGGCTGCGTTGCCGTTGAAGCCGACGAAGTGGCCGACGAGTGCGTGGTCGACCACGCCCTGCATCCCGCCGATGATGTTCTGCAGGACGCTCGGCCAGGCGATCATCCACACGGCGGCGGGGATCGGGCCTTCGACGATGCGGCGATCGAAGGGCTTTCCCTTCGCGGCAGGTGCGGTCATCGGGGAACGTTGTCGAGCAGGGTGGGTCGTGCGCCAGCGGAGCGCCGCCGGGCCGTGCAGTCTTTACCAGTCGCGCACATCCGGTGTCACGGCGGTCAGGGAGCGAATACGGTCAGACGCCGTGGCGTTCCTCAGGGTGGAGCCGGCCGAGCCGTCGGAGCGACGTCACGAACCACGCGATGGTGCCGACCACGCCGAGCGTCGCCAGGCCGCCGACCACCACGCTCGGCGCCGTCCCCCACCAGCGCGCCGTGACGCCCGACTCGAACATCCCGATCTCGTTCGACGAGCCGATGAAGATCTGGTTCACCGAGCTCACGCGGCCCAGCAGCGCCTCGGGCGTGCGCGCCTGCAGCAGCGTGCTGCGGATCACCACGCTCACCATGTCGAACATCCCGCTCGCCACGAGCAGCCCGACGCTGAGGTAGAACGTCGTCGAGAGCCCGAAGAGCACCATGCAGGCGCCGAAGCCCGCGACCGACCAGAGGAGGACGTGCCCGGTGCGGTCCCAGTCCTTCCGCCGCGCGAGCAGCACGCTCATCGCCACCGCGCCGACCGCGGGCGCGGCGCGCAGGATCCCGAGGCCGGTCGGTCCGACGTGCAGGATCTCGGCGGCGAAGATGGGCAGAAGCGCCACCGCGCCGCCGAAGAAGACCGAGAAGAGGTCGAGCGTCAGCGCCCCGAGCAGCACCGGCTCGCGGAAGACGAATCGCACGCCGCCGCTCACGGACGCGAAGATGCCCTCGTGCCCTCCGACGCGCGCGGGCGACCGATGCGAGATCGTGACCATCACCATCGTCGCGAAGAGCATCAGCGCCGCATCGACGCCGTACGCGAGCCGCGTCCCGCCGGCCGCGTAGAGCAGGCCGCCGAGCGCGGGACCAAGCACCGCCGCGAGCTGCCAGCTCCCGCTGCGCCACGTGATCGCGTTCGCGAAGAGCGCGCGCGGCACGAGTTCGGCCGAGAGGGCCTGGCGCGCCGGCTGCAGGAACGCGCGCGCGACGCCGCTCACGACGATCACCGCGTAGATCGCGGTGAGCCGCGCCGGCGTGGGCAGCTCGGCGCCGAGCGGGCGCGCGCTCGCGAGCACCCAGAGCGAGATGCTGCAGGCGACCAGCACCGAGATCGCCGCGAGCGCGACGCGGCGCCGGTCGTGCCGGTCGGCGACGTGGCCGGCGTAGAGCGCCATCGAGATCGCCGGCAGCGCCTCGGCGAGCCCGATCATGCCGAGCGCGAACGGGTCCCTCGTGAGGTCGTAGACCTGCCAGCCGACGACGGTGCCCTGGATCTGCACGCCGAGCGTGAGGGTGAAGAGCGCGACGATGTACCGCGCGAAGAGCGGATGCCGCACCGCCGCGTAGGCATCCACCGGCGTGGCCCGGCCGCCGGTCACGTGCGCCCCCGCGCGGCGTCGGCGAGGATGGCCGCCGTCTCCTCGCGCAGGTGCCGCACCGCGACCTCCGCCTGCGCCTGCCGCGTGCGGAAGCTCAGCACGCAGACGCGGCCCAGGTAGCGGTCCTCGGCCTGCGCGCCGGTGACCATCACCTTGCCGCGCGCGGTGACGCGCTCCATCAGCGCCTTCGTTGCGCGGTCCTGCGCCTCGCGCGTGGTGAGGCCGGGCCCTTCCAGATGGAAGGCGAAGAGCGAGAGTTGCGGCGGCGCGTCGATCACGATCCCCGGAATGCGGGCGACCTCGCCGTGCATCCACACCGCGAGCGCGCGCTTCTCGGCGATCGCTGCGCGGTAGCGCGCGGCGCCATAGAGCTTCACCGCGAGCCAGACGCGGAGGCCAGGGAACCCGCGCGAGAGCTCGGGGCCGTACTGCGCGGGATCGTAGAACTCCGACTGGTTCGGCGGCAGGTAGCCGGCCGTCGACGAATGGAGCGCCCGCAGCGCCTCGCCGTCGCGCACGAGCAGCGCGCCGGTGCCGTAGGGGAGGAACATCCCCTTGTGCGGGTCGAGCGTGAGCGAGTCCGCGCGCGGCAGGCCGCGCAGCAGCGGACGCAGCGACGGCACGGCATGGAAGAAGGCGCCGTAGGCGCCATCGACGTGGTGCCAGAGCGCCTGTCGCGCGGTGAGGTCGGCGACGCCCTCGAGGTCGTCCACCGCGCCGGTGTTCGTTGTGCCCGCCGACGAGAACACGAGGAACGGCGTCAGCCCGGCGGCCCGGGCGGCCTCGATCGCCGCGTCGAGCAGGTCGAGTCGCATCCGGTAGTCGGCGTCCACCGCGATCGTGCGGACGCGGTCGTGCGCGATGCCGGCGAGCTTCGCGGCCTTGACGATCGAATGGTGCGCCTGTGAGCTGACATACATCGTGCCGTCGCGGATCGCGGTGCCGAGGCGCTGCTCGCGCGCGCACGCGATCGCGTTGAACATCGCCATCGACCCGCCGGTGGTGAACAAGCCGCGCGCCGTGGCGGGGAACTGCATCCAGTCGCGCAGCCACTCGAGCACGTTCGCCTCGAGCTGCACGAGCGCGGGCGCGGCCTGCCAGATCCCGGTGTAGCGGTTCGTCGCGCCGGCGATGAGGTCGGCGAGCGCGGCGGGATACACGCCGCCGCCCGGGATGTAGGCGAGGTAGCCGGGCCCCGTCGTCGTGAAGGAGCGCGGGATCCACTCCTCGAAGAGCGGCCGAAGCAGTGCCTCGAGCGGCGTGCCCTCCTCCGGCACGGCTTCGCGCATCGCGCGGCACGCGTCGGCGGCGTCTACGTCGCCGCGGCTCGGCTGATCCGGCAGCGAGGCGACGTGCGTGACGATGCGGTCGATGACGGCCTCGCCCATCGCCCGCATCTCGTCGGGCGGGAACTCCAGGTTCGCGCGGTCGGCGCCATCCGTGCGCATCGATGAACGATAAACCGCGATGCGCGGGAGATGCGAACAGGCCCCCGGCGCGCTGGCGCCGGGGGCCTGTCGGTGGAGCGGCATCGCTTACGGGATGCGGCGCGCGGCCCCGTCGCGCCGGCGCTCGCGGCGGTCCTCGCGACGGTCACGAACATCCTCACGACGGTCGCGGCGGTCCTCGGCGCGGTCGCGCACATCCTCGCGCGCGTCGCGGCGGTCCTCGATGCGGTCGCGGCGGCCACCATCCACCCTCGCGTCGCGCACGTCCTCGCGGCGGTCACGGCGGTCCTCGGCGCGGTCGCGCACGTCCTCGCGCACGTCGCGGCGGTCCTCGCGGCGGTCGCGGCGATCCTCGACGCGGTCGCACACGGTGTTCGCCGCGCAGCGGCGGGCGGTGTCGCGCGGCACGGCCGCCTGGGCTTCGAGCGACGCGCCCGAGACGGCGAGCACGGCGGCGGCGAGCGTGGCGTTGATCAGGGTCGAGCGCATGGGTCGTCTCCGGGATGAGCAGCGCGGGATCGCGCCTCGTGACACCCGTTCGACGGACCGCCGCGGTGCGGTGTTAAACGTGTGACGCGCCGCACAATGCGCTGGTGACCGCTGCGTCGCCTACCGAACCGCGTAGAGCTTCCCGTCCGTGCTGCCGAAGTACGCGACGCCGTCGGCGACCACCGGCGACGAGAGGACCGAACCGAGGGTCATCATCGTGCGCATCCCGATCATCATCCCGTCGAGCGTGCGGTCGGGATACATGCGGTCCGACCGGAAGAGCCCGTTCTCGTCGAGCAGCCGTGGCGCGTTCTCCTTCGAGCCGTCGGTCTGGAATCGGGTCCGCAGCGTGCCGTCGGCGATCGAGACCGCGTTCAGGAAGCCGTCGGACGTTCCATAGAAGAGCACGCCGCCCGCGACCGCCGGCGACGAGAACGAGATCGCGCGGTTCTGCAGGTCGAACTTCACCGCGCCCGTCACCGCGTCCACCGCCTTCAGGCGGCGCCCGTCGCTCGTCGGGAACCAGACGAGGCCCTGATGCACGGCGGGTGACGCGATCGTCCAGCCGCCCTTGTTGTCGATCGTCCACTTGCCGGCGCCGGTCGCCGCGTCGACCGCGTGGAAGCGGCCGTCACGCCCGCCGACGTAGACCAGGCCGCCGGCGACCGCGGGCGAGCTCGGCAGCCCGATCTGGTTGTAGATCGTCGTGTCGTTCCCCGTGGTGTAGCGCCAGCGCTCGCGGCCCGTCGCTGCGTCGAGCGCGTACAGGTTGCGGTCGAAGCTCCCGACGTAGACCACGCCGTCCACCACGGCTGGCGACGCGTGGACCACGTCGCCGGTCGCGAACTCCCACCTCTTCGCGCCCGTCGCGGCATCGAGCGCGTAGACGCGCTGGTCGCCGCTGCCGATGTAGACGACGCCGCCGGCGACCGTCGGCGACGACATGAAGACGTCGAACGGATCGGGCATCCGCTCCGTGCGCGGGATCGCGCCGTGGATGCCGGGCGCAGTGAAGCGCCGTTCGCCGCGCGTCGCGAACCGCCACTTCTCGGCGCCCGTCGCCGCGTCGACCGCGTAGACGTTGCCATCGAGCGAACTGATGTAGACGAGCCCGTTCGCGAGCGCCGGCGACGACGCGATCGGCCCGCGCGACGCGAACTTCCACCGCTGGGTGCCGTCGGCGCGATTCACCGCGTAGAGCGCGCCGTCAGTGCTGCCGACGTAGACCGCGTCGCCCACGACGAGCGGCGTCGAGAGCACGCGGCCGCCCGTGGTGAACTTCCATACCACGGTCTCGAGCGCGGATGCGGGCGAGTCGTAGACACCGAGGTGGGCGGGACCGCCGCGGAACATGCCGGCCTGCGCGCGGAGGGGAGCGGTGAGCACCGCGGCCGCGAGCGCGGCGACGGCGTAGGGACGGCAGCTGGCGGACAGGCCCATGCGGGTCTCCGTTCGTGAAGGGTCCGAGCGGTTCGACACTACGCGCCTCGCGTCCGGTTCGCCGCAGGGCGCCGTCGAATGTCAGGGTTGTGCAAGCACGGGCTGGCGCGGCATGATGTGGCGATGACCGCTCGCCGACTGTCTCCGCTCTTCGCCGGTGCACTCCTCCTCGCGTCGGGCACGGGCTCCGTGGCGGCAGCTCAGCCTCGCACGATGTCCTGGCCACGCATCGAGGTCACGGCGCATCTCGACGCGACCGGACGGCTCGAGGTGCGCGAGCGGCAGGTGATCCGCTTCGAGGGGGAGTGGAACGGCGGCGAGCGCGTCTTCGACGTGCGCCGCGGCCAGCGCGTCGAGATCCTCGGCATCTCCCGTCTCGACCCGGCAACCGGAGTGCTCCGGCCCCTGACGTGGGACGGTGACCTCGACGACGTGGACGACGCGAGCCGCGTGGACGGCGGCCGTACGCTCCGCTGGCGCGCCCGCCGGCCGTCGGACCCCGCATTCGCCGGGACCGAGATCACGTACGAGATCACGGTCGCCTATGAACGCATCCTCCAGCGTCGCGACGACGGCGCCTGGGAGCTCGACCACAACTTCGCGATGGTCGACCGCGATTGGCCGATCGACGACTTCCGCCTCACGCTCACGCTCGACCCCGCGTGGGTCACGCGCGAGGACTTCACCGGACGTTTCGGCCCGCTCCCGCTGCCGCCGGACCAGGGATTCCGCGTCACCATCCCGCTGCGGCTCGCCGGCGGCGCGGTGGCGCCCGAGTCGCGCACCGGCGCGCCGCCGGCGGTGCGCGCGCTGCTCGGTGCCATTCTCGCTGGCGCGCTCCTGCTGCTCTTCGCGCGTCTCGTCGCGCGCGAGCGCGCGCTCGGCCGCTTCGCCGAGGGCCCGCGCACGGAGGAGATCACCCGCGAGTTCATCGGCGAGCACCTGCTCGCGATGCTCCCCGAGGTGGCGGGCGCGACCTGGGACGACACGACGTCGGCGCCGGAGGTCGCGGCCGTCCTCGCACGGCTCGTCCAGGAGGGGAAGCTCTCGAGCCGCGTCACGACGACGAAGGTCCTCTTCGTCGAACAGCAGGTGCTCCACCTCACGCTGAACGTCGACCGCTCGTCGCTCGCCGCGCACGAGCGCGCGCTCATCGCGAGCCTCTTCGAGGACCACGCGACCACGACCGACACGGCGAGCGTGCGGGAGCGCTACAAGAGCACGGGCTTCGATCCGGCATCCACGATCAAGGGCGGGATCGACGCGATCGTCGCGCGCGCCGCGCCGAAGGGGAGCAAGCCCGCGTGGAGGCCGACCGGCGCGCTGCTCGCCGCCGGGCTCGTGATCGCGGTCATCGGGGCCGTGATGGAACCGGATGATGCGGCGCTCACCGGACTCGCGATGCTCGTCTCGGTCCCGGTCTTCCTCGTCACGCTCATCCCCGCCGTCATTGCGCAGCGCGCCGCCGCGAGTCCGCGCGGCGCGCTGGCAGCCCTGCTGCTCGTGTGGGCCGGCGTGATCGCGCTGTTCGCGATGCTCGTGCTCGGCACCGCGATCGACATCCTCGGCGGCATCACGCTCGCCGGCCTCACGCTGTGGATGCTCGGCCTCGCACGGAGCTCGACGAACATCGCCGCGTCGCGCCAGTCGCCCGAGCGGATCGTCCTCCGGCGTCGGCTCTACGCGATCCGTGAACGCTTCCGCGCGGAGCTGCGGACCGCGCAGCCGTCGCTCGAGGATGCGTGGTACCCGTACGTCATCGCCTTCGGGCTCGGCGCCGAGGCGGACAAGTGGTTCCGTGCGTTCGGCGGCGCGACGGCGGCCGTCGTGCACTCGTCGGGCGGCGACGCCTCGGGTCGCGGCACGGCCAGCGGGAACGGATGGACCGGCTTCGGCGGCGGCGGCGCGTTCTCCGGCGGCGGATCGAGCGCCGCGTTCGCCGCGGCGGTCGGCGGCATGGCGGCGGCGGTGCCCAGCCCGAGCTCGAGCTCGAGCGGCGGCGGCGGCTCGAGCAGCGGCGGCAGCTCTGGCGGCGGGGGCGGCGGGGGCTGGTGATCGCGCCCCCGCGCGATCAGGGCACGTAGCGCCCGGGCGGCACCACGCGCACACCGTCGCCGAACGTCGTGGCGAGCAGCAGCGTCAGCTTCGTGCCCTGCAACGCGCTCGGCCAGTGCGCCCACTCGGTGAGCGTGTGCTGGTTGCCGCCGTAGGAGCGTCCGATCGAGATGCTCGGGATCCCCATCACGACACCGATGTTCGCGTCGGTGCTCCCGCTCGCGATCGCCTCGTCGGCGCCCGGCATCCCGAACGACACGCCCAGCTGCTTCTGGATGTCGATCGCCGTCTGCACGAGCGGATGCCGACGGGCCGGCTCGAGCATCCGCGCCGTGCCGCCCGCGCGGTTCTTCTGCTCGATCTCGACCTTCAGCCCGACCTTCTCGCGTGCCGCCGCGGCTTCGACGAGGGCGGTGATCCGGCGGTCGAGCGAGTCGAGCAGCGACGGGTCCGGCGAGCGCAGGTCCACCGTGAAGTACAGGTCCTGCGGGATCCCGTTGAAGATCACGCCGCCATGCACCTGCCCGACGTTGATCACCGCGCCGTTCGGCAGCGCGGGCGGCTGGAGCGCGTAGATCTGGGTGACCGCGTCGGCGAGCGCCTTCACCGGCGTCGGCCGGCCGCGCGAGTTGAGCGTGTGCGCGCCCTCCGACGTGAAGCGGTAGCGCGTCCAGTAGATGCCGAGCGCGCCGTAGCTGACCGCGCCGAGCCCGCCGTCCATCGCGATGAGGAGGTCGGGCCGCGGGTTGTGCGCGAGCCAGTAGGCCATGCCGCGCAGGCCGAGCTCCTCCTGTACGGTCGCGACGAACACGAGGTCGCCCCTGGTCACGACCTTCGCCGCGTTCAGCGCGCGGATCGTGACGAGCATGTTCACCACGCTCGCGGTGTTGTCGAAGATCCCGGGCGCGTGCAGCGTGTCGCCGGCGCGCCGCACGGCGAGGTTCGTGCCCAGGTCGTGCACGATGTCCATGTGCGCGGCGAAGACGACCGTCGGGCCACCGCCGCTCCCCTTCCGCACACCGGTCACGTTTCCCATCGAGTCGGACGAGACGGCGAGACCTTCCTTCTCCATCTCGGCGCGCACGTACGCGGCGCGCTCCTGCTCGTGCGTCGACTTCGCCTGCACGCCCGCGAGCCGGATCCATTCGTCCACCTGCCGCGGGAATCCGCGCTCGACGAACGCGAGCGCCGCCTTCACGTCGGGGCGCTCGAGGATCGCCGGATCCCAGGAGGTCGGATAGGCGGGCTGCTGCGCGCCGGCTGGGGCGGCGAGGAGCACTGCGATCGCGCAGCAGCGTCCGAGGCGGAGGTCGAGTCGCATCGCCTGAATCTGCAGGCCGGATGCGCGAGTGGTAGTGCGCGCGCCGCGGTGCGGCGCGCAGCGCTTACGGCGTGCCCGTCGCGCTGAGGACCACCGGATCGAGCGTCGTCACCTGCACCGACGCACTGTTCGCGCCCGCGACGGCGCCGAGCGTCCAGCGCACGGTGACCTCGCCGGTCGCGTTCGTGTTCATCGTCTGCGGCGTGAACGACCCCCCGCCCGCGGTCACCTGGAACGCGACCGGGATGCCCACCATCGGCACGTTGCCGGCACCAAGCACGCGGATCACGATCTGCGTCGCGAGCGCCGCGGCAGCGCGCGCCGTCTGGTTGTTGCCCTGCACGATCACGACCTGCGTCGGCACGAGACCGGTCGCGTTCACGATCGTCGGCTGCAGGCCCGACGCGGTCGCGACCAGCGACTGGCTCGTCGCGCCCGGACCGAGCGTCCACGCGGCGCTGATCTCGCCGAGATCGTTCGATTCGGCCGCCGTCGGGGTCACCGACCCGCCGCCTGAGCCGATGACGAGCGAGATGGTGCGCCCCTCGATCCCGTTGCCGAGCGAATCCACCGCGCGGAGGATGATCGGCGTCGGGAGCGCGCGCCCTGCCTGCGCCGCCTGGCCCTCGCCCTGCACGATCACGAGCGCCGCGATCGGCGCCGGCGCGGCCGGGTCCTTCGCGCACGCGAGCGACAGCGCGACGGCGAGCGCCGCGATGAACCGGAGGAGGAAGGAGATGCGCTTGGACATGGTGGCTGCGATGAGTATCGGCAGCCACCGCGCCCGACCTTAGCCCGAACAGCCCCCGCTACGGCTGCGGCGCAGGCACGAGCCGGAGTCGGCTGACCGCCCGCGCTTCGACCCGCGCGCGAGTGAACGGCATCGGCCACGGCTCGCCGGCGAGGTGCGGCAGCAGGAAGTCGTCGAAGTGCGGGCTCAGCGGATTGCCTGACTGCCCGAGGTGGCGGCTCAGCGTGAAGCCGTCCGGGTCGGCCCAGTCCATCACGAACCGCATGCTCGGCCCGGCCTCGTCGTGCAGCGCGTGCGCCGTCGTGTCGTAGCGCGTGAACGCCGCCGCGAGCGTGCCGTCGTCGCCGCCGATCGCGATCGGCCCGCGCGTCAGCCCCAGCCACGCGTCGAGCGCGCGCACCGCGGCGAGCGGATGCCGCACCGTGAGTGTCTGCATCTCGCCGAACGGACGCCGCCAGTCCTCGGCGAGCGCGGCGCGCATCGCGCGCGCGGCGACCTGCTCCAGCGACTCGCGCGCCGGCGTCCGGATGTCGTCGGCGAACGCGTGCGCGCTGTCCTCGAGCACGGCGACGGTCAGCGACGCCGCCTTGGGCCAGTCGGCGCCGAGCTCGTCCTCGAACAGCTCCCGCGGCAGCCGCTCCCACCAGTAGGCCCAGAGCGTCGCCGGGACGTCGCGCGTCGTCATCGAGCCGTTCCACTCGCGCAGCGACCGCGCGGCCTCGGCGTTCCCCGCCGAATCGGCTGCCGCGGCGGCGAGCAGGCGCCAGCGACGCGCGTTCCCCGAGACGAGGTCGAGCTGCCCGCGGGTCATCGCCGATGCATCCACCTTCCCCACGCGCAGCGCGCTGTCGAGGATCGCCGCGATGCGCGTCTTCCGCATGTTGTCGTAATAGCCCGGCAGCTCGTACGGCCCGCGCGACCCGAAGACCTGGTCGTTCGCCGTCGCGAGCCAGCCCTGCGCGGGGTCGAGCGCGAACGGCCGCTCGGCCAGCGGCCGGAAGCCGCGCCACTGTGCGCGCGGGTCGATCCCCCATTGCGGCGTGAAGGTGTCATAGCCGTCACGCACGGGCACCGGCGCGCCGAGCACGTAGCCGATGTGCCCGTTCCGGTCGGCGTAGGTCCAGTTCACGCTCAGCGAGCCCGTCGCGGTCACGGTCCGACGGAACTGCTCGAAGTCGGTCGTGCGCATCAGCGCGCCCGCGCCCTTCGCGACGCTCCACGCCGGGAAGTCGTAGCCGGCCCAGTGCATCACGAGCGCGGTGTCGCCCTGCATCGACGTCACCGGGCCCCGCGAGGTGCGCAGGAACCGCACGATGCGCGGCGCGGCGCCCTTGATCGCGATGGTGTCCACATCCACCAGCACCGGCTCGCTCCCGTCCACGCGCTGCAGCCGCGGCGTGTCGCCGTCGGCGCCCGTGATCACTTCCTTGTAGTCGTCGATGAGGTCGATCGGCGCGACGGTGAACGCCCAGCTCGCGTCGCGGTTGTGGCCCATCGAGACGTTCGGCAGCCCGGGCCCGCTGATGCCGACGGCGTCGATGCCGTCGGCGGTGTGCACGCCGAGCGCGTACCAGAGACCGGGCGCGCTCGAGAGCTCGAGGTGCGGGTCGGACGCGTGCAGCGCCGCGCCGCTCGCCGAGTGCGCGGGCGCCACGACCCACGAGTTCGACGCTTTCGTCATCCGCAGCGACCCCTGCGTCTCCGGCACCGTCGCCGGCGACCACTCCTGCACCGCGTGCGCGAGCCGGTTCGCGTCGCCGCCGAGCTTCGCGAACGCCTCGCGATAGTCCTTCCCCTTGTCCATCAGCGAAAGCGCGAACCAGCTCTGGTAGAAGCCCACCAGTGACACGTCCTCGACCGTCCACGGTCGCGGCGCGAAGCCGAGCAGCACGAACTCGGGCGGCAGCGGCCGCGCCTGCGCGACCCACGCGTTCACGCCGGCCACGTACTGCTCGAGGCTCGCGCGCGCGGCCGAGTCGAGTGACGGCAGGTCGCGCGCGTTCTGCCACGCGAAGCCCAGCCGCCGCTGCTGCTCGTCGAGGTCGGCCGCGACCGGCCCGAAGAGCTCGGAGAGTTCGCCGCGCGCCATCCGCCGCGTGAGCTCCATCTGGAAGAGCCGTTCGCTCGCGTGCAGCCAGCCGATCGCATAGCGCGCGTCCGCCTCGGTGCTCGCGTACAGCTGCGGCACGCCGCGCGCGTCGAACAGCACCTCCACCTCGGCGCCGAGCCCTGGCGCCACCGCCGTCCCATCGTGCTGCGCGACCGAGCGCGCGAGGTAGGCGCGCCCGCCGAACCAGGCGCCGGCCGCGAGGAGGAGGACCAGCACGACGACGACGCCGAGCACGCGGAGCAGGAGTCTCATGCGCGGAAAGCTACGCGCTCCCCAGCGGTGCGGCCCCGCGGTACGTTCTACGACGGCACCCTTCCATCCCCCGCACGTGGAGCATCCCGTGAATCTCCGGCACCACCGGGCCTTCGCCGCTGCCCTCCTTCTGGCCACTGCGGCGATGCCCGCCCGCGCACAGCTGCCCGTCGCGACCGAATTCGACGCGCTGCACTTCCGCTCGATCGGCCCCGCCACGATGTCCGGCCGCATCGCCGACATCGACGTCTACGAGAGGAACACCGCCGTCTGGTACGTCGCGACCGCGCACGGCGGCCTCTGGAAGACGACCTCCGGCGGCGCGATGTGGACGCCCCTGCTGCAGGACCAGGGGCTCCTCTCGCTCGGCGACGTCACCATCTCGCAGACGAACCCCGACCTCGTCTGGGTCGGCGCCGGCGAGTCGAACAACCGCCAGTCCACCGGCTGGGGCGACGGGCTCTGGAAGAGCACCGACGGCGGCCGGACCTTCGCGCCGATGGGGCTCCGCGACTCGAAGCACATCAACCGCATCCTGATCGACCCGACGAACAATGACGTCGTCTTCGTCGCCGCCACCGGCCCGCTCTGGGGCCCCGGCGGCGAGCGCGGCGTCTACAAGACCACCGACGGCGGCCGCACCTGGCGCAAGGTCCTCGGCGGCGACGAGAACACCGGCGCCAACGACATCGCGATGTCGTCGAAGGACCCGAAGGTGCTCTACGCGTCGATGTACCAGCGCCGGCGCACCAACTGCTGCATGAACGGCGGCGGGCCCGGCAGCGGTCTCTTCAAGAGCACGGACGGCGGCGAGACCTGGACGAGGCTCGCGGGCGGCTTCCCCACCGGACCGCTCGGTCGCATCGGCATCGACGTCTACCGGCAGGACCCGAACATCGTGTATGCGAGCGTCGAGGCGCCCACGACCACGCCCGCCGACTCCGGCAAGACCGGCGTCTGGAAGTCGACCGACGCCGGCGCGACCTGGCGCATGGTGAGCAACAACAATCCGCGCCCGATGTACTTCTCGCAGGTCCGCGTCGACCCCAACAACGCCGACCGCGTCTACATGGGCGGCGTCGGCGTGCAGATGACCATCGACGGCGGCAAGACCTTCGAACAGGACGCCGCGCGCGTGACGCACGACGACGTCCACGCGATCTGGATCGACCCGGCGAACTCCGAGCACATCCTGATCGGCAATGACGGCGGCCTCGCCGTGTCGTGGGACATGTCGAAGACCTGGACCTTCATCCCCAACCTGCCTGTCGGCCTCTTCTACCATGTCGGCTACGACATGGAGGTGCCGTACAACATCTGCGGCGGGATGCAGGACAACTACGATTGGTGCGGGCCGAGCGCGTCGCGGCACGGTGCGGGCATCTACAACTACGACTGGTTCCAGATCCTCGGCGGCGACGGCTTCGTCGCCATCCCCGACCCGCGCGACTCGCGCTGGGTCTACACCGAGTCCCAGGACGGCAACACGATCCGCCGCAACGTCGTGACCGGCGAGTCGCGTTCCATCCGGCCGAATGCCGGCAACGTGACGCCGGCGCCCGCCGCCGGTGAGGCGTTCCGCTTCCACTGGGACACGCCGATGATCCACGGCGCGCAGCCGGGCGTGCTCTTCATCGCCGGCAACCGCGTCTTCCGCTCCACCGACCGCGGCGACTCGTGGGAGGTCATCTCCCCCGACCTCACGCGGAACGGGAACCGCAACGACTCGACGATGTTCGGCGTGAAGAACTCCGACATCACCATCGCGCGCAACGACGGCATCGCGAGCTGGCCCGCGATCGTCGCGCTCGCCGAGTCGCCGAAGCAGCCCGGCGTGATCTGGGCCGGCACCGATGACGGCGCCGTGCAGATGACCCGCGATGGCGGCCGCACCTGGACCGACGTCACGTCGCGCCTCGGCGGCTTCCCCGCCGGCGCCTTCGTCTCCGAGGTCGTCCCCTCGCGCTTCGACGCGGCGACGGCGTACGTCTCGGTCGACGATCACCGGCAGAACAACTACGCGCCGTACATCTGGGTCACGACCGACCACGGCGCGACCTTCCGCCGCATCGACGCCGGCCTCGCCGGCGAGGTCGTGCACACGATCACCGAGGACACGCGCAACGCCGACATCCTCTACGCCGGCACCGAGTCGGGCATCTTCCTCACGCTCGACCGCGGTGCGACGTGGAAGCGCCTGCGCGCGAACTTCCCGAACGTCCGCGTCGACGAGATCACCATCCACCCGCGCGACAACGCGATGCTCGTCGCATCGCACGGTCGTGCGATCTGGGTGCTCGACCACCTCGAGCCGATCCAGGAGTGGGCCGCGGCGCAGTCGGTCGCGAACGCGCGCCTCTTCTCGGTCCCGACCGCGCTGCAGTGGAAGGCCAAGGATGACCGCAACGACGAGTTCTGGGGGCACCAGACCTTCATCGGCGAGAACCCGCCGGTCGAGGCGGTGATCTCGTTCTTCGTGAAGACGCCGCCGCAGGCGCTGCTCGTGCGCATCTCGAGCGGCAATCGCGTCGTGCGTGAACTGACCGTCCCGGCGTCGAAGAACCGCGCGGGCATCCAGACCGTGTGCTGGGACCAGCGCGTCGCGCCGATCACGGGCGCGCCCGCCGGCGGCGGCGGATTCGGTGGCGGCGGCGGCGGAGGCGGCGGCGGGCAGTTCGGCCAGGGCGGCAATCGTCCGCCGGCGGTGCCGGGCGTGCCCGTGAACCTCCCCGAACCGGGCTACAAGCCGCAGAATCCGTGCGCCGCGGGCGGGCCCGGCGGCGGGCCCGGCGGTGGTGGTGGCTTCGGCGGATTCGGTGGCGGCGGCGCGAACGCGGGTCCGTACGTGACGCCCGGGAACTACACCGTCTCGCTGGTCGCCGATGGCACCGTCATCGACTCGAAGCCCATGCGCATCATCATGGACCCGAAGGTCGAGGAGCGCTTCGCGGGTGCGCAGCGCGTCGCGTACGACAAGCTCGTCAACGAGCTGCACGCGTCGCAGCAGCGCGGACAGACCGTCGCCACGCGCCTCGGCCAGCTCGCCTCGCAGGTCGCGCTCTTCGACTCCAAGCGCGACTCGACCCCCGCCCTCACGCCGGAGATGAAGACCGCGTACGACGCATTCAAGGCCGACTTCAACACGATCCGCGTGAAATTCGGTGTGCAGCCGGGCCGGCTGCCTGGCGCGCCGGCGCCCGGTGGCCAGGGCGGCGGTCCCGGCGGCGGTGGTGGTGGCGGCGGCTTCGGCGGGCAGTTCGCGGCGCCGGGCAACTCGCTCGCACGCGTCGGCCAGTTGAAGGGCCTGCTCATCGGCATCTGGGAGGCACCGAGCGCATCGACCACGCGCAACTCCGGCGACGCGATGAAGGCGCTCGACGAGGCGATCAAGGAGGCGGAGGCGCTGCTCGCGCGAGTGCCGCGGCTCAATGACCAGCTCAAGCCGTCGGGGCTCGCGCTCACGCTGCCGTAGTTAGTTTTCGCGTACGACAGGGGGCGCGTCCATCCCGGGCGCGCCCCTGCGTCATTCCCCGAGGTCCCTTCCGATGCGTTCGTTCCGGCTCGCCGCCATCATCGCGGCGCTCGCTCTCTCCGCCACCGCCGCGCTCGCGGCCACCGTCTTCCACGACCTCACCGGCACGTGGGCGTTCGAGGTGATCACCGAGAACGGCACCGGCACGCCGACCGTGAAGTTCGAGCAGAAAGGCGACGCGCTCACCGGCACCTACGATTCCCGCATGCTCGGCCTGCGCCAGCTGAAGGGCAGCGTGAAGGGCGACTCGGTGAAGTTCGAGCTATCGGCCGGCGGCGACGCCAGCATCGTGCTCAGCTTCGCGGGCGTCATCGTCGACGCGGACCATCTGCGCGGCACGGTGGACTTCGCGGGACAGGGCGGCGCGAACTTCACGGGCACGCGCCAGAAGTGATCGACAGCCCGTCACTCGGCGGGCTTCAGCCGTGAGTACGGGAAGCCGTTGCATCCGGTGCGGGGTGTCTCCGGCTTCGCGATCCGCGTCGCCTCGGCGCTGTCGCGCGTCGGAGCCTCGTAGGCGCTGAAGCAGAACGCCCAGGTCCAGGGCGCCATCCCCTCGAGCAGCACCCAGTCGATGCGCGTCCACTTCCCGGGCGCGCCAGGGTTGTCGGGCCCGTTCTGCGCGATGAGATAGCGGCCCTCGGGATGCCACGCGACGATCGTGTAGCGCGCCTTCGTGCCCTGCTGCCACTCGGTGCGGGACACCACGTGCGTGCCACCGTAGTCGTCGGTGAAGCGGCCCAGCGGCGGCATCACCGGCGGCGGCGGACTCGGCGCGGCGCCGGCCGCGGCGCCGGACGCGGCGCTGGCCGCGGCGACCGACAGCAGCACCGCGGCCGCGATCCGTCTCATCGGACGCCGTCGAGCCGCACGACGAAGACCATCACGGAGTTCGCCGGCACCTTGGCCGAGCCGCTCGGGCCGTACGCGTAGCGCGACGGCACGACGAGCTGCCGCGTCCCGCCGACGCGCATCCCGCGCACGCCGAGGTCCCAGCCGCGGATGACGACGCCCTCGCCGACCTTGAACGCGAGCGGCCGCGCGCCCGGTGCGGTGCGGTCCACCTCGGTGCCGTCCGCGAGGTACGCGATGTAGCTCATCAGCACCTCGCGCCCGGGCGCCGCCTGCTGGCCGGTCCCCGGCTCGACGTCGCGATAGTAGATCCCCGTCGGCAGCCGCGTCATCGCGAGCAGCACGACGTTGAGCTCCTCGGCGAAGGCCGTCTTCTCGACCTCGCCCTCCGGCACGGCGAGCGCGGCGTCGGCCGGCGCGGGTGCCGTCTCGGCGGTCGTCGCGGCGGCGCCGCCGCACGCGGAGAGCGCGGCGCCGGCGAGGGCGGTCAGCAGTCGGCGCATCGATCGCATCGCGGCCTCAGTACTTCGCCAGGTACTGCTCGAGTTCCCACGCCGACACCTGCGAGATGTAGTCGCGCCACTCCTCGCGCTTCGCGGCGAGGAAGTGCTCCGTGACGTGCGGCCCGAGTGCCTCCTGGATCTCGGCGTCCTTCTCGAGCTCATCGCACGCCTCGTGCAGGCTCGTCGGGAGGTCGTCGATCCGCAGGCGCCGGCGCTCGCGGAAGCTCATCTCGTAGATGTTCTCGTTCACCGGCTCGCGGCTCGTCGCGCCGGTCCCGATGCCGTCGAGCCCGGCGGCGAGCATCACGGCGAGCGCGAGGTAGGGGTTCGCCGCCGGGTCGGGCGAGCGGAGCTCGACGCGCGTCCCCGTGCCGCGCCGCGCCGGGACGCGAATGAGCGGCGAGCGGTTGCGCATCGACCACGCCACGTTCACCGGCGCCTCGAAGCCCGGCACGAGCCGCTTGTACGAGTTCACGAGCGGGTTCGTGATCGCGCTCATCCCGCGCGCGTGCTTCAGCAGCCCGCCGATGTAGTGGTGCGCGACGGCCGAGAGCTGGTACTCGCCCTTCGCGTCGAAGAAGGCGTTCTCGCCGCCCTTGAAGAGCGACTGGTGCGTGTGCATGCCGCTCCCGTTCTGCCCGAAGATCGGCTTCGGCATGAACGAGGCCATCAGCCCGAACTGCTGCGCGACGTGCTTCACGACGAAGCGGAAGGTCGCGATGTTGTCGGCCGTCGTGAGGGCGTCGGCGTAGCGGAAGTCGATCTCGTGCTGCCCGTGCGCGACCTCGTGGTGCGCCGCCTCCACCTCGAAGCCCATCTGCTCGAGCGTCGCGACGATCGCGCGCCGCGCTTCCTCGCCCCGGTCCATCGGCGCGAGGTCGAAGTAGCCGCCGACGTCGTGGGTCGTCGTCGCCGCGCTGCCGTCGGCCGGCTGCTTGAACAGGAAGAACTCGGCTTCCATCCCCGCGTTCATCACGTAGCCCAGTTTCGCCGCGCGCTCGACCTGCCGCTTCAGCACGTGCCGCGGGTCGCCCGCGAACGGCTCGCCCTCGGGCGTCGTCACGTCGCAGATCACCCGCGCGACGCGCGAGTGCTGGTCGCCCCACGGGAAGACGCGGAACGTCGCGAGGTCGGGCCGCAGCAGCATGTCCGACTCCTCGACGCGCACGAATCCCTCGATCGACGAGCCGTCGAAGAGGATGTCGCCGGCGAGCGCCTTCTGGAATTGCGAGGCCGGCACCTCGACGTTCTTGTTCACGCCGAGGATGTCGGTGAACTGCAGTCGCAGGAAGCGCACCTGGTGCGCGTGCGCGAGCTCGAGGATCTCCTTCGGCGTCGCGCCGGTCAGGTCGGCCGGGATCGGGCGGGGGGCGGTCATCGTCCGGGGAATATCGGCGCCCCGAGAGGCACGGCGCCACCGCACCGCACGACGTGCGCCCCCGCGCGATTAGCTTTCCGCCGATGAACGACCAGCGCTTCTGCACCGCCTGCGGCGCCGCGATCCGCGCGAGCGCGAAGTTCTGCCATCGCTGCGGCAGTCCCACCGACGGATCCGGGCGCGTCGCAGCCCCGGCCGGTGCGTCCGGCGACGGCGCGGGCGGACCGACCGTCAACACGGTGCTGCCGTGGGCCGTCGCGGGCATCGCGCTGCTCTGCCTGCTCGCCTTCATCGTCGGGCAGAACGTCGGACGCCGTCCCGCGGCCGCGCGCGGGGCGCCTGTCGCGACCGCGCCGTCCGGACGTGCACCGGACATCTCGCAGATGGGACCCGAGGAACGCGCCGACCGGCTCTTCCAGCGCGTTATGACCTACGTCTCCGAGGGGAAGAGCGACTCGGTCGCCTTCTTCGC